>NZ_JBZCNH010000019.1:0-592 GCF_058269215.1 Arthrobacter sp. TJ-238 | reverse complement strand
CCGACGCTGAGCACGGCCCCGGTTTCGGGGTGGGTGAGGAGTCGGGTGAAGGAGGGGGCGTGGGCGGCCAGGCGGCGGGCGGTGTCGGCGGGGATGGGTCCGTAGCCTTCGAGGTCGGCCGGTGCCTCGTCGAGGCCCAGGAGGGTCAGTACGGGCACTGTGACATTGACGTGGGCCCGGATCCGCGGCTCCGCCACCCCACCGGTACCCTGGTCCGCACCGTCGGCGCTATCGGCACCGTCGGCGCTATCGGCACTATCGGCACTATCGGCACCGTCGGCCCCGGGGCAGGGGCCTTCGGGGCGGCTGGGGGTGAGGAGGAGGTCGGTGAGGGTGTCGGTGCGTAGTTGGGGCAGGGTGCGGGTTTCGGTGGGGGTGTGCAGGGTGCGGGCGGTGGTGGTGAGGCGGGTGTCGATGGCGGTGGCGTCGGTGGCGGGGAGGTAGATGTGCAGCCAGGCGATGGCGTCGTGGTCGGGTTCGAGGTCCACGCGGCGGCGGGCGGCGGCGGTCGCGGCGCGGGTGTGGAGGGGTTCGGGGTGCAGGCGGGTGCGCAGGGTGCGGGCTTTGGTCGCGGTCCGGCCGGGTGTGGTGT
>NZ_JBZCNH010000018.1:0-1985 GCF_058269215.1 Arthrobacter sp. TJ-238 | reverse complement strand
CCACACGGGGTGCGGCAACCAGCAAATTCAACCAATCAAAAAACAATCGGTATCAACAAACTTGGCACACTATTGAGTTCTCAAACAACAGGAACGTTCGATTACTTGCAGGACCAGCGCTTTCGCACCTTCTCGGCTCTGCTTTCCTTCGCCGTTGTGTTTACAGCTTATTTCATTCTGTTTTCTCTTGTCAAATCCTCCGCTTTGGCTTACTGCCTGCGAAAAGGACGTACGACAAGACAATCCCATGACAATTAATGGCCTAATTCCGATTCGCTTTAGAGCGCACGGACCGACCGCTAGTTTTTGAAGGGGTTGGTTGCCCTCACCGGGGCAACTCATGAAACATTACACGCCGCTCACCGTGCGAGCAAACTGAAGCGGCGTTGTCTGCGTCACCCCGTGCGGGCACCCGTCCGGTGAGTTGTTCGGGGGCAGTTGGGTGCTCGATGGTGCAGGTTGCTCGCCGGCCGTCGAGCCCTGCGCTCGTGCGTGGGCTCCCCTACTATGACGCTCCGGAGCATCTGAACCCGGTGCGTCTGGAGGATGACGTTCGGGCAGTCGTGCCAGGAGTGGATCGCGCTTGAAGCCGGGAGGGCCTGCGGAAAGTGTGCTACCCGCTGATGTGCTCTGCCGATGAAGGCTCGTGGCCGGTTGATCGCTGTCCCTGACGCGCGGCCCTGGATCCCGGTTCCGGCCCTACGGGCCGCGAGGCCACTATGCGTGAGCCGGTAGGTGGTTCGGTCGACCATTCATGCCGACCCGTCAGAGCTCCCGCTGTCTTGTCGATCATCCACCCAAAGACGATGGCCGTACTTCGCCAGGGCCAGGAGCACAGTGGTGCGGCTGAGCATCACCGTGGCCAGTGGGCATAGTCCCGCTTGCCGAGAGCCGTGGTCTGCTGTTGCTTGGTTGTTCTGTCGGTGGCCGAGATCCTCTCCTCCGGAGTGCAGGGTCCGCTCCAGCACAGCTTGCCCCATGGAGCGGGAGGTCAGGTAACTCGTGGTGCCGTCGACGCGGAACGATCCAGTAGGGGCGAGACCTGAGTCCTCGGCATCCTTCAGGCCCGGAATCTCAGCAGGCAGCGTCCCGGCAAGGGCGCGGGAGGGCCTCACCGCCTGCCTCCGCCCCATCCGGACGATCGAGGATCTCCTCGAGCAGCATCGGCCGGTCACGGCCTGCGTCCCAGGATGGCGGAAGCAGCATGATCAGTACTTCACCACCGCTGGGCAGGAACGGAGGTGATGGCCGGCCTCGGTCGGTTCACGATCATGACGGGTCTCCGCCGGCTCTCGGAGACATGGCAGCTCTCCGTTGTCTGTGGTCGGGGTGATATCGGTTGATGTCGGTGCTTGGCGTGACACCTGTCGATGGCTACACCACAACCCTCCGGAGCAATCGGTGAACACCCTTTCGAGCTCGTCGCTCCTGGGGCCAGGCCCGCCACCGGCCGCAGCTCAGGACCACGTCGCTCGAAAGCACGGCACCGGACGCCGGCTGCTGCGTCTCATGCTTTCGCTGATGATGCCCACGAGGGACGACGGGGAAGTGGCTCCTGCAGGCAGCGCTGCAGCTACTCGCGGTCCGAGGAGGTTCCCATAGCCCGCCCGCGGGCAAGCTGGCCGTATGCCGCGTGCGTGCCGCTCAGCGGCGCGGCGGGTAAGGCCGCCTTCGTCCAATCGACGGAAAGGGGCAGCTCGTCCTCCCAGAGGCAGTGGACTCCTCGCGTGCGCCCACGTGGGGCGAGCGGATCGCGCCGGCGCACCGATATGGGGTCCAGGTCTCCCCGGCGCGTTGATGGCTACCGGCCTCTCCGGCCAACGGCTGCCTGGGTTCGTCGGCTGTGTTCGGCCGATCCAAGGGGGTAGTGCTCCCGGCTGCCTAGCTTGACTGTGCGTCGTCCACGGTCGTGTACCGCTGCCGGCCGCGTTCCAGGGCGGGGTCTCGCCTGGCGTGTGGTGTTGGAGGTGGTCGCCCCGGCCGCC
>NZ_JBZCNH010000017.1:0-2718 GCF_058269215.1 Arthrobacter sp. TJ-238 | reverse complement strand
AACTCTGCAAGGGGGGTTTGCCGCCCTCACCGGGGCAACTCCATAACTATACGACCACCCCACCCCCACCACCAAATCCACCCACACATCACCCGTCCGCCACCTACTATCCACCCAACACACACGCCGGCCCATGTGCCGGCCGCACCACGTGGGCGCCGACCTCGGGGGGTGACGGCAGTGGATACGGGAGTCGTCCTCCGTCCGGGCCTCGTCCGGGGAAGGCTTGGGCAAGGGGGCGAGCCGGCGCCGAAAGCGCCTCGAAGGTCGCCCTGAGGTCCGGCCCCGGCTTCCGCAACCAGCGGCACGTCCATGCGGCGACGTGCAGAGAATCGCCGGCCCGGGAGCGGGACGAAGTACAGACGACGGCAGCCGGCAGGCTTCCGGCCGGTGGCCGCCAGTACTGCTATGGATCACGGGGACGAGTCGTAGTAGACAGGAGCATGAGCAGGAACAAGGGCGTGGCGCCGCGGCTGGCCGAAGCGTTGGGCATCATTCTGGGCACCGAAGGGATACCGCTGAGGCTTCAGGCCTGGGACGGCTCAGAAGCAGGGCCGCGCGATGCCCCGGTGATCGAGTTCCGTTCCCGGCGAGGGCTACGGCGCATGCTCTGGGCTCCGAATCAGCTCGGGCTGAGCCGCGCGTATGTCGCAGGGGATATCGACGGGCCGGGCAACCTCTTCGAAAGCTTCTCTGCGATCAGCTCCGTGGGCAAGTTCGCGGCGCTGAAGGCGTTCCGCCCTCCGACGGTGAGCGAACGCATCAAGCTCATCCGGACGGCCGTCCAGGTCGGAGCGCTGGGTCTTCCCCCTACGCCACCGCCCGAAGAGATGAACCTGGCCCGATCGGGGCGGAAGCATTCCAAGAAGCGAGACGCCGCGGCGGTTTCGCACCACTACGACGTCGGGAACGAGTTCTATGCACTCGTGCTGGGGCCGTCGATGGTCTACTCCTGCGCCGTCTGGGAGGACGAGACGACCGGCCTGGCCGCATCCCAGGAGGCGAAGCTCGACCTGGTCTGCCGCAAACTCGGTCTTCGGCCCGGCATGCGGGTGCTGGACGTCGGCTGCGGGTGGGGCAGTTTCGCGCTGCACGCAGCGCAGAACTACGGGGTGGACGTCGTCGGTGTCACGCTCTCGAACGAGCAAGCGGATCTCGCGCGGAAGCGCATGTCGGGCGCCGGCCTCGCCAACCGCATCGAGATCAGGGTCCAGGACTACCGCGATGTTCACGACACCCCGTTCGATGCGATCAGCTCGATCGGCATGGCCGAACACGTCGGCCGGGATCAGATCGGCGAATACGCATCCTGTCTGTACAGCCTGCTACGCCCGGGCGGACGCCTCCTCAATCATGCGATCTCCTGGAACGCCGGCGAGATGCCACCGGACCCGGACTCCTTCATCCCCCGCTACGTCTTTCCCGACGGGGAGATGCTCAGCCTCACCGTCATGATCGAGGCGCTCGAATCAGCAGGGCTGGAGGTGCTCGACGTCGAAGCGCTGCGCCGGCACTACGGCCTGACGCTCCGTGCCTGGGTGGACAACCTCGAGAAGAACTGGGACGAGGCGGTGCGCCTTACGAGCGAGGGACGGGCCCGGGTGTGGCGGCTGTATATGGCATCGAGCGCGCTCGGTTTCGAGCGGGGGCTGAACGGCGTGAATCAGGTACTGGTGCAGCGCCCGGGAGGGACGGAACCCCCCTTGCGGCGGAGGGAGTGGGTGTAGACCGGTCGTCGCAACTCAGGACTGTATGCGGCGCGTGGATCGTTCAGTTCCCGGCGCCAGTGCTCGGCCTACCACTGCCGGTCAGGATGAACACTGGCGCAGCCGGCGACCGTGCGCCGTAAGCTCCCCTTCATGGACGAGGTCGTGGCCGCGGTTCGAAACAACGTGGAATGGTGTGACCTCGTGTGCCGTACTCACCAGGTCCCTACCTCACGCGAAGGAGGGGTGTGGATCGCACAAGGAACTCCTCCAGCGTTCTACCCAGAGTTGATCAGTGAGAGAAGGTCCACCTCGGCGTGCGCTGTGGTGGAGGCGCTACAAGACCGGGCAGCCTGCTCCGTTAAGGACAGTTGGGCGACTCTGGATCTCAGCGGGAAGGACTTCGTAGTGCTCTTCACTGCAGAGTGGATCTTCTGCGACCTCGAACAGAGCGACACCACGCGGCTCGACTGGACAAGCATCACTGGGCTCGAGGAGCTCTACCAGTGGGAGACCACCGCGGGATTGGAGGGCTTGGTGACCGCTGATGTCCTGGCCGAGCCCTCCGTCCGGGTGCTCGTGGCCCGGCGCAAGGGCAGGATCGCCGGCGGAGCAATCGCCAACGCGGGCGACTCGGTTGTCGGCTTGTCAAACGTCTTCACTGTGCTTGCTGATGACCTGACCGTCATCTGGAAGGACCTCCCCGTCGCGGTCCACCGATCATTTCCGAGGCGTCCCCTCGTGGGGTACGAGCACGGAGACGACCTCGAGGCCGCTCGCTCGGCCGGATTCCGTGGCGTCGGCCCGCTTCGCGTATGGCTCCGAACGTAGCCTGGCCGTATCGTCAGGATCTCCCGACGGTTGTACCTCGTGAGCGCACGTCGGCACGCTCTACCCTCCCTTCGGTGCCCCGGCTGCTGCGTGTGGTGTTGGGTGGGGGTGTTGGGTGGGGGTGTTGGGTGGGGGTGTTGGGGGGTTAAAGGGGTCGAGGCCCCACCGGTGGTGGGGCCTC
>NZ_JBZCNH010000016.1:0-5921 GCF_058269215.1 Arthrobacter sp. TJ-238 | reverse complement strand
TCCTGTTGTTTGAGAACTCAATAGTGTGCCAAGTTTGTTGATACCGATTGTTTTTTGATTGGTTGAATTTGCTGGTTGCCGCACCCCGTGTGGTGGCTGGTTTTTTTGGCTGGTTTCGAATTTTGTGCAGCAGGGTGTCCCGTTTTCCCGGGGTGTCGTGTTGTGTCTGTGAATCATTTACGGAGAGTTTGATCCTGGCTCAGGATGAACGCTGGCGGCGTGCTTAACACATGCAAGTCGAACGATGAAGCCAGCTTGCTGGTGGATTAGTGGCGAACGGGTGAGTAACACGTGAGTAACCTGCCCTTGACTCTGGGATAAGCCTGGGAAACCGGGTCTAATACTGGATACGACCTTCCCACGCATGTGGTGTTGGTGGAAAGCTTTTGTGGTTTTGGATGGACTCGCGGCCTATCAGCTTGTTGGTGGGGTAATGGCCTACCAAGGCGACGACGGGTAGCCGGCCTGAGAGGGTGACCGGCCACACTGGGACTGAGACACGGCCCAGACTCCTACGGGAGGCAGCAGTGGGGAATATTGCACAATGGGCGCAAGCCTGATGCAGCGACGCCGCGTGAGGGATGAAGGCCTTCGGGTTGTAAACCTCTTTCAGTAGGGAAGAAGCCGGTCTTTTCGGGGTTGGTGACGGTACCTGCAGAAGAAGCGCCGGCTAACTACGTGCCAGCAGCCGCGGTAATACGTAGGGCGCAAGCGTTATCCGGAATTATTGGGCGTAAAGAGCTCGTAGGCGGTTTGTCGCGTCTGCCGTGAAAGTCCGGGGCTTAACCCCGGATCTGCGGTGGGTACGGGCAGACTAGAGTGCAGTAGGGGAGACTGGAATTCCTGGTGTAGCGGTGAAATGCGCAGATATCAGGAGGAACACCGATGGCGAAGGCAGGTCTCTGGGCTGTAACTGACGCTGAGGAGCGAAAGCATGGGGAGCGAACAGGATTAGATACCCTGGTAGTCCATGCCGTAAACGTTGGGCACTAGGTGTGGGGGACATTCCACGTTTTCCGCGCCGTAGCTAACGCATTAAGTGCCCCGCCTGGGGAGTACGGCCGCAAGGCTAAAACTCAAAGGAATTGACGGGGGCCCGCACAAGCGGCGGAGCATGCGGATTAATTCGATGCAACGCGAAGAACCTTACCAAGGCTTGACATGAACCGGAATGATGCAGAGATGTGTCAGCCACTTGTGGCCGGTTTACAGGTGGTGCATGGTTGTCGTCAGCTCGTGTCGTGAGATGTTGGGTTAAGTCCCGCAACGAGCGCAACCCTCGTTCCATGTTGCCAGCGGGTTATGCCGGGGACTCATGGGAGACTGCCGGGGTCAACTCGGAGGAAGGTGGGGACGACGTCAAATCATCATGCCCCTTATGTCTTGGGCTTCACGCATGCTACAATGGCCGGTACAAAGGGTTGCGATACTGTGAGGTGGAGCTAATCCCAAAAAGCCGGTCTCAGTTCGGATTGAGGTCTGCAACTCGACCTCATGAAGTTGGAGTCGCTAGTAATCGCAGATCAGCAACGCTGCGGTGAATACGTTCCCGGGCCTTGTACACACCGCCCGTCAAGTCACGAAAGTTGGTAACACCCGAAGCCGGTGGCCTAACCCCTTGTGGGAGGGAGCCGTCGAAGGTGGGACCGGCGATTGGGACTAAGTCGTAACAAGGTAGCCGTACCGGAAGGTGCGGCTGGATCACCTCCTTTCTAAGGAGCGCCTCGAATCTTCGTCCTCGTCCACTGTGGTGGGGGTGGGGTTCGCAGGAGTCAGCCCATAGCGCGGGCGTTTGTTCCGCGGTGGGTGCTCATGGGTGGAATATCAATGAATAGGTGTCGTCGCTGGTGTTGGCCGGCTCGAGTACGCCTGGTTGCCTGATCGTGTCCTGTCCTCTTTGGGGGTGGGTGCGTGGGGGTGGCGGGGTTGGAAAGGGCGGGTTGGTGGTTGGTGGCGGGTATCGTTTGGCACACTGTTGGGTCCTGAGATAACAGGGCCCTGTTCTGGTTTTTGGCCGGGGTGGGGTTTGGTTGTTTCTGGTTTCCCGCGCATGCTCTGCTCGTGTCCCTGATTGGGGGTGGGTGGGGGTGTGATGGGGTTGTTGGTTGAGAACTGCATAGTGGACGCGAGCATCTTAAAAAGAAGCAATTTCTAAGAATAATCTGGTTCCGGACAAATGTTCGGGCCTGGTTTTCTCGATATGTTTTTGATCTTAGTGGTCAAGTTTTTAAGGGCACACGGTGGATGCCTTGGCATCAGGAGCCGAAGAAGGACGTGGGAATCTGCGATAAGCCTGGGGGAGTTGATAACCGAACTTTGATCCCAGGATGTCCGAATGGGGAAACCCCGCCCGGCGCGCGAGTGACCGGGTGACCCGTATCTGAACACATAGGGTACGTGGAGGGAACGTGGGGAAGTGAAACATCTCAGTACCCACAGGAAGAGAAAACAATAGTGATTCCGTTAGTAGTGGCGAGCGAACGCGGAACAGGCTAAACCAGTGGTGTGTGATAGCCGGCGGGCGTTGCATCACTGGGGTTGTGGGACTTTCCGTTCCAGTTCTGCCGGACTGGTGAAATGAGTGCGTGCGTATAGGTGAACGGGTTTGAAAGCCCGGCCGGAGAGGGTGTAAGTCCCGTAACCGTAATGCGTGACGCCGTTTGGAGAGGATCCCAAGTAGCACGGGGCCCGAGAAATCCCGTGCGAATCTGCCAGGACCACCTGGTAAGCCTAAATACTCCCTGATGACCGATAGCGGACCAGTACCGTGAGGGAAAGGTGAAAAGTACCCCGGGAGGGGAGTGAAACAGTACCTGAAACCGTGTGCCTACAAACCGTCGGAGCAACCTTAGTAGTTGTGACGGCGTGCCTTTTGAAGAATGAGCCTGCGAGTTAGTGTTACGTCGCGAGGTTAACCCGTGTGGGGAAGCCGTAGCGAAAGCGAGTCTGAATAGGGCGAGTGAGTGGCGTGATCTAGACCCGAAGCGAAGTGATCTACCCATGGCCAGGTTGAAGCGACGGTAAGACGTCGTGGAGGACCGAACCCACTTCAGTTGAAAATGGAGGGGATGAGCTGTGGGTAGGGGTGAAAGGCCAATCAAACTTCGTGATAGCTGGTTCTCCCCGAAATGCATTTAGGTGCAGCGTTGCGTGTTTCTTATCGGAGGTAGAGCTACTGGATGGCTAATGGGCCCTACAAGGTTACTGACGTCAGCCAAACTCCGAATGCCGGTAAGTGAGAGCGCAGCAGTGAGACTGTGGGGGATAAGCTTCATAGTCGAGAGGGAAACAGCCCAGACCACCAACTAAGGCCCCTAAGCGTGTGCTAAGTGGGAAAGGATGTGGAGTTGCCCAGACAACCAGGAGGTTGGCTTAGAAGCAGCCACCCTTGAAAGAGTGCGTAATAGCTCACTGGTCAAGTGATTCCGCGCCGACAATGTAGCGGGGCTCAAGTACACCGCCGAAGTTGTGGCATTCACATAGATCCCAAGCCGGAGACTTGTTCTCCTGGTTCAAGGATGTGGATGGGTAGGGGAGCGTCGTGTGGGCGGTGAAGTCGCGGTGTAAACCAGCGGTGGAGCCTACACGAGTGAGAATGCAGGCATGAGTAGCGAAAGACGGGTGAGAAACCCGTCCGCCGAATGATCAAGGGTTCCAGGGTCAAGCTAATCTGCCCTGGGTAAGTCGGGACCTAAGGCGAGGCCGACAGGCGTAGTCGATGGACAACGGGTTGATATTCCCGTACCGGCGAAGAACCGCCAATACTGATCGAGGGATACTAACCGCCAGAAGCATGACCGCCCACCCTTGTGGTGACGTGGTTTTTTGTGGATCGCGGGACCTGATCTCGGGAGGTAAGCGTATTAACAGGTGTGACGCAGGAAGGTAGCCGAGCCGGGCGATGGTAGTCCCGGTCTAAGGATGTAGGGCGAACCATAGGCAAATCCGTGGTTCTGTGTTCGATCACATGCTTGAGATCTGATGGGACCCCCGTCAAGGGGGGATTCGGTGATCCTATGCTGCCGAGAAAAGCATCGGCGCGAGGTTCTAGCCGCCCGTACCCCAAACCGACACAGGTGATCAGGTAGAGAATACTAAGGCGATCGAGAGAATTATGGTTAAGGAACTCGGCAAAATGCCCCCGTAACTTCGGGAGAAGGGGGGCCCCAACTGTGAAGGCGACTAGCTCGCCGGAGCGGATCGGGGCCGCAGAGACCAGGGGGAAGCGACTGTTTACTAAAAACACAGGTCCGTGCGAAGTCGCAAGACGATGTATACGGACTGACTCCTGCCCGGTGCTGGAAGGTTAAGAGGACCGGTTAGTTTCACGCTTGCGTGGGACGAAGCTGGGAATTTAAGCCCCAGTAAACGGCGGTGGTAACTATAACCATCCTAAGGTAGCGAAATTCCTTGTCGGGTAAGTTCCGACCTGCACGAATGGAGTAACGACTTCCCCGCTGTCTCAACCATAAACTCGGCGAAATTGCAGTACGAGTAAAGATGCTCGTTACGCGCAGCAGGACGGAAAGACCCCGAGACCTTCACTATAGTTTGGTATTGGTGTTCGGTGTGGCTTGTGTAGGATAGGTGGGAGACTGTGAAGCGTGGACGCCAGTTCACGTGGAGTCATCGTTGAAATACCACTCTGGTCACTCTGGATATCTAACTTCGGCCCGTAATCCGGGTCAGGGACAGTGCCTGATGGGTAGTTTAACTGGGGCGGTTGCCTCCTAAAAAGTAACGGAGGCGCCCAAAGGTTCCCTCAGCCTGGTTGGCAATCAGGTGGCGAGTGTAAGTGCACAAGGGAGCTTGACTGTGAGAGAGACATCTCAAGCAGGGACGAAAGTCGGGACTAGTGATCCGGCGGCACATTGTGGAATGGCCGTCGCTCAACGGATAAAAGGTACCTCGGGGATAACAGGCTGATCTTGCCCAAGAGTCCATATCGACGGCATGGTTTGGCACCTCGATGTCGGCTCGTCGCATCCTGGGGCTGGAGTAGGTCCCAAGGGTTGGGCTGTTCGCCCATTAAAGCGGTACGCGAGCTGGGTTTAGAACGTCGTGAGACAGTTCGGTCCCTATCCGCTGCGCGCGCAGGAAATTTGAGAAGGGCTGTCCTTAGTACGAGAGGACCGGGACGGACGAACCTCTGGTGTGTCAGTTGTACTGCCAAGTGCACCGCTGATTAGCTACGTTCGGATGGGATAACCGCTGAAAGCATCTAAGCGGGAAGCCTGCTTCAAGATGAGATTTCCATACACCTCGAGTGTGAGAGGCCCCCAGCCAGACCACTGGGTTGATAGGCCGGACGTGGAAGCAGGGACTAACGACCTGTGAAGCTGACCGGTACTAATAAGCCGATAACTTACACCACACACCCACCCCCACCACGGGCCACGGGCTGTGACACCGGGAACCAGGCAACTGGATTCCCCGGAGCCACAACCGGCACCCCGCAGTGATTCACGGGGCGGGTGAAGATCGAATGCTACGCGTCCACTATGCGGTTCCCAACCAACAACAGGAACCACCACCACAGCACCACCACGCCCACGACCGCAGCACCACCGCGGGACCGGCGCAGGGGAGGGGCTGCGGCACAACTGAATACGACATCCAGCAACACCCACAGCCCACGGGCTTACGGTGAAGCGATGTAACCCCACAGATTTACCACGCCACCACCCGCGTGCACACCCCGAACCCAGGGGACAGCACACGGCGCGGACAGGCCACTGGTAGCAAGGGTTACGGCGGTCATAGCGTGGGGGAAACGCCCGGTCCCATTCCGAACCCGGAAGCTAAGACCCACAGCGCCGATGGTACTGCACCCGAGAGAGTGTGGGAGAGTAGGACACCGCCGGACAACCATTACGGCTCGAGGCCCCACCACCGGTGGGGCCTCGACCCCTTTAACCCCC
>NZ_JBZCNH010000015.1:0-16472 GCF_058269215.1 Arthrobacter sp. TJ-238 | reverse complement strand
AACCTGGACTTCACCGCCGAGGAACTGCTCGCCATCGACGAATACGCCGTGGACTCCGACATCAACCTCTGGGCCAACGCCCTCAAGGCCTGATGCTCCGGTTTCGGCCGGCCGGGCCGGATGACTGGCCCTCCCTCTGGGCCATCATGGAGCCGGTTGCCAGAGCAGGAGAGACCTACTGCTGGGACACGTCCATGGATGAGGCGGCAGGACGGCTCGAGTGGCTTCCCGGTCCCGGAGGCACCGATCCGACGCTCGTCGTCCTCGTGGCCGTCGACGCAGAGACCGAGCGCGTGGTCGGCACCGCGCAACTGCACGCCAACCGTGGCGGCAACGGGGCCCACGTCGCGAATGCTTCCTTCCTGGTGGCCGTCGACGCCGGAGGCCGGGGCGTCGGCCGCGCCCTCGCCGATCACGTGCTGGAGGAGGCGCGAGCCGCAGGGTACACAGCGATGCAGTTCAATGCCGTGGTGCAGACGAACGAACGCGCGGTCGCCCTGTGGACGTCGCTCGGCTTCGTGATCGTCGGCACCGTTCCCGGAGCGTTCATGCACCCCTCGGTTGGACCGACCGGCCTCCACATCATGCACCGGTTCCTCTAGCCAGGGTCCCGCGGAACGCCGACGCGACCGACAGCGGGGCGACGGCGGTCCAGCGCGGACCAGGGACGTGAACGGCTGCGGGGCAACCGCCGGACAGCGACGCGCCGGCCGAGGCGACGGCTGACGCGAACGGCCGACACGACCGACACGACCGACACGGCCGACACGACCGACACGACCGACACGACCGACACGACCGACACGACCGACACGACCGACACGACCGACACGACCGACACGACCGACAACGGTCCAGCACGGGACACAATGGGGCATGACTGCCCCACAGCCCGTCCACGATCCGCTCCTCGGCGCCTGGGCGACCCTGGGCGAACCCCGACTGACCGCCGAGCTGGCGAGGTCCGGCGTCGGCTGGGTCGGCCTCGACGCACAGCACGGGCACTTCGACGACCACGCCCTCCGGACCACGCTGGGTCTCCGACCGTCGGACGCTGCCCCGATGCTCGTACGCGTGGCAGCGAACGACCCCGCGCTGATCGGGCGGGCGCTGGACGCGGGGGCGGACGGCGTCATCGTGCCCCTCGTCGACAGCGTGGCCGATGCCGAGAAGGCGGTCGCCGCAAGCCACTACCCTCCGTACGGCACGCGCAGCTGGGGACCCCTGCCCGGCAGTCGCCCGGTCCACAGCCCGGGCTCCGACAGCGGCACGCACACCGTGCCGCTGTGCGCCGTGATGATCGAGACCGCTGCCGCACTCGATGCAGCCGACGAGATTGCCGCCGTATCCGGCGTCGACATGATCTTCGTCGGCCCCTTCGACCTCTCACTCACGCTCGGGCTGCACGTCGACGACCTCCTGGCCGCACCGAGAGGGGACGCGCCCCTGACCCGGATCATCCGCGCCTGCATGGACGCCGGCATCACTGCCGGCGCCTATGCGGGCACACCGGAGCGTGCAGCCCTGCTCGCCACGGCGGGGTTCGGCTGGATCGCCGCCACGACCGACGCCGCCCTGGTGTCCCTGGGCGTCGGGGAGATGCGACGGCGAATGATGTCAGGAGCGCAGGCTCAGCCGACCCAGGACGCCCTCAGCGAGGGGAATGCCTCCTCGTAACCGCTGAGTACCCGCCCGGCGGCGTGGAACGAGTCGACCAGCGGGTGCCCGGCAAGGGCCCGCAGGGCGGCATCGCGGTCGCCGTGCACCGCCGCGCGCACGGTGTCCTGTTCGACGGCCTTGACGGCCGCCATGAGACCGAGCTGGTGAAGCGTCAGGGGCGCCGCCGGCAGGGGGTGGGCTCCCGTCGGGTCCACGACGGACGGTACCTCGATGACGGCGTCCTCCGGCAGATCGGGGAACGTCGACCCGTTGCGCACATTGAGGATCAGCTCCGCACGCCGGCCCGTGAGCAGCGCCCGCATGACCTGCAGCGCAACCCGTTCGTAGCCACCCCCGGCGAGATCCGCCTCGTCGCGCTCCTCGTCACCGGTCCGCCCCTCGGCGAGATAGCCGGACTCCCTTTCGCGCCGGGCGGCCTCCCAGACGCCGAAGGGGTCACCGGCGGCCATGAGCCGCGGGTAGAGGTCCCGCTGCTGGTCCCGCAGGATCTCCCCCCGCGTCCTGTCCGCACCACTGATTGAGCGGAGCGCCTCGCGGTGGAAGTAGTAGTAGAACAGGTACTCGTTGGGCAGCGCTTCGAGGACCCGGAGCAGGTCCGGACCGAAGAGCCGCCCCTCCTCGAAGCCACCCAGGCGCAGAGGGTCGGCGAGCAGCCCGGGGAGGTGGTCCTTCTCGCCGTCGTCGAGCCTGCGGAGCCAGCCGAGGTGGTTCAGGCCCACGTAGTCGACTCCCGTGAGCGTGCCACGCAGGTCCACGCCGGCTGCACGGGCCGCGCGTGCCACGAGGCCTGAAGCCGAGTCGCAGATGCCGATGACCCGGGGGCCCAGGACCGTCGAGAGCGCCTCCGTGACCATTCCGGCGGGATTCGTGAAGTTGATGAGCCACGCGTCCGGCGCGACCTCGCGCATCACGGAGGCGACGCGCATCATGTCCGGGATGGAGCGGAGCGCGTAGGAGATCCCTCCGGCGCCGACGGTCTCCTGCCCGAGCAGTCCGGCTGCCAGGGCTACGCGCTCGTCGAGGATGCGTCCCTCGGTGCCGCCGCTGCGCACCGCGGCGAAGACGACGTCGGCATCCGGCAGCGCATCCTCGAGGCGGTCCTCGACGCGCACGGACGGCCGGGGGTCCCCACCCGTGCGTGGCAGGGCCTCGAGCACCCGCGCGATCGCGCGCGCACGCTCCGGCTCGGCGTCGAGCAGGACGACGTCGGACACGAGCCCCGCGAACGGACCCTCCGCGAGCGCACGGTAGACCAGCGGCACACGGAAGCCTCCTCCGCCCACGATGACGAGCCGCGCACCTGTACCGAACGTCTCAGGCAAGGTTCGTCCCGCTTTCGTCATGGGTTTCGTCGGGTTGCTGCTGCCCGGACTCGGAACCGGGCTCGAAATCGGGCCGCCGGGCGCCCGCGCGAGGCTCCTTGGAAGTATTCTGCCGTACATGGCCCAACAGCACCGCTTCGATCCGTTGGTGGCCACGCGCAGCCCGGACGGGCCCGAGTTCGACCTCCTGCTCGCCGGACAGGTGTTCTTCGACATCATCTTCACGGGCCTCGAACAGCTGCCGTCGCCCGGCACGGAGGTGTGGACGGAGGGCATGGGTTCCGGGCCGGGTGGGATCGCCAACCAGGCGATCGCCGCGAGTCGGCTGGGTCTGCGCACCACGCTCGCTGCCGCCTTCGGCGACGACGCGTACGGGCAGTCCAACTGGGACGTGCTGCAGGACCAGGAGCACGTCGACCTCTCGCGGTCGCGCGTGTTCGGGCAATGGCATTCACCCGTCACCGTGTCCCTCTCCGTGCACCACGACCGCTCGATGATCACGCATGGCCACCCCTCTCCGCTGAGCGCCACCGAGCTGATCGGCGCACCGCCGTCGTGCCGGGCCGCCATCGTGGGACTCGAGCGGGAGGTGGAGCCGTGGGCGAAGGCCGCAGCCGCCGGCGGCACCAAGCTGTTCGGGGACGTGGGCTGGGACGCCGCGGGGGAGTGGGCGCCCGAGACGCTCGCTTCGCTCGAGCACTTCCACGCGTTCATGCCCAATGCCGCCGAGGCCATGGCGTACACGCGGACCGATGATCCGTGGGCGGCCCTCTACTCGCTGGCGGACCGTGTGCCCGTGGCCGTCGTGACCGTCGGCCAGCAAGGGGCCATGGCCATCGACTCGGAGACGGGGGAGGAGGAGTGGGTGCCGGCCCTTCCCGTGTCCGCCTACGATCCGACGGGCGCCGGTGACTGCTTCGGGGCGGCTTTCGTCATGGGTGACCTCGCGGGCTTCCCGCTCGCCGACCGTCTCCGTTTCGCGAACCTGTGCGCCTCCCTGTCCGTGCAGCACGTGGGCGGCTCCCTGGCCGCACCGGGCTGGGGGGACATCGCGGACTGGTGGCACCGGGTCAGTGCGGGGCGCGACGGCGTGCGGCGGCAGTGGTTGCGCCGGTACGCCTTCCTGGAGGACCTGGTGTCCGACGTCCCCACGGAGGCCCTGCGCCGGGCGACGGCGACGATCGCCCGGCAGTCGGACGCCTCGCCGTCACTCCGTCCGGCGGAGGCCCGTCCGGAGAATGCGCGCCCGGAGAATGTGCAGCCGGCGGAGGCCCGTCCAGAGAATGTGCGCCCGGGGGAGACGCAGCCGAGCGAAGCTCGTCCGGAGGAGGCCACCCCGGCAGAGGCCCGCCCGGAGAGGGCCCTCCCGGGCGAACCCAGCCCGGCGGATGCCCGCCCGAGCGTCCGCGCGTATGTCCCGAGGCCGCCCGACGACCCGGGCGAGGGCCAGGACCACACCTGCTCGCGCTGATCACCGCCGATCCGGCGAACCGCTGCCCGCCCTTCGGGAGGATCGACTGTCACCCCCGCAGGGCGGCGGCCTCACCGAGCCAGCGTACGTACAGCGCCCACGGGTCGTCGACGCCCGCCGCGAGGCGTGCCACATGCTCCTCCAGGTCCGGGGCGGCCTCGAACCACTCGGACCGATCGAGCCGCAGTCTTGCGAACTGCTCGTGCCGACGCCGCTCGACGAGCCGGTCGCCGCGCTCGAACGCCAGCACCTCGTCGTGCCAGATGCGGGCGAAACGCCGACGCGGGTTCGCCGTCGTCCCGATCTTGATGCGGTCCCGGAACCGGAGGTAGTAGACGACGTCGACGCGTGGAGGCGGCAGGCCGTCATCGAGGACGTCGCCCACCCGCCACTCGCAGGCCGCACATACCCAGCCGGACGGGTACCGCACCCCGATCCGCGAACCGCACGCACGGCAGGGTACCGGCAGGAGGTCGGTGGAGCCCCACTCGGCCTCCGACCACTCCGCGACCAGTGCCAGGTGTGCTGCGCAGAGCGGGAAGGGCGCTGCGCCCGTGGCGCTGCCGCAGGCACTTCCGTCCTCGTCGGGGAGCACACACCCGGGGGCGACGGACGGAGGTTCGAACACGCCTTCGATTGTTCCCGCTCCCTCCCGGGTAATCAACCCGGCGGAAGCCCCGCGCAAGCTGGCAGAATAGGGCGGGTGACTTCCTCAGAACGTGCCGCAGAGATCGACCTCGACGCCCTGCGGCACAACATCCGGCACCTGCGCGACGTCGCCCACCCCGCCCGGGTGATGGCCGTCGTGAAGGCCGACGCCTACGGCCACGGCGCCCTCCCCATCGCGCGTGCCGCCCTCGGGGCGGGAGCCGCGTGGCTCGGCGTCGCGCACATCGACGAGGGCGTCGCGCTGCGGAAGGCGGGCATCGAAGCCCCCATCCTCGCGTGGCTGCACACCATGGGCAGCGACTTCACCGCCGGCGTCGAGCACGGACTGGACCTCGGGATCTCCGGATGGGAGCTCGAGCACGTGACCGCTGCAGCCCGCGAACTGGAACGCCCGGCAATCGTGCACCTGAAGATCGACACGGGCCTCGGCCGCAACGGCTGCCCGCCGGACCAGTGGGAGTCCCTGCTCAGCCGGGCCATCGCCTACCAGGAGGAGGGCCTGATCCGGGTCGTCGGGATCTTCTCCCACCTCGCCGTCGCCGACGAGCCGACACGTCCCGAGACCGACCTCCAGGTGCAGGCGTTCCGCGAGGCCGTGGCCGCCGCAGAGAAGGCCGGCATCGACGTCGAGGTGCGTCACCTCGCCAATACGCCCGCCACGCTCTCACGTCCCGACTGCCACTTCGACCTCGTGCGCGTGGGCCTCGGAATCTACGGGCTCTCGCCCTTCTCCGACCAGGGCTCCGCCGACCTCGGCCTCCGGCCCGTCATGACCCTCAGCACCACCGTCTCGAACTGCAAGGAGGTGCCCGCCGGCCAGGGCGTCTCCTACGGCTACGGCTACCGCACACAGAAGCCCACCACGCTCGGGCTCATCCCCGTCGGGTACGGCGACGGCGTGCCCCGCATCGCCACGGGAGCCCCGGTACTCGTCGGTGGCCGCATCTACCCGGTGGTGGGTCGGATCGCCATGGACCAGTGCGTCATCGACTTCGGGACCACGGGCCTGGTCGACTCGGCGGACAGCCCCCTCGGCAAGCGCGCGGTGCTCTTCGGCGGTACCGATTCACCGCCGGTCGAGGACTGGGCCGCCGCCGCTCAGACCATCAACTACGAAGTGGTCACCCGGATCAGCGACCGGGTGGAGCGCGTGTACGTGGACCCACGACGGGAGGCGGGCGATGGCGATGGAGCCTAAGTGGACCGCGTCCTACGACGTGGGTTCGGCCGCCGAGCTGCAGGGCCTCGCCGCCGGCCTCGCACCGCAGCTGCGGCCCGGGGACCTGCTGGTCCTCTCCGGTGAACTCGGCGCCGGCAAGACGACGTTCACCCAGGGCCTCGGCCGTGGCCTCGCGGTCGAGGACCGCATCATCTCGCCGACCTTCGTGCTCGTCCGGCAGCATCCCTCGACGGGCGACGGGCCGGGCCTCGTCCACGTCGACGCCTACCGCCTGGAGAGCGCGGCCGCCGTGGACGACCTCGACCTCGAAGCCACGATGGCTGCCAATGTCACCGTCATCGAGTGGGGAGCGGGCAGGGTGGAGCACCTGAGCGACAGCCGGCTGCACGTCACGATCCGCCGCCCGCTCGGCGGAGCGCTGCCCGAAACCGGCGAACCGATCAAGAGCTTCGACGACGACGGCGAGGACGAGGTGCGCACCGTCACCCTCGCGGGCTTCGGGCCGCGCTGGCGGGCAGGACTGCCCGCGCCCGTCCTCGACTAGGCTGGACGGGTGCTTCTCCTCGCCCTCGACACCTCCGCCGCGGCGACCGTCGCGCTCCTGCGGGACGACGACGTCGTCGGCCGGTTCGGCAGCGCCGACACGCGCTCCCACGCGGAGGTCCTCGCCCCTGCGGTGCAGCGGGTCCTCGCCGACGCCGGGGTGGCCGGCTCCGACCTCGACGGCATCGTCGCCGGAGTGGGCCCGGGCCCCTTCACGGGACTGCGCGCCGGACTCGTCACGGCACGGACACTCGCCTTCGTCTGGGACGTCCCCCTGCTCGGCGTGCTGAGCCTCGATGCCCTGGCCTTCGACGCCGCCGCGAGCGGCGCAGTCCCTGCCGGTTCCGGATTCCTCGTCGGCACCGACGCCCGCCGCGGCGAGGTCTACTGGGCCGCGTACCGCGCGCCGTCGGGCGGGGACGGCGCCGCCGTACTGCCCGAGCTTCTTGACGGCCCGCACGTCGGTGCGGCGGTGAGCCTGCCGAAGGACCAGCCCCTGGCGGGACGAGCGGCGAGCCTCTACCCGGACGAGCTGGACGGCCTGCCGGCCTTCGCGACGTCGGATCCCGACGCGGCCTCCCTCGCCCGCGTGGCCCGGCAGCGCCTTCTCGCGGGCGAAGCGCTCCGCGACACCGCACCGCTGTACCTGCGGGAGTCCGACGCCAGGGTGCCCGGCCCGCGGAAACGGGCGACGGCGTGAGCTTCACCCTGCGCAGCCTCATCTACGAGGACATCGAGACCGTCGGCCGCCTCGAGAACGAGCTGTTCCCCACCGACGCCTGGCCGCTCGAGATGTTCTACACCGAGTTCTTCCAGCCGGACACACGGCGCTACATCGTGGCCGAGGTCGACGGCGAGACGGTCGGCTACGCGGGCGTCATGGTCATCGACACCACGGCGGACATCCAGACCATCGGTGTGCTGCCGCGCTTCGAGGGGCAGGGCATCGGTCGGGCAATGCTCACCGAGCTGCTCGACGAGGCGCGACGCCGCGGTGCGGACACGGTGATGCTGGAGGTCCGCGCCGACAATCCACGGGCCCAGCAGCTCTACACACGCTTCGGCTTCGCCAGGATCCACACCAGGAAGAGGTACTACCGCGACGGCGTGGACGCCTGGGTCATGCAGCTCGTCCTGCCCGCGGGCGGAGAGGGGTCACCATGACACGCGAGGCACCACTGGTGCTCGGCATCGAGTCCTCCTGCGACGAGACAGGCGTCGGGATCGTGCGGGGGACACAGCTGCTGACCAACACCGTGTCCTCGTCGATGGACGAGCACGTGCGCTTCGGCGGAGTCATCCCCGAGATCGCGTCACGCGCGCACCTCGAGGCCTTCGTCCCGACCCTCAGAACGGCGCTCGACGACGCCGGCGTCACGCTCGACGAGATCGACGCCATCGCCGTGACCGCGGGTCCGGGCCTGTCGGGAGCCCTCATGGTCGGGGTGTCCGCTGCCAAGGCGCTCGCCGTCGCGACCGGGAAGCCGCTCTATGCCATCAACCACCTCGTGGCGCACGTGGGCGTCGGCATGCTCGGTGGCACCTTCGCCGACGGGCTGCCGCCCGACCTCGGCGCGCTCCTCGTGTCCGGCGGGCACACGGAGATCCTGCGGATCGGCGACATCGCGAGCGACGTCGAACTCCTGGGGTCCACGATCGACGACGCCGCAGGCGAGGCCTACGACAAGACGGCACGCATCCTCGGCCTCGGCTATCCCGGCGGACCCGTGATCGACAGGCTGGCCCGGGAGGGCGATCCGACGGCGATCCGCTTCCCTCGCGGGCTCTCGCAGCCCAAGTACATGGGCACCGCGGAGCAGCCCGGCCCGCACCGCTACGACTGGTCCTTCAGCGGGCTCAAGACGGCCGTGGCGCGCAGCGTGGAGCAGTACGAGGCGGCCGGCCTGGAGGTACCCGTGGCGGACATCGCCGCGTCCTTCCAGGAGGCGGTGGTCGACATCATCACCTCGAAGGCCGTGCTCGCTTGCCGGGAACACGGCATCACGAACCTCCTGCTCGGCGGCGGCGTCGCGGCGAACCGGAGGCTCCGCGAACTGACCGGCGAGCGGTGTGCAGCCGCCGGCATCACCCTGACCGTCCCGGCGCCGTCGCTGTGCACGGACAACGGGGCCATGGTTGCGGCACTCGGAGCCCGGATCGTGATGCAAGGCGGTCGTCCGAGCGGCATCGGCTTCGGGACCGATCCGTCCCTGCCCGTCACGCGGATCGTCCTCGCGGCCGACGGGAACGGCGGGTCCTAGGCGTGGCCACCGGGCACGGCGGGTCCTAGGTGCGGCGATCGTCGCGAGCCCTCGCGCCCGCTGGCATCCGGGCGGGCCGGATCCGACGTGGTACCGGAAGTGCCGGGCGGGGCAGTGCATGAACCGGAGACCGCGGGAGGACCGGACCCCGCAGGGTCCGGTCCTCCGATGGTGCAGGGCCTAGAGCGTGCCCCGGCGGTCCGTCGTGTCGCCGTCGACGAGCCTGTCGTCCTCGAGCCCCTGGCTCTCGGACGGAACTCCTGTTCCCGGGATGCCGTCCACGGCGGGTACGGGATCGACGTCGATGGTGTCGACCTCGTCGACGACCGGGGTGGTCTCGGGGACCACGGGTGCCGCATCGACCACGGTCACCGTGTCGACGTCCACGTCCTCCTCGTCGTCCTTCTTGCCGGCAGCAGCCGCGGCCGCACCGGCCACTGCGGCCGCCGCGGCGATGCCGACGCCGGCCGCTACCTTGCCGGACACGCCTGCCTTGCCGCTGTCACCGCGGGACTCCGCGGCGTCCTCGACCGTCGGGGTTCCCGTGGTACCGACGCCGGCCACGGATCCGCGCCACGCGCCCGTGGCGTAGCTCTCGGACTCGATGAACTCCTTGAACCGGTGCAGGTCTGCCTTCGCCTGGTTCTCGACGACGTTCAGCTTGTCGCCGACCTTCTCGACGAGGCCCTCGGGCTCGTACTCGAGGACGAGGTCCACACGGGTGGTGCCGCCGAGATCCTCGAAGGACACCGTGCCGGCGTTCGTAGCGCCCTCCGTGGCCGCCCACGAGACCCTGCGGTCGGGAACCTGCTCCAGGACCTTGGCCTCCCACTGGCGGCGGATGCCGCCGATCTCGGCAACCCACTCGAGGCGATCGTCGCTGAGCTGCGTGATCTGCTTGATGCCGCCCATGAAGTGCGGGAACTCCTCGAACTGGGTCCACTGGTTGTACACGGTTGTCACTGGAAGATTCACGACAATGGTTTCTTCGACCTTCGTGCTCATCATGCTCCCTAAGGGTTGGGGATACGGTCACTGATCGCATCATCAGCATGCTTAGCTTATGGCGCGCGCGGGGCTGTGGCCAGTGCAGGACGCACGTCCGCCATATCCCGTGGCGCTCCCATCTCCTCGCCGGCGCTCAGGGAAGCAGGTCGCCCACGTCGGCGTACCGGCGCCGCCAGTCGCGCCCCTCCTCGCCGCCGTACAGGGTCCAGTACTCGCGGCCGGAGGTGATCACGCCGTCGGTCACCGTCCAGATGGACACCACACGGAAGATGCCGACGTCCTCCTGCGGCACCTGGACCTCGGACACCACCACCTCGCCGGCGTCGTACACGTTCAGGACGTCGATGCTCCACCCGTTGGGGTGCTCGGCGTTGACCGCCACCATGTTGTCCCTGCCGCGGATGATCTCCCGGGTGACGGGCCAGAAGACCTCCACGTCCTCGGCGAGGGTCAGACCCACGGCCTTCCAGTCCCTGCTCCACACCGACGACCAGTACCGCCGGATCACCTCGGTAGATTCCATACGCCGATGCTACCGGCGGACCTCCGCGCCCTGGCCGAGGTGCGCGGCGACAGCGGCTTCGAAGCCCGCGACGGTGCGTGCGACCGCCGTGGCCGGAGCTGTGTCCCAGATGTCCTGGTTGAAGATCTCCACCTCGACATCGCCGGTGTACCCGGCAGCCTCGACCTCCGCCGTGATGCGCGCGAAATCGATGACGCCGTCACCGGGGTAGTGGCGGGAGAGCAGGACATCGGCGGCCAGCGGGGTGGCCCAGTCACACACCTGGTAGCTGGCGATCCGGCCCTCCGCGCCGGCGCGGGCGATCTGGACGGACAACTCCGGATCCCACCAGACGTGGAAGGTGTCGACGACGACGCCGACCGCCGCGGCGGAGAACGGGGAGGCGAGGTCGAGTGCCTGCTTCAGCGTCGAGATGACGGCGCGGTCGGAGGCGTACATCGGGTGCAGCGGTTCGAGGGCCAGCGTCACGCCTGCGGCCTCCGCCTCGGGGACGAGTTCGGCGAGGGCGTCCTGGACCAGGGCCCGGGCGCCGACCACGTCCTTCGACCCGTGCGGGAGCCCGCCGGCCACCATGACGAGGACCGGGGCCGAGCCCGGAGCCCCTGATGCCGCGAGGGTGGCGGTCTCCTCGATCGCCTTCCGGTTGTCGTCCATCGCCGTACGCCGTGCGTGGCCCTCGGGAACGGTGAAGAATCCTCCACGGCAGAGGCTCGAGAAGCGCAGGCCCGAGTCGGCGAGGAGCCGGGCGGCCCCGGGCAGGGATGCGGCCTGGACCGAGTCCCGCCACAGGCCGATGCTGGTGATCCCGGCGTCCGCGGTGACCCGCAGTGCCTCGGCGAGCGGTGCGTACTTCACCGTGGCCTGGTTGATGGAGAGGCGGGGGTGCGGCGTCGTCATGCCGGAACTCCGCTGACCCGCAGCAGCCCGTGCCAGCGCTCGCGGGCGAGGTCGGGCTGCTCGAGGCCCCCGCACTCGTTGGCGAGGCGGACGATCTCCGAGAGGTGCGGCAGGCTGCGTGCGGCGTGCAGGCCACCGACCATCCCGAAGCCCCGCTGGTGCCCGTTCAGCCAGCTGAGGAAGGCGACGCCCGTCTTGTAGTAGAACGTGGGCGCGGAGAAGATCTGGCGTGAGAGGGCCTCGGTAGGGCCGAGGATCCGCGCATAGGCCTCCTGGTCGTCGGCGTCGAGCGCCTGGACCGCGGCCGAGGCGTGCGGGCCGAGCGCGGCGAAGGCGCCGAGGAGTGCATCGGAGTAGCCCGAGGAATCTCCGCCCATCAGGGACACGTAGTTGAAGTCGTCACCGGTGAACATGCGGGCGGGGGCATTGAGCTGGGCCCGGACCGCCCGCTCCGAGTCCGCATCGAGCAGGCTCATCTTGACGCCCGCCACCTTGTCGGGTGCGTTGGCGATGATCTTGAGCAGGGTCGAGGACGCCGCATCCGTGTCCGACGAGCCGAAGTACGTGCCCAGTTCGGGATCGAAAGCGCTTCCGAGCCAATGCAGGATCACCGGAGCGCCTGCGGACGCGAGGACTTCGGCGTACACGCGTTCGTAGTCCTCCGCCGTACGTGCGGCACGCGCGAGGTGCCGGCTGGCCATCAGGACGACGGAGGCACCGGCGTCCTCGGTGAAGTGCAGCTGCTGCTTGTAGGCGTCGATGACGGCATCGAGGGAGATGACGGCGTCATCGACATGGTCCGTGTTGACGCCGACCACGAGCGCACCGTCCACCGATCGGGCTTCCGCGGCGCTGCGCGAGATCAGTTCACGAGTGGCCGCGGCATCGAGGCCCATGTTGCGCTGCGCGGTGTCCATGGCGTCCGCAACACCGAGTCCCCACGACCACAGGTGGTGGCGGAAAGCGAGGGTGGCGTCCCAGTCGAGGTCCGCCGGCGCCCCGGGGACGTTGTCCGCCGTGGTGCGGGGGACGACGTGCGCCGCGGCGTACACGGTCCTGCTGGCGAGCGGAGCCACCGGCTTCGAGAACGACGGCGCAGGGTTGAGTTCGACGGCGGAAGTGGTTCCCGCCGCATCGACGAGCGTCATCATGCCAGGGTGACCGCTTCCTCCAGGGGCAGCACCGCGGTGCGCACGTCCTCCAGGTCCACGCGGCGGCCGGAGCGTGAGCTCTCGAGCCCCTGCTCCGCGAGGTACATCCCGCGGGCACCGGCGAGGAAGTCGTACGGGTGCGGGGCGTCTTCGAGGACGTGGCGGAGGAAGTCCTCCCACTGGGTCTTGAAGCCGTTCTCGAACACCTCGTTGGTGGGGACGTCGATCCAGTCGGCGTCGTAGTCGTGCGTGTCCTCGAGGTCCGGGTTCCAGACGGGCTTCGGCGTCGCGTTGCGGGGCTGGATCTTGCAGCCGAAGAGCCCGACGACGGCGGACCCGTGGGTGCCGTCCACCTGGAACTGCACGAGTTCGTCGCGGTCCACGCGGACGGTCCAGCTCGAGTTGAGCTGCGCGATGATGCCGCCCTCGAGTTCGAAGACGGCGTAGGCGGCGTCGTCGGCGGTGGCCCGGTACGGGCGGCCCTGCTCGTCGACACGCTCGTCGATGTGCGTGACGGCGCGTGCGTACACGGATTCGACCTTGCCGAAGAGGTTCTCCAGCACGTAGCTCCAGTGCGGGAACATGTCGACGACGATCCCCCCGCCGTCCTCCGACCGGTAGTTCCAGCTGGGGCGCTGCGCGTCCTGCCAGCCACCCTCGAAGACCCAGTACCCGAACTCACCGCGCACCGAGAGGATCCGGCCGAAGAACCCGGAGTCGATCAGGCGCTTGAGCTTCTGCATACCGGGGAGGTAGAGCTTGTCATGCACCACGCCGTTCTTGATGCCGGCCGCCTCGGCGAGGTTCGCGAGCTCGAGGGCATCGGCCGCCGTCTCCGCGGTGGGCTTCTCGGTGTAGATGGCCTTGCCGGCGGCGATGGCCTTCCGGATGACAGCCGAGCGCGCCTTGGTCACGAGAAAGTCCGAGTAGATCTCCCAGGTGGGGTCTGCCAGGACGCTGTCGAGATCCGTCGAATAGTGCTCGATGCCGTGTTTGGCGGCGAGTTCGGCGAGCTTCGCCTCGTTCCGGCCCACGAGGATCGGCTCGACCTGGACCCGGGTCCCATCGGAGAGGAGGACTCCGCCCTGGTCCCGGATGGCGAGGATGGAACGGACAAGGTGCTGCCGGTATCCCATCCGCCCTGAGACGCCATTCATGATGATTCCGATTGTCCTCGTTGACATTGATACTCCTTGGTTCCGGCGACATCGCCCTCTTGGAAAACGCTTACCGCGAGTGTAGGGGAAGAACAGAAGAGGGGCAATAAGCGAAGGATCGGGCTACGTACCGGAGTCGGACCGCCGCGGGATGTCGCGACGCGTGCACTGGTCGGGGCGAACCCATGCTTCACGCGCGATGGAGAATTCGACCCATTGCGCGAGTACTGCGGAAGGGGTCCAGGCCATGGCGAATCCGCGGACCGTCTGGCGGGATCCGTTCGGATACTCGAGGTCCACCCAGAGCGCCGGGGCAGGGGAGACCGACTCCGTGATGCCCTCGGTCGGGGTCTCGAGCTGGATCGGCGGGTGGAACTGGTGCGTCGTCGGCGGGAGCCCGTGCCATCCAACCGCCCTAGCCACGCGTGTCTGCCGGAGGAGCGGCGTACGACGTCGACTGGTCCATGCCACCACTCTACGAGGGTGGCGCCGGCGGCCACCCGTTGTCACACCGGGGAATGGGCCGGTGATGACGAGGAGGACGCAGGTCCTGTCAGGCCGCGGGCGTCGGCCGTGGCTTCAGTTCCCGCCTCCGACAGCACACCGCGTCCACCCACGCCTCACGGGCACGGGAGTATTCGATCCAATGCGCCAGGACCGCCGTGCCCGTCCAGGCCATGGCGAAACCCTTCATCGTGCACCTGGAGCCGTCGGGGTACTCCAGGTCCACCCATAGCGCGGGGGACGCGAACGGCTCGGCGACCCCTGTCGTGGGTGGGTCGAGCTGAAGCGGAGGAATGAACCTGTCAGCGCTGGGCGGGATGCCGTGCCACCCCGGTCGTTCTGCCATGGCACGAAGGTATGCCGCGTCTCCGACACTCTGGCGGTCGTCGGTCCGCCCGTTCCCCCGGACGGATCCCGCCGCCGAGCCGAGCCTCAATGCGCCGCGGCACCCTTTGATCCGGCATGGGCACGCGCCAGGTCGTCGCTGAAGGGAGCGCGCTTCCGCGGCGGGAGATCGTCGATGAGTTCGTTCACGGCGAGGGCGAGCAGGTCGCACTCGAGGGCGGGCAACGGCATGAGGCCCGCGAGGTAGGCTTCGACCTCGTACTCGTCGACATCGCCGCTCAGGGAGAAGTAGTGCATCCATACCTCTCCCACGGAGAAACCCGACTCCGAGATGGCGGCGTTGATCAGCGCTCGCTGTTCCTCCGCATACGGGAAGGTGGTCATGGTGCCTCCCTTCTCCCGGGGGCACCATGACCGTTCACGATGTTCGCGGTGAGCTGCCGGAAGGGGATACCCGTGCTGCGTGCCCGCGCCGTCAGTGCCGCGAGGGCTTCGGCCTCGCTGAACCCTTCGCGCTGCATGAGGATGCCCTTGGCGATGCCAACGACGTCGCGCGAGCGCAGCGACTCCCGGAGCTCACTGCTGATCCGGGTCGACGTCTCGGACGTCTGCGCATGGCCGAGCAGCGCCGAGGCGGCGACCGAGAGGCTCGTGAGGCGGGTGCGGTCGGCGTCGTCGAAGGCCGCCGGCACCGTCGAGTAGACCTTCATGGCACCGATCGAATCACGGCCCCGGAGGAGTGGGACGCTGTAACACGAGCGGACTCCCGCCTCCGCCGCCGCGGCACTCCACCGCGGGAACCGCTCGTCCGCAGCGGTGTCCTCGATCACCACGGGTGTCCGCGAGGACCACGCCGTCAGGCACGGCCCTTCGCCCAGGCTGTACTGGAGGTCGTCCGCGGTCCGGACGAGATCGTCCGTCGAGCCCACACTGGTCCGTTCGGAGTGATGGATGAGTGAGACGCCGGCCCCGGAGGCATTCGGTATCGTCTCCTCGGAAACGCGGGCAAGGAGGTCCACAGCGTGCTGCGCGGTTTCCTGCGTGAGGACGAGTCCTCGGATACGACCGAGCGTCACACCCAACTCACTTGAGGGGGATGAAGGTCCATCAGTTGCCTCGAACGTCATGCCAGGCTTGATTCTGGCGCCGCGGGCCTTTTGCTAGACCACGATCGCGCGTTGCCGGCGATCCGCTTCCCTCATCCTAGCCGCGTGGGAGTGAAACGGCTGCGGAAGTGCACACACCCGTTGTGGAGGCATGCCGTACGGGTACAGGCGACCTCCCGGCACGTGCACTTGACCCATGACGGGGCGCGTCTGGTTAAGATGATCTCGACGATGTCACCGTCGCCGCCTCGGTCCCGTCCGTGGGGTGGATCGGCCAGCGTCCCGCCGTTGATCCACGATGCGTGAGGTATCCCAGCACCATGACGAATGACGATTTGCAGAAGATCCGGGTCGCGGCCGCGGACAAGGAGGACGTCGAGTTCGAACTCGACCGCGCGGAGCTCGTCCTCAAGGAAGCCGTTGCAGAGGCGATCAGCCACGGCGAGGACATCAAGGTGGTGGCGGAGGTCGCCGAACTGCCCCTGGACGATGTCGTGAAGCTCGCTGCCCAGGAATCCGACCTGAACCCGGTCCTGCCCTTCTGAGGCCCCGTTATCGCTGCGGCGTACTTCCCCGGATGATCGTCTCGGTGGGAATCGGCGCAGGGCCATCACCGGTGTCCTCGCCCGGGGCGTCGTAGGCGGTTCCGGTCGCC
>NZ_JBZCNH010000014.1:0-27581 GCF_058269215.1 Arthrobacter sp. TJ-238 | reverse complement strand
GAGTTCGGGGATGCTTTCGTCCACCGGTCCGGTGGATTGATGGTCGGAGCGGTGGAAGATCGACACGACCAGCTCCAGCGCCCCCTTCGGTCGCTCAGTAGGGTCTGATTCTTCTGGCACAGGCCCATGGATCCAGGGCGCCCTGCTCGAGAGGGGTCAATTACTCACAGCCCTGTGCGCGAGCAGGATGCTGGACAGGACGCCCGGGAACCGACGATCCAACTCCTCCTTGCGGAGCTTGACCGCGTGTTCACGCCCCTTCACTGCCGTGGATGTGACTCCCGCTTCCCGCAGGGTCCTGAAATGGTGGGACAGAGTGGACTTATGGATGTCCAGCCCGTATTCCTGAACGCTGCAGGAGTGGTACTGCTCATCCCCCAGGCGCTGCACGATGTGAAGTCGAACCGGATCGGCAAGAGCTTTCAGGACGGCGATCAGCTCGATCCGGTCGATGGATGGTTCCGGAAAGGCCCCCGATGGGCCGAACCCTTCATTGTTTGACATGTGTCATACTATAGGTCATCATCAGAACGTTTGACGCATGTCAAACAATCCAAAGATGTGAGGAGTTTTTGATGCGAGTCACCTCGAACCCACAGATTGCAGACAATCGTGCTGCCATCCGTGACGAGCGGAGCCCGGTGGGCCGAATCGCCATACTTACAGCTGACGACGTCGAGGACGTCGAGTTCTTCTACCCTTACTACCGCTTTGTGGAGGAGGGCTACGACGTCGATGTCCTCACCCCTGCAGGAGCAGACGTGACCGGATACAAAGGGCTTGCTCTCAGGACGGGAATCACGTCAGTCGCAGATGCACACGCCGGAGACTATGACGTCCTCTTCATTCCCGGGGGGCTGGCTCCGGCGGAGGTGCGGGGGAGCGAGGCCTCCATCGATTTCGTGCAGCGTTTCGCTGGAACGGGACGGTTGATCGGAGCTGTCTGCCACGGCCCTCAGGTACTCGTCACGGCAGGATTGGTGCAGGGCCGAAGGATGACAGCCTGGCGGGACGTCGCCCCGGAGATCACAGCGGCCGGTGGAAAGTACGTCGATGAGCCGGTCGTCGAGGACGGCCAGTTCGTCACCTCGCGCAAACCCGGGGACATGCCCTTGGAGCTTGCTCGCATCTTGGAGCGGTTGGGCCGGTCCGCCATCGAACATGCACCGACGACAGCAGAGGCCCTGTGATGGGCGACCTGATGACAACTCCCTTCGATGCCCGTGCCACGGCCGCGGACGTTCTCGCGGGAATCGACCTGTCGGGCCGCACCTATGTAGTGACCGGCGGGGCGTCCGGGATCGGCGCGGAGACCGTGCGCGCCCTTGCCCAGGCAGGCGCCGGCGTGACGATCGCTACCCGCAACCCCGCCTCTGCCGACGCTCTCGTTGCTGATCTGGAAGGGAGTCCTGGTAGCGGCCCGGTACATGCTGTGTCCCTGGACCTCGCTGATATGCGTTCCATCGCGGCTTTCGCCCGATCGTGGGAGGGGCCGATCGATGGTCTGGTGGCCAATGCCGGGATCATGGCCCTGCCACAACGCAATCTCAGCCCGGAGGGGTGGGAGCTTCAACTTGCCACGAACTACCTGGGGCACTTCGCCCTTGCCGTGGGGCTGCACCCGCATCTTCGGGCCGCTGATGCCGGACGCGTTGTCACCATCAGCTCCACTGCCCATCTGCGCTCGGCACTGAATTTTCAGGATCCGCAGTATGACCGCAGGGAGTACGACCGCTGGGGTGCCTACGCGCAGTCCAAGACAGCCGATGTCCTTCTCGCAGTGGGGATCACGCAGCGCTGGAGCGGTGACGGCATCACGTCCAATGCGGTGATGCCCGGGTGGATCACGACGAACCTGCAGCGCCATCTTGACGATGCGACCCTTCGAGCCATGGGTGCCATGGACGAGCAGGGCAAGCGCATCGAAGGCGCGCACTTCAAGACGACGTCCCAGGGAGCTGCGACGTCGGTCCTCCTGGCCGCGCACCCGGCACTCGAAGGCATCAGCGGACGCTACTTCGAGGACAACCAGGAAGCCGAGACGGTCGCCGATGGGGTAGGTCGCTCCAGCGGTGTGGCGCAGCATGCCCTCGACGCGGAAGCTGCCGAACGCCTGTGGGATCTGGGAACGACAGCCCTCCAGTAGGACGACGAGCCTGCTGCCGGGCGATAGGGACTGCTTCCTGCCGCACCTGGAGATCAAGCGCGGCAGGATGCTGATCAGAAGGCCGGATTGAGGCCGGTCCTATCGAGGCCGGCCTCGTGCGCCTGCAGCAGCACACCTGGCCAGGAGGAGGGTGGGTGAGGAAGGCTGCTGCCGCGTCCTTTCCTTCGATCTCGAACCGGGAGGGACCGTCATGGTCCGGCACGGTACCGGCGTCGTGGAACAGCGAGGCCACATGCGACGCCTGCAGGAGCGTTCTGTCAGGGCGTGGATTCACGCAGGTAGGTCAGGACGGCTCGTACGCGCCGGTTCGTGTCATGCGGAGGTAGGTCGAGCTTGGCGAAGATGTTGCCGACGTGCTTGGCTACGGCCGCTTCCGACAGATGAAGCCTATGGGCGATGGTTGTGTTCGATTCCCCTTCCGCCATCAGCCCGAGCACCGTCCGCTCCCTCTCGGTGAGGCGGTCCACGGGGCTGACCGCGCGGCGTCGGCCCGACAGATGGCGGACGACCTCCGGGTCCACGACGACGCCACCGTCGGCGACCGTCTCGATGGATCGCAGGAACGAGGCCACTTTGCCGACGCGGTCTTTAAGGAGGTACCCGACTCCTCCGCGCGCGTCCTCGATCAGGTCATGGACGTAGGCGTCCGCGACGTACTGCGAGAGAACCATGACGGGCACATCGGGGTGACGGCGGCGGATGTCCAGTGCGGCCCGTAACCCGTCATCGGTGTGCGCTGGTGGCATACGTACATCCGTGATGACCAGATCCGGCGGGCTTCCTGAGGCCATGGCGCGCTCGACCGCGGTCAGGAGCTCCGGTGCGTCGGCAGCCGTGCCGACGATCTCGTGTCCTACTCGTTCCAGCAGGACGACCAGGCCCTCACGGAGTAGTGCCGAGTCCTCGGCGATGACGATCCTCATGCACTATTGCTATCACTGCCGACACCCGGCGGTGTCCGTTCCGTGAGGTCGGGAATCGGGAGCACGGGGACCGAGAGATGCAGGACCGTCGGTCCACCGGGCGGGCTGCGGAGGGTCAGCTGTCCGCCGAGCACCTCCGCGCGGTCACGCAGACCGGCAAGTCCGGTCCCTGTACGGGGGTCGGCTCCCCCGATGCCGTCATCGATGATGTCCAGCCACAGGCTGCTTCCCTCCTGCCCACCCCTGACGGTGACCTTGTGTGCCCTCGCATGTCGGACGGCGTTGGTCAGTGCCTCACTGGTGATGAAGTACAGGGCCGCCTCGAGGTTGGAGTCCGGACGCCGTGGGAGATTGATATCGACGGTCACCGGGACCGGCAGTCGGCTGGCCAGTTCGTGCACGGCAGCCGCGATACCGTGATCGACGAGCACGCGCGGGTGGATAGCCCGGATGCTCTCCCGCAGGGCGGTCACCGCCGCATCGACGTCGTCCTGGGCGGCAGAAAGCGCCCTTCGAGCCGCCGAAACATCACTGCCACGGCCGGCCAGGTCATCGAGCTCGATCTCCAGCAGGGCCAGGCGCAGGCCCAGTGTGACCAGCTGCTGCTGGGCGCCGTCGTGCAGGTCACGTTCGATCCTCCTGCGTTCGATGTCGAATCCCTCCAGGAGGGTACGCCTGGAGTAGGTCAGGTCTGAGACTCGGCGGGCGAGTGCCTCGGACTGCTCGGAGAGGAGGACGTGAGCGACAAAGGACTGGAGTAGAGCCAGTGCCGTCGTGAGGTATGAGAAAACGAGGAGCACGATGAGGACAACGCTGACCACCACCACCGCCGGAGCGCCGAGGGAGGCAACCGATTGCGCCACGAGGTTCTCCGCATCAGGCTCGATTCCCAGTACCGTGGTGGCGCCGACCATGATGGCTGTCGCACCGGTCACGATCAACACGAAGCTCATGGCAGTGAAGACGATGAACACCGCAAGGTAGGCGACTTCGCGCCAGGTCACGGGCTCACGTAACCGCCGCGCCAGCCGGCCTACGCGAGCCCCTGCCGTGCCTGCGGGTGGTTCCGGTATCGGCGCAGTACCAAGGACAACGACGCGAAGCCGTTCCAGGCGTGCCAGTGAGATCGCCCAGAGGGGAGCGGCGAACCAGGTGGCCATCAGCGGGGCCAACCCCACCAACCCGATCAGTACAGTCGTGACCAGATAGGCACCGGAGCGCCACGGCAGCGACGAGGCGAGCAGTTTCCATGGCGGGCGGCGCAGAGCAGTCCACGCCGACGCACTCACAACAGGATGCATGTCCTGAGACTATGCAGTGACCGCCCTCCGTGCCGAAGGTCGGGACAAAAGTAGTGCAGGCTCTACCGTCATGGTGGACCTGGCACCAGTGACGCCGTTGGCCCTTTCCGCTGGAATGTACTCATGACATCGCCCATGCCCTTGATCGAAGCGCACGACCTCACCAAATCCTTTGCCTCCCCCGACAGCGGAGCGCCACTTCCCGTCCTGCGCGGGATCTCACTCACCGTTCGGAGCGGTGAATTCGTAGCGATCGTTGGCCCGAGCGGTTCCGGCAAGTCGACCTTGCTGTACTGCCTGTCAGGCCTGGAGCCGTATACGGGCGGCTCCGTGCAGATCCAGGGCAACGAACTCGCCCAACTTCCACCTCGGTCCCTGGCGGCCTTACGTCGGGATCTGATCGGCTTCATCTTCCAGGCCTTCAACCTGATCCCTTCACTCACCGCGCGACAGAACGTCGCACTGCCGGCGAGTCTCGCGCACCGACAGGTCAGCGAGACGGACATCGATCGCGCTCTGGCTGCGGTCGGCCTGTCCGATCGTGCGCACCATCGGCCGGGATCCCTCTCGGGAGGGCAGCAGCAGCGTGTGGCGATCGCGCGTGTGCTCGCAGCCAGCCCCAGGCTCGTCTTCGCCGACGAGCCGACCGGCGCCCTCGATACGACGACCACCACGGAAATACTGCGTCTGCTGCGCGATCTGGCCGCGGGCGAGCGGTCGGTCGTCATGGTGACCCACGACCTCGAAGCGGCGGCACAGGCCGACCGTGTCCTCGTCCTGCGCGACGGGCTGATTCATGAGGAGCTCATCCACCCCAGTGTGCAGGACGTGCTCGCATCCCTGACCGCAGCTTCGCAGAAGGCATGACCATGCTGCGCCTGCTGCTCAATGACCTCGTCCTCAACGCCCGTATCTGGATCGGCGCGCTGTGTGTCGCCGCTGCGACCGCAGTCGCCGGCAGCGCAGCTGCGGGTCTCATCGAAACCGGGATCGGGCTCGGCTTCCTCCAGGCTGCGGCCCTGTCGGTCCTCGGCTCAGCACTGATCCTCTTCACCATCATCTCGGCTGTGGTCGTCCTGAGCAGCGTGACCCGTCTGACGGTCGCGCTGCAACGACGCGGCTACGCTCTCTGGCAGCTCGTGGGCATCTCATCGCGGACGATCGTCGTCATCGTCGGCACGCAACTCGTCCTCGTCGCCGCACTCGGGGCCTCCCTCGGCTGCCTCATCGCGGCACCCTTCGTTCCCGCTTTCCTCGAGTTCGGGCTCAGTGACTCCGAAGGCCTGACGGAAGTCACCGGCGGATTCAGCATCGCCGGGGCGTTCTGGGTGGTTCTCAGCGTCGTCGTCATCGTGTGGTTCAGCGGTCTCGGCGCTTCCCGCCGAGCGGGACGGGTCCGGGCCATCGAAATTCTGCGCGATCCCACCATGGGTGAGGCGAGGATGACCTGGGTGCGGTGGGTCATGATCATGGTGACGATGGCCATCGCCGTCAGCATGACAGTGAGTCTGGGTCGCGGTTCCCTGAGCGACGGCGGAACGCAGATCCTCCTCATCGGTCCGATGTTCACCGCCGCAGCGACAGCCGCCGGTCCGGTCCTGTTCCCGCGGGTCCTGAGGACCTGGACCAGCATCATCCCTGACAGCGCATCACCATCCTGGTTCCTTGCACGCAATACAGCCGACTACGACATCACGCGAAGCTCCTCTACCGTCAGTGCGCTCCTCGTCTCGATTGCCTTGCCCGGCAGCCTGTACACCGGATTCCTCACCTACGGCAACGCCGTCAACGCGCTCACCGGCGTCGGACGAAGTGCTCTGGCGCCGCAAAGCTTCCTCCTCATGCTTGGCGGAGCACTCCTTGTCTCCCTCGTGGGGGCTGCGGCCACCGTCTACATGGCCGGCCGGGCACGGGAACGCGAAGCCGCTCTCGTCCGATCCGCCGGCGGGACCCAGGGCGTCGTCCTGAGCCGCGCGACCTGGGAAGCACTCATGCATGTCGGCACCGCAACGATCATCGCAGCCATGATCCTGGTCGTCACGGGCATCGGTCAGGCATGGTCGCTGTCCAGCATCGCTCCAGGCACCCTCCCCGGGTTCGGCGTCGCAGCGGGCGCAACAGCAGCCGGTAGCGGCCTCGTCATCATCCTCGCCGCAAGTCTCGTTCCCGCTCTCGCCGCATCCCGCAGGGGAATCACGCAGGTCCTCGCCGCAGAATAATCAATCCACGCTTCACCCTTCCTCACCCGACTGCCGGCGTCGGCATGCCCGTGCCCGGCCCTCTCGTCACCAGCATCTCCGAGCGAATTCATCCATCGAAGCACCCACGCTCCATGCCATTCACCAACCACACCAGGAGATCGCCATGCGCATCCTGTTCTCAGGCGTGCCCGCCATGGGCCACCTTCTTCCCCTCGTCCCCTTGGCTCATGCCGCCCACACTGCTGGGCATGATGTAGCACTGCTCACCAGCCCGGGCATGACCGCAATCATGAATGTCGAGATGCCGGGAATACCGGTCATCGACGGGGGGCCGATGCCGGACGTCCTGTTCGCCGAGGTCGCTCGAAGACTCCCGGGCAGCGATCCGGCAAACAACCCGCAGCCGGATTCTGTGGCCGAGTTCTTCGCCGGCACCCGCGTCGATCTGTCCTTCGACTCCGCGGTCGCTTCGGCGCGGGAATGGCAACCTGACGTCATCATCTGCGATGCAGTCGACTTCGTCGGGCCGCTCGTCGCGGCCGCCCTGGGCGTTCCGTCAGCGATCGTAGCGTTCGGGCCGGCGGTCCCGGAGGAGTTCATACAACCGATGGTCGAGGTCGTCGCGGATCGATACGTACGGCGCGGCCTGGTTCCGGTCACACCGCTTGCGGTGCTCGATCCGACACCTCCGATGCTGCAGGCTCCAGGATGACTCGCTGGGCCCACGAGCATTCCTTTCAGAGGTACACCTCATACCCGGCCCGGAGCCCGTAGCGCCCCGGTATGGCCTCGAGACCACGGACCTGACCCGAGAGTGCTGGTCACTCTGGGAACGGTTTTTGGAAACGAGGACCTTCCGAGGGACATCATCGACAGCATCGACATGACGGGCCACCAAGTGATCGCGACCGTCGGAGCGGCCAGTGCGACAGTAGATCAGGAGGCAGTTCGTTACGTTCCTTTCCATCCGATGGCCGATCTCCTTACCGGAACCGACGTTGTGGTCAGCGCCGGGGGAGCAGGAACCGTCCTTGGCGCTCTGAGTCAGGGGATTCCCCTGGTGCTCCTTCCGCAAGGGGCGGACCAGTTCATCAATGGCGAGCGCGCGGCCGGTGCCGGCGCAGCGATCGTTGTTCAAACACCGCAGGACGTCGGTTCGGCAATCGCACGGGTCCTGAATGAACCGTGCTTCAAGGAAGCTGCGCAAAGGATTCAGGGTCAGAACGCACGGCGACCCCAGCCGGCAGCTGCAGTTGAGGCGCTGCTGTCCCGCGTTGGAGCGCAAGAGAACTAGCTGACGTCGGCGCAGCAGTGCTCTGCATCCTTTCTCTGCATCCTTCGGAGCGCTGCTGAGCCGTTCTACTGCTTTCCTGTTCTACTGGTCCACTGTTCTACGGCGGTGATCATGCGAGGGTCCTCAGCAGCCGGGCGTACCGGCGTTCCTGGTACAGCCCGTGTGCCAGGGCCAGGACAAGGGTCGCCCCATTTCGAGCAGCTCATTGAGTGCCTGCTTCTTCACGGGAACTGGAAAGAACTGATCCGCGCCTGGAAGCAGAGTCCCGTAGAAGCGTCTGATCCTTTGGATAGCCGCTAGGGTGGCGACGTCTTCGAGTGAGGTGTCGATCAGTCTGTCGTAGGTGAAGAGCCCCAGTAGCAGGACGACGGGAATGATGACACCCAGAATGCCTGCGGCGAACTCTGTGTCCGCGAGGAATCCGAAGGCCACCAGCGCGCTGGACAACGTCATGAGGTAGAGAGACGCACGGCTGCTGGATTCGCTCACGGTGACGCCCCGTGCCGACTGGAGTACAGAATGCTCCTTCAAAAGTGCGTTGTAGAACGCCAGGGGGCGGTTCGACAACCCTGAGGCCGCTTCACCAGCGGAAGGCGAGGAAGGTAAGGGATTCATCTTTGATCTTTCCTACATAGACCCGGGTGCCAACGGAGGAACCTCGGACTCGTCTAGTCGCGGGTCTCTGAGATCCTCATGGGACGAGTCTGGCCAGGAGCGACAGTGCATGGTTGTTGTCGCTCCTGACCTGATTCCTGACGCATCTGCGGCCAGAGGAGCCCTGATCATCGCGTTGATCGCTCGGTGATCCCCTGCATCAGGTTCGTCCACGTGCACTCACGTTCAGTGTCAATCTCGTGGGCTGGAAGTGGAGCTTCAGGTTGCAGCAGGGCGGGCGTCAGCGGGTGCGGCTGCGAGTGCTTCGCTCATCTGAGTCGCGTTCAGGCGCACACCGTAGGCCGGGAGGTCGCGCTGGTATCGCCAGCCCTCAGAGAGCGGCCCGGCGTCGACGACGTCGGAGACCTCCTTCTTTGCATCCTGGTTGTCGCCCGCGACGGTCAGGGCGCGCCGGTTGGCGGTCCCTGCGGCTTGTCCGTCCGTGGTGAGGTCCGCCGCTCCGAGATTGTTGAAGGCCTTCACCACGGAGCTCGAGACGAGGTGCTGTTGCAGCAGTTCCGAGGTCGTCGTTGTTCTGGCATCGAGTTCTGGCACGTGTCCAAAGTATTCCGGATAGTAGTTTCCGGTGTCGATGACGACCTTGCCTTCGAAGTCCAAGGCTCTCAGGGCGGTGTAGGAACTGACCGGGATGGAGACGAAGACGAGATCTCCGGCGTGAGCTGCTTCGGTGACCGAGCCGGCTGTCGCGTTCGGGCCGAGTTCTGATACCAGTGCGGCCAGCTTTGCTGTGTCGCCGGCATTGGCGATGACGACTGTGTACCCCGCTTCCAGGGCTTTCCTGGCGAGTTGGCTGCCGACGTTACCGGCTCCGACGATTCCCAGTGCCTTCACTGTTCTGTCCTGTCGTTCTCGGCCGATGCCTGGTTCACCGGTGAGCTCTCACCTGCGGTGTCGTCACCGTCGTCGTCGATCGCGTTGATGAGCGACTGCACCGCGCTGAGCAGATTGTGCAGTGCCTGCGCCTCGATCGATTCCTCGCCCAGCTTCTGAATATCGAAGGCGGCCGCATTGGTATACGTGCGGGCGTCTGCTACAGCAGATGCATGTCGGAAGGTTGCCATGATTTCCTCTTTCACAGTGGTCTGTCTCGATGAGTCCGGGCTGGTCGCAGTCCTCATGCCGCAGGGAAGGCGGTGGGGAACGCTCCCTTGTCCGTCGAGACCATCCTTGACGGCTTGCGCCAAGGTAGGCATCCGTGATGTGACGTATGTGTTCCGGAACTGGCCGCACAGCGGAGTCGTAGAGCGATGGGACGTGCACCGATCGAGACTTCGCCAACGGTATGGGTGGTGCCGTGAGGCTCGGTAGGGGATCCGGGTACTAGGTCGTGGCATTGATGCGATCGAAAGCCTGACGCAACTGGGATCGGCTAGTGATGCCAAGTTTCGGGAAGACGCGGTAGAGGTGGGTACTGACTGTGCGGTGGGAGAGGTAGATCTGATCCGCGATTTCCTTGTTCGACAGGCCTTGGCTGGCAAGCGTGGCGATCTGAAGCTCCTGAGGTGTGAGCGCATCCAGGGCAGCAGGGGCGGGTGTGGTCGGGCGTCGAGGCAATTCTCCAGCGGCTCTGAGTTCCTGGGCAGCCCGATCAGCAAAGTGCCGGGAGCCAATGGACGTGAACGTTTGTAGTGCTGCCGAAAGGTACGTGCGTGCTTCCGTAGGTCTGCGATCACGGCGGAGCCATTCGCCGTACAGGAGCTGGGTGCGGGCTAGCTCCAAGGAGGATTCGCTGAGCTCCCCATGTTCGATTGCTCGTTCGAAATGGGTGCTCGCCTGTGACGGGCTGGCAAGAAGTGCCTTGCTGCGCTCCACCAGGGAGATGAGGAAAGGAGAGCGGTATCCCTTGGCGATGGTGTCCGCATACGTCACGTTCTCCATCACGGTCTCGGCCCGGTCTGCGCGTACAGCGGCTTCGGTGCGGTCCGCGATCGCCCAGAGGGCGCGCGTTGGGTGCACGCTCATGTGCGTGAATTCGATGAGCGCTTCGCGGAAGCGCTGTTGCCCCAGGGCGATGAGACCGGCGGCCCACCGTGCATCCGCACTCGTCATCGAAAGGGGCGCGGCCTTCATGGTCGCGCGACTGTGGGCTAGCGCGAGTTCGGCCTGATCGAAGTCCCCGAGGAGGGCGTGGGCACGAGCGACAGTGGCCGCTGCCGTGCTTTCCAGGAGGGATTGAGCGGTGTCCTGAGCCATTCTCATGGCGTACTCCGCATCGGCGAGGCCCTCCCTCACCTGCCCCCACAGCAGGGAGATGTTCGATCGACCCCGTAGTGTCTGCACCTCGTCTCCTGCAGCTCCCCGGCTCGCGAAGATCTCGTACGCCAGACTCCAGGCGGTCAGAGCGGTCTCCAGGTCCTGAAGGGCTTCCGCCGCGATCGCGACCGACACCAGGCCAAGCGGATTATCCACCAGCCTCGACACCAGTTGGGGTAGCTCCGCTCGGAGATCCGGGCTGCTTCCAAGTGGCCCCAGAACCGCCAGGGCAACTGTCCTGAGCGGATTCCCCCTGCCGGTGGACTGTAGTTCCTCCCGTAACCAGTCGCAGTCCTCCATGGAGGCGTTGCGGCCCCGAGCCGTGAGTGCAGCGCACCACAGGACGACCGTCCGGTACTCATCGTTCTGTGGTCCGGTGAGCTTCTCCAAGATCGACTCGAGGTCACTGCGCGTCAAACCCCTCGCTCCGGAGGTCAGGTTCATCACGGTTCTGATGCTCACAAGATCCGAGATCGTCTGCGGATCCTCTGCGATGAGTTCTGCGCGTTCAAGGCTCTCCAGCGCATGACCCGTATCTCCCGCCGATCGCGCTGCAGCAGCTGCCGATGCCAGCCGAGACGCTCGTCTACCGATGTGCTTCGAGAGCATGGCAGATTTCCGGAACGTCGCTGCGGCTTCTGCAAGGGCCCCGCGGCCTTCGGCGCGCCGGGCGACGTCGTCCAGCTCGCCGGCCACAGACTCATCACGTGTGAACGTTGCGGCAGCCCGATGCCATGCGGCGCGGTCCGGATCGGTCACCGCCTGCGCAAGGCTTTCGTGTATTCGACGCATGTCATCACTGGTGGCCGCGCCCTGGACGGCTGCCCGGAGGACAGGGTGTCGGAAGAGCACCGCACTGCTTTCGATACGTACAAGACCAGCGCGTTCGAGCGGGCTGAAATCGGCAAGGACGAGGTCCATAGAATGTGCTGCCTGCAGGAGGTCCGGAAGGCCGACGTCCTCGGCTACCGCAGCCAGCAGGAGCATCTGCTGGCTTCGATCGGGTAGGGAATTCAGCTGACTGAGGAACGTACGCTCCAGGCGTTCCGTCGTGGGAAGCACTGCGCGCAGAAATGCTTGTTCTGACCCGTTTTGACGCAATGCAACGGCCAGTTCGCGCAGCGCCAGGGGGTTACCGTTGGCCTCCCGCAGTACTCTTGCCTGTTCGCTGGGGGATAGGTCCGCTCCGACGGCAGCCATCAAATCCTCCGCCGATCGAAGATTGAGGGGTTCCAGGAGAAGCCGCTCGATGCGGTCGTCCGTTGTCGCCGTCGAGCCCCAGGTAGGTCGGGTTGCGAACAGCATGGCAATGGGGGCGCTGGTCAGACGCAGACCAGCAAACATGAGCACGTCGGCACTGGATTGATCCAGCCAATGCAGGTCATCCACGGTGATGAACAACGGCTTGTCCGACGCAGCCTCTTCGAGCAGGCTCAAGGTTGCCACGCAGACAACAAGTTTGCTCGGCGATGGGCCTTCCCGCATCGCCAGAGCTGTCATGAGTGCATCGCGCTGGCGCGGGGGAATCGCATCCAGAAGGTGCAGTACCGGATACAACACCTCGTGCAGGGCGTTGTAGCCGATCGTCTCCGATTGCTTCATGCCCGTACACCGCAGGACCCTCAGTCCTGCGCACCGCGCCTGCTTCTCGGCATGCCTGAGCAGCGCCGACTTCCCGATACCCGGTTCACCTTCGATCACGAGACTCTGGCTGAAGGCTGCTGCTGTCGGCAGCAAGGAGGAGATTCGTTCGAGCTCCTGCTCGCGCCCGATCAGGCGATCGCTGATGGGTCCCTGAGTCAGGTCAAGAGACTGAGGTCTGAAACCTGTCATGAGAACACCTTCGAACGCGCGGTTCCACAGGTCGTTCGGTCGCCTGCGATAGCGAGTCTGAACTCTGACCGGCATCCCGGTATCACGAAGGGGTCGTGCCCGTCGCCGGCACGTCGTCGGATTCCAATCACAGCATCCCTCTTGTTGTTACACGTCATCGGATCGACGGAGGTCGGCCTTCGGAGGCTCATGTTGCCGCCTACTAAATGGCACCCCGCGTGTTTACTGGCTCAAAACCAGCGCCGTCAGCTTCCCGGATGGAAATGGAAGGAGTACGCACCTGCGTCAGCTAGTTGCGTGAAATATCATACAAATATTCGCCGAGGGTGCAAGAGTGCGTCGGGCTGAACGCGCTGTGGATCGGAGTACGGGACACTCCCAGATCGAGGAAGTCCATCCGCAGCACTGGCGTCCGACGGATGAAGTGCGTATGTGTCGGTGTGATCGTATTGTTCAGAGGTCGAGGAGGACATGGATGTCAGGACGTTACGAAGTTGCCGAGGAGTCGCCGTTCGCTCTTCTCTCTGACACGGAGACGCGCGCGTGGTACGCCTATATGAAGGTCCACCTGCGCCTGCGGTACGAGATGAATCGGCAGCTGCGATCCGACCACAATCTTTCGCTGGCCGACTACGACATCCTCGTCGCCCTCATCAGCGACATCAACGGGACCCTGGCCGTTTCCAACCTTGCCACGCGCATCGGGTGGGAGCGCAGTCGGGTCAGTCATCATGCCAAGCGCATGGGCGAGAGGGGCCTCGTGCAGTTGCGGCCCAACGCCGCGGACAGGCGGTCGACCGAAGTCGTGCTGACCGAGCTCGGCAGAGCCACGATGGCGGCAGTATCACCGAGCCATGTGCGTCTCATCCGTCAGGTGTTCCTCGGTGTCCTCGATGAGGACAGGATGCAGATGCTGTCGGATACGTTCGAGCTGATCTATGACCAGCTGATCGAGTACGGGACGCTGCCGCGTCCCGATGATCACCCCTGAGAACACCTCGGAGAGCACCCGCGTCGGTTCACGCTGGATAGTGAGTACGTCACTTGACGGATGCTTCGGCGATCGGCTTCGGCCAAGGTGGGCAAGAGGCAACAGCCCTCATACCCGCGCTTGAGAAATGGAGCCACCATGGCCGGAAACCCCAAGAACTACGCCCTGTACCCGGAGTCGCAGGCGTTCGTCGATGCGACCGCCAACCCGCCCTTCCTGAACGAACTGCCTCCGGCCGAAGGGCGCAAGGCTGTCAACGGTGTGCAGGATTCACCCATCTTCAAGCCCGACATCGACGAGGAATGGATCGAGGTCCAGGGTGGCCCGACTGGCTCGGTGAAGGCCCGTATCGTCAAGCCTCTGAACAGCACCGGGGATCTTCCCGTCATTCTGTACATCCACGGCGCTGGATGGGTCTTCGGCAACGCGCACACCCACGACCGGCTGGTCCGAGACCTTGCCATCGGCGCCAACGCCGCCGTGGTGTTCCCCGAGTACGACAACTCGCCCGAGGTCGGCTACCCGGTAGCCATCGAGCAGAGCTACGCGGTGGCCCAGTGGGTTGCAGCCAACGGCAGCGAGAAGGGCCTGGACGCCAGCCGCCTGGCCATCGCCGGCGACTCGGTCGGAGGAAACATGACCATCGCCGTTTCCCTGCTCGCCAAGGAGCGCGGCGACCTGAACTTCGCCAAGCAGGTGCTGTTCTACCCTGTCACCGATGCCGCATTCGAGACAGGCTCCTACGACGAGTTCGCCGAGGGCTACTTCCTGACCCGTGAAGCCATGAAGTGGTACTGGGACCAGTACACCCAGGACCAGTCCGAGCGAGCCAAGTCGACCGCTTCACCTCTGCGGGCCTCCCTCGAGGAACTCGCCGGCCTGCCCGACACCCTGATCATCACCGCTGAAGCCGACGTCCTCCGGGACGAGGGCGAGGCGTTTGCAGCCAAGCTCCGCCAGGCCGGCGTCAAGGTCGCCAACGCCCGATTCGGGGGAGTCGTGCACGACTTCGTCATGATCAATTCCGTCCATGACACCGAGGCCGCGAAATACGCGATCATCCTCGCCGTTGCCTCGCTGAAGGAATCACTGGCCTAGGAACAAGTGGGGCGGATGTGGCTGACATATCTGCCCCACTTTCCACGGCGCACCCCCAATACGTGTATGACGGTCTCAAAGGAGAAGCCCATGACCGACTTCATCGATGCCATGGCTGAGGAGCACCTGAGAATCTGGAACTCCCCTCCCAGCGACCAACGCTCCACCGCGGTGGCACAGCTCTATTCATCGGCTGTCCTTGTTGCGGAGTCGGAAGCAACCTACAGGGGCCACTCCGGTATGGAGCAGGCAATCGACGGATTGCACGGCGCCCTGCCCAACATGCGCCTAAAGCTCACCGGCCCCATCCAAACCGCTCAGGACCTCTCCACCTATCCATGGTCCCTGGGCCCGGAAGGGTCATCGGCCATCGTGACAGGACGCGACGTCCTCACCATCAGAGACGGCGCTATCGCCGCCGTGTACGTCCTCATCGATGCACGTCAGGAGTCTGCACACTCCTGACGTGCATCGGGTCAACGGATAGATCCTGCAGGCTGAAGGTGAGGACGTGTCCGGGAAGCAGCGCCAGGCAAGGAAATCGCCGGTGGCGAACAGCTACCAACGAAACAGGACGAGGAGAACCCGTGGATATCGAAGCTGGAATTGATCAGGCCGTCCCTCCCAGCGGGAAGGGGTGCGTGGAGTGTGACGAGACAGAAAGTTGGTGGGTCCACCTTCGTCGCTGTGCAGCATGCGGCCACGTCGGATGCTGCGACGACTCGTTGAACAAGCACGCCACCGTCCACTACAGGCAAACAGGGCACCCTATCGTTCAGAGTTTCGAACCCGGTGAGGACTGGTACTGGAGCTACCCTCTGGAACAGATGTTCACCGGTCCGGAACTGGCACCGCCGACCAGTCATCCCGATGCCCAGGGAGTGCCAGGACCTCTGGACAGGGTGCCGAGGAACTGGCGCACCCTCCTCTTCGCCGGACGTCGAACATGAGCGAAACAGCAGCGGCCGCTGCACTGCGGGTGATCGGGCGAAGGGAAAGCCCGGAGGCCTTCGCTATCCGCGACTTCCTCACCAGGAGCGGAATCACCTACGCCTGGGAAGACGTCGGCTCCATCGAATTCTCCGAGCCCGCGTTGCTTCCTCTGGTCGAGTTCCCCGACGGCCGCCGCGTGAAGAACGCAACCGTCTCCACCGTCGCCGGGGCACTGGGATGGCTCTCCACACCCAAGCTCCACGAATACGACCTCTCAATCTATGGTGCCGGCCCCGCCGGTCTATCGGCAGCGGTCTACGCCGCGTCTGAGGGATTACGGGTCGTGGTCCTCGAGCGGGACGCTGTGGGGGGCCAGGCCGGCTCCAGCAGCCTGATCGAGAACTATCTGGGATTCCCACAGGGCATTGCCGGTGCCCAGCTCGCTGAGCGGGCACGCCAACAGGCCCTCGACTTCGGCGCAGAAATCCTGATCATGCGTGAAGGGATCAAGGGCAACTTCCGCAATGGGCTCATGTACGCGACACTCGCGGATGGCTCGACGATGGTGTCCCGTTCCAACGTGTGCGCCACAGGAGTGCGTTGGCGCCGTCTTGGCCTCGAGCACGAAGAACAGCTCATCGGCCGGGGCGTGTACTACGGCGCAGGGACGAGTGAAGCCGGGAACTGCGTCGACACCGAGGTCGTCGTCGTCGGCGGCGGGAACTCCGCCGGTCAGGCCGTCATGAACCTCGCGGCCTACGCGGCGCGAGTCGTGATGGTCGTGCGGGGGACATCCCTTGCCGCCACACTCTCGACCTACCTGTCCGAACGTATAGCGGCCCAGCCGAACGTGGAGGTCAGGCTTACGACGCGCGTGTCCGGCCTGCGCTCTGAAAGGGGAGTATTGACCGGCGTCGCTCTCAGTGACGCGACGGGTAGTCAGGAGGAGCACGAGGCGAGTCGGCTCTTCATCTGCATCGGAGGGGAACCGGAAACCGATTGGGCGGCAGGAACCCCTATCGTCCGAGACCAGTTGGGATACCTGGTCACAGGGCCTGACCTGCACGGCGAGGACCTCAACGGAGTATGGCCATTGGACAGACCGCCGTTCTACTTGGAGACGAGTGTTCCTGGTTCTTTCGCAGCCGGAGATGTCCGGCACAACTCCATCAAAAGGGTCGCATCAGCGGTAGGGGAGGGGGCTATGGCCGTGACCTTCGCCCACCGCTTCCTTGCAGAGGCCTTCTGACGCAGGAGCCAAGGCTCGCCTACTACCTCCCGATGAGCTTCGCACGGGAACCGGCAGCGGCCGACAACAGGGCCGCCATCAGCGTGAGACGCGGATGGCGGCCCTGTGGTCCGCGTAGAGAGAAGTTTCGATCGCCACGAGAGCGGCCGTAATGACTGTTGCCATGATCAGCGCCGCAAGAGGTGGGAGATGCGCGCCTGCGGGTACGAGGACCAGGAAGAGCACGGCTGTACCGAGCCTCCATCTCTTCCAGCCACCGCCGACTCTCCTCCAGAAGGATGCGTTCCCCAGCAGGTACAGGGCAAGGCCCCCGAGGAGGGCGAAAGCACCGACCATACCGAACCCCTCGACTTCCTCGGCGTGTGCAAGAGCATCTTCGATACCCAGCGCGGTCAGCACGATACCGGCCACCAGGAACAGATGCAGGTAGGTGTAGGCGTCAACAGCCAGTGCGGCACGAGCACTTCCGCGCAGCGAGGCGAACCGGTGCTCAGCGGCGATCGCGGTGACGTCAAAGTAAAGCCACCACAGGCCGATGGAAAGAGCGACGCCGGCGAACGCCCCGATGAGAACAGGGATGCTGACAGGCTCTTCAGAGGCTCCAACTCCGATGGCTACGATCGACTCGCCGAGGGCGAGGATGATGACGAGTCCGAAACGCTCAGTCCAGTGAGCCGCTGAATGCACCCGCCAGCTGCCGTGTCGGGATGTCACGTAGGTGATGGCGGTGTCGATGGTCATTCCCGCCAGCCACAGCCACGTTTGTGCTGATCCGCCCAGAGCGACTCCGAGGAGGATGAGGGTTGATCCGACAACCATGGCACCAGTCATCTTGATGACCTGCTGTCGGAGCGGTTTGTCCTCCCCTGCCGCGTAGGCGTAGAGACCCAGATGCAGGATCCGCACGGTGATGTACGCAAGGGCGAGGACGAGGGGGCCATGCAAGCCTCCCTCAAGGTCGTGGTAGGCCTCCGGAATGGCCAGGGCGGCGATGAAGACTGCGACCATCACCGCTGAGAGCCCGAATCGTACAATGCCTTCGTCCACACGAGTTTGGTTGGCCAGCCAGGCAAAAGACACCCAGGACCACCACAGCAAGCCGAGGATAATCATTCCCTGAAGCACACCGAAGAAAGAATGTTCGTGTGCCATCAGACCGGTGACCTGCGTGAAGGCGAAGACGAAGACCAGGTCGAAGAACAGCTCGAACTTCGTCACACTATGGGACTCATCCGAGACGCGCGCGGCGGGTATGGGCTTACGCAAGGGCATGATCAAAAGGATAGGGGCCGGCTGTTTCCACATGGCAGTTGAACCTGGAGATTTCGAAGGCGATCACCAGTATCCAGCTGTACCTCCGGGCTTGAGTCTGTCGTGCATCTCCGCGGCCCGACTTTTGTTTCGGGGTACCTGATCTGATCATGATGCCCGGGAGTGGCTGATAATGTCGCTTAGCCGGCCCGACCAAGCCGTGCCGTGTCCAGGCAGGACAGTAACTGCACCCAGATCGGGAAGTTCTTCAAGAGTCTGACGGGCCAGTCCCACGTCGTGGTGAAACATGGCCGGCAACAGCTGTGGGCCCGCCGAGCGTAGCGTCCGATGCCCTGTCACGAGCGCATCGCCTGTCACCAATATTCTGCTGTCTTCGAAGTAGAATCCCGTGTGCCCGCTCGTGTGACCGGGCAGGGGTATCACAACCGGGATCCCGGGCGCAGCAACACGGTTCTCCAAGTTGAGGGGGAGCGGCAGTGCTGCCTCGACTTTCGTCTCCGCGCTATCCCTGAGAAGTGGAATGACGGCAGCGACCCACCGAAACACCCCAGGACGCGCGATGTTCCGCGCAATGTCCTTCATGCCCACCTGCTGTAAGTACTTGCGCTGGAGGTGGGGGACTTCGGTTGCGCTGGCGTATACGGGGATACCGTAATCATTCGAGAGCCAGCGTGCACCGCCGATATGGTCGGCATGTGCATGCGTGATGAGGACAGCATCGAGATCTGTCACGGCCAGTCCTACCTCCACCAGCGATGAAAGCAATGCCTGACGCTGTCCGGCATAGCCGCTATCGATCAGGATGGCGCCGTCGCCGCCAGAGTAAATGACCCAGTTCACGTGCTCGGTGTGCACAAAGGTCACTGGGCCAAACGACTGTACTTTCATTGGTCCTCCTACATCTTCAGGTACCAACCTCACGTTTGCGGTCGATCGCACAGAGGCGGCGCGAGTAGATGCCGCCGCCTCTGGCCTAAGGTGGTCCGGCTGCTCAGCCGCACCCGCCGGGCATACGCTTGCTGGCGGACTCAGGGTCAGCATCGGGGCGCGCCCAGTACTGTGGGACGTCCAGTGCCTTCGTCCACGACGTGCGGTGCGCTGTGAAGATCTCCATGGTCGGCGGCTTGATTCGTTCGGGGTCGTTGACACTTCCCAGCATGACGAAAACCTGCCCCGGAAAACCTGAGAGCTTGTTGGTGAACACCCTCGATCCGCATTCAGGACAAAAGTTGCGTTCGAGCGTGTTTCCGCTGTCGGCCACATACGGGTAGGAGTGCGGAGTGCCGCTGAGAAGCTTGAAGTCGTCCTCGGCTACGCTGAAATAGCTGGCCATGACACCGCCGGACGACCGCTGACAATCCTTGCAGTAGCAATTCGCAACGAAGTCGGGGGCGTTGCTGAACTCATAGGTAAGGGCGCTGCACTCGCATCGCCCTGTGAACTTGTCCGCCATGTGTAACTCCTCGAAAGCTAGGTGAACGCCACTCTCAGATTCGCTTCGGAGTGGCCTCCGCACCTGTTGGCAGAGTGCAGGCGTCCCACGATGGGACCAGTCCATCTTGCGGACCGGTGCGGCCTGGATCATCCGTCATATGACGGTGAGCGAGTAGGCCCTCATGAACTGACTCGTCGATGCCCTTCGCGAGCTCGGGTCCGGCTTCTCTTCCTTCGGTAGGCGGGTGCACCGCAAGGTCGAGGGTGACAACTTTTACATCAACCCGCTGTTCTTCCACGTCGAGCAACTGCGCCACTTCGTCATCGAACTGATGACTGACAATCTCCAGTGTGAGGACGCCTGCAGATTCGACTTCTACATCGCGTTGGTCGGCGACAAGATCCGCCACGAAACACACAACGGCACCGTCGGCACCCTGATGTGCGGGAGCAACAACGATTACACCGCTCGCTACGACCCCCGCCACACCGAGTTTCCCATGGTGGTTTCCACCTACACCGACGCAAGTCGCCAGCCGCAGAACGACGCCGGCGGATGCTGGAAACCTCACTGTTGTGTTCGATCAGGTGAGTTCGAGCACCAGCGAGTAGGGGTCTCGTCAACATAAGTTGATACAAGATCAACTGTCGGCGTTGTCGTACAACGCGGAATGACTGCCTCGTGACTCTCTGCGGTGGCGATTTGCGCCATTGGCGAAGGCGGGTCTGGCTCGGGCGCGCCGAGACGTACTTCGAGGATGCGCAGTCAGTCGTCGTGTTGGCGCCGGATGAAGCCGGTCATGCCTGGGACGGTGAAGGCGACTCGTCCGTAGTCGGGGGAGTAGATGATCCCTTTGCTGATGAGTTGTGCTCGGGCTGGTCCGAGTGCGGTGATTTTGACGCCGAGCCGCTCAGCGATTCGGCTTGTGCTGGAGCCGTTGTCTCCGTCTTCGGCCATAGCTCGTAGATAGGAGCGTTCCTTGCGGGTTGCCCGTCCCCAACGGGAGGAGAAGAATCCGGCATCGAGCTGACCCAGGCCCAGTGCGACGGCGAGCTCCGCGTCACTTCCTGTGAAGGGGGTGGCGGGAGCGGCGTCCCAGATGGCCTTGCCGAATTCCTGGATGAAGTAGGGGTAGTTCCCCGACGACTGGAGCAAGGTGGTGAGAGCTTCGGGGGAGTACTCGGCGCCCATCTCCTTGGCGGGTCGGGTAAGTGCGTATTGGGCGTCGGCCTCCTCGAGCGGGCCGATAGTGCGGTAGTCGAAAAGCCGTTCGGCGTAGGTCCGTGCTTCGCTGAGGGTCGTGGGTAGGTTCGGCAGTCCCGCACCGATGATGTAGAACGGCCACCCGCGCTGGCCAGCGGTGTGCTGAACGGTGATGAGCGCAGTCAGCAGATCCTGGTCGAGGTCCTGCATTTCATCGATGAAGATCGCGAAGGCGCTGTTGTCCGCTTTCAGTGCCAGAGACACGTCCTCGACGAGTTCCTCGAGATCAATGTCGATCGTCCCGGAGTTCGCTCGATCACCCCGCACGCCGGCTGCGTTGTCTTCGCCCTGGGCTGAAGCCATGCTGATGTCGACCTTGATGCCGGGGACGCCCAGAGCCAAAGTGAAGGACTGGATGGTTCCCAGGGCTTGACGGAGTCGTTCCTTGCCAGAGGGTCCGTTGTAGCGGCGGGCCGCCGAGGTCAGTTCGCGGGCGAACTTCTCGCGGACTTCGGTGAAGCCTTGCGCTTCGGGTTTGCCTTCGAGCCAAATGGCGAACCAACCGTGATTGTCGGCGTGAGCACGCAGATAGTTGAGCAGCACCGTCTTGCCGACGCCTCGCAGGCCTGAGAGCACCATGCCCCGGTTCTGCAGATCGCGTCTGGTTCGGGCGACGATGAGATCGAAAGTGTCGATCTCTTGCTGCCGGCCTCCCATGACGGGCGGACGGAGCCCGGAGCCGGGGTTGTAAGGGTTGAGCTCAAGATGCATCTAGTGAGATCGGGTGATCAAGTGGACACTTGGTGCGGGCCTGCAGGAAACGACCCTGACGGTAGAGCAACATACCTCTGTCAGGTGTAAGGAGTCGTTGGTGCGGCGGCTAGCGGCGAGCAGCCCCGCCAGATCCGCATTGCTGAAGGGCCGGGTCGCGGTGCTGGAGTAGACCATCGACAACATCCGCTCCTTCCGAGCGACCCCCTCGTCGGGCGCGACGCCGGTGAGGGCTCTGTCACCCTCAGGCAGGCTCCACCTACCGCCACCCGCCCGAAGGACAGCTCCTATATTCGCATCAGGGGGGGCGACAATGTCGGCGTCTGGGTCGGCATCCGGATCGGTTTGTAGGTCGTGTTGGGTGTGTTCTCGTTTTTGCTGGAACTGTGGGAGGCTCGAGCTTCACGGCAGATGTCATCAATCATCTCGTTAACGGAATGGGCGATCAGGTCCCGGTCAAAAGCGGGAAGGCGGATCAGTCCATGCAGGTATGCGTTGACCTCGTATTCCTTCACGTTGCCGCCCACGCCCAGGCGATACACGCAGAGTTCTTCCACTGAAATCCCGAATCGACGCAGACCTCTGCGCAGGGCAGATGCAAGACCTTGAGCCAACCCTCCCCCTGTGGCACAAGCTCATCGCTCACTCAAGGTGGCTTCTCCAGGTCCGTAACGGTGGTGAGTGTGCAGGCGGTTCCCCTGGTTCGTGCTATCTCGGTGTGTGCGGGACAAGCAGCGAAGCGAGGGGAGCTCATACCGTGCTCCGCGCTGACATCCGTGCGCTGTTACCTGCGAGGAGGTTAGTCCTTGCTGCTAATCGTTGCTGCGCTTACCGCTCCTGCCCGCAGTGAGGCCGAGCCAGACAAAGATCCCGGCGAGGATGAGGAACGTGAGCATGCTGGGTCGGCCGCCCGCCATGCCCGAAAGACCGACCACCCCGAAGGTGAACGCGATCAGCAGGTAGGGCATGTTCAGGTCCTTCGACATACCCGCGATCCTAGAACCGGCCCATCCTCCTCTCAAGCGTCCGTGATCGCCGTACTAAACGCCGTTTATCGGACCGTCCCCTCAACTGCGGTTTTCTTGGGTTGGATGGGCTTTTGTGAGGTACTGGAACGAGTCCCGGCCGTTGGCGGGCAGCGTTGCGGGCAGACTCGGGCGCTTCGGATCGACTGGTAGAAGGACGTGTTGTCGTTGGTAGCGAGTGCGCTCGGGGTGGTGGTGACCGGGATGGGTGCTATGACGCCCGTTGGAGGAACCATCGCGCAGACATGGGACAGTCTCATCGCGGGTCGCTCGGGAATCGCAGCTTTGGACCAGCCGTGGGCGCAGGAGCTGCCGGTGCGGATTGCCGGGCGCGTCACTACAGATCCCGCAGCGTTGCTGTCCACCAGGGAGTACCGGCGGATGGATCGCTGCGGGCACCTGGCGTTGGTCGCATCGCGGGAGGCATGGGACCAGGCCGGTGAACCTGATGTTGACCCTGACAGGCTCGCTGTCGTGATCGGATCCGGCTACGGGGGTCTGGGTACGGTGTTGTCCCAGGTCCGGACCCTTGATGCCGGGGGCTCGCGCCGGGTTTCGCCGCACACACTGACGCAGATCATGGTGAATGGTCCTTCGGCGTGGGTGTCGATTGATGTCGGCGCGCAGGGAGGCGCCCGTACACCCGTGAGTGCCTGTGCCTCGGGGGCTGAAGCGATCGCCCAGGGCGTCGAAATGATCACCTCGGGAGCCGTCGATGTCGTCGTGGCCGGGGGAGTGGACGCCTGCGTCAATGACCTGGCAATCAGCGGTTTCGCTCAGCTTCGGGCCTTGTCTACGAGTCAAGGCGACCCGACCATGGCTTCACGGCCTTTCGACCGTGACCGGAACGGGTTCGTGATGGCAGAGGGCGCCGGCATCATCGTCCTCGAGCGGGAGGAATTCGCCCGGGCGCGTGGTGCCCAAATACTCGGTCGGATCGCTGGGACTGCCGTGACCTCTGATGCCGGTGACATCGTGGCCGCGGACCAGGCCATCCAGCATCGGGTGATGCAGAAAGCTCTTGCGGCGGCAGGGCTCACCGGGTCGGACATCGATTTCGTTCACGCACACGCCACGTCCACCCCCGTCGGTGACCTCCTCGAGGCCGGGGCGATCGCGGCGGTAGTCGGCAATGACGTGCCAGTCACTTCTACCAAATCCATGACCGGGCACCTGCTCGGCGGAGCCGGGACACTCGGTGCCATCGTGACCCTTCAGGCGCTGAGGACGGGTCAGCTGCCTGGCACCCTCAACTTCGAGAACCCCGACCCGAAGATCGACCTCAACGTCATCAAGACGACGACCGGATGTGCCGGCTCGACAGCAGCCATCACCAACGCCTTCGGATTCGGCGGCCACAGCGCTGCCCTCGTCATCACCGCTGCCTGATAGGCCCCTCTTAGAGGTGACCAACCTGTCGGTCCAGCAGCGGGGACAGCCACGTCGAAGACGCCTTAGTATGCGTACTGGCCGGCCGAGCACGCCAGTACCCGGCTGACGCCGTGTTGGCGGTATGCGAGGGGGGGTACGAAGCATGTCACAGCCCACACACTGTCGTCGTTCTTGTCTTCCGTGCGACCAACCCATGGGACATGGTTGTTCCGTATCAATCCCGGGTAGGCGGTGCGTGGCTGGACCGCGCACCACCCCCCCGGTTCCTCGCCGAGGTAAGCGATGATCCCCGTGGTCCGAGGTGATGTTGGATCGTCGCAGTACGTTGCTTGGCGGAGCCGCTGGGCTCGTTCTTCTGCAGGGAAGGACGCGAAGCTTTCTCGGGGCTGCAATGCGTAACGCTGGCATTGACACCTGCCAGGCGACGCGGCGCTGAGCGCCGATTGAAGATCCTCCCAGGGCGCCTCGTTGGCAGGGATGACCCGCATGGATGCAGCCGCGAGTTCTGCCCGCGGCCCAGCACCTGTCATCAGCACCACCCCTTCAAGAACTGGCTGGTTGTACATGAGCCAACCTAGCGGGAGGAACGGCCGACTTCAGTCCGCCTTCGCCATAGTTAGCGCAAGAGCGGTCAACACGGGTCCTGCTTTCGATCGAAACAGTAGCTCACCCACAGGTGGACGGCTTTGAGCTCCACCCTTAGGGCTCCACCCGCCCACAGGTGGCTGACCGACACCGCGGCCACTGCTGACCTCGACGCTTCTGTCCCCAATGCCACCCGAGGTGACCCACTCGTGTCGGCGACATGGGTGGGTGTGTGCAGCGTGGTATCGGTCATCATGCATCGGCCAGATGCTGCAAAATGTGTTCGATCAGCTGACGACAACCCGTGAGAAGCGGGCGAGGCAGTCGCCATCGTTGACATAGGAGTATCGCTGCGCCGTCCCGAAGGCGAGGTGCTCACCCGCAGTCAGTACGACGTCGCCGCATTCCTGCCTCACACGAATGGATCCCTCGGAGACCATGAGCAGTTCGGACCAGCCTTCGGGGTCGGGTTCAGCGTCGTAACGGTCCCCGGGTTCCAATACCCACGCCCACAGCTGGGCGTCTCTCGCAGCAGGAACCGAGGCCAGCAGCATCGCGGAGCTACCCGGTCGGCCTTGCCAGGCCAGCTCGCGAATATCGGCGCGGGCCGCAGCCGGGGCGGCGACCAGGTCGACGAAGGTGACGCCCAGCGCGTCTGCTAGATGGTCCAGGCCCGTCAGGCTGATATTCGCTTCACCGGATTCGAGCTTGATGATCGTCCTTCTGCTGATACCGGCCCGGGCTGCCAGGGCGACCTGACTGAGATCGGCCGCGGTCCGGAACCGATGCACATTCGCCCCCACATGGGCCAGGACCTGCGATGTTCCACCCATTTGCATGTGCACAATTCTGCACCATAAAGTGTGCATCATGTTGCACATACCGGCCCGTGAGCGTTGGCTCTCCCGCCGAGAGCTCGCCCTCGTTCTCGTCACTGCTGTGTGGGGGGCGACATTCCTCGTGGTGCATATCGCCGTGCAGTACAGCGGGCCGTGGTTCTTCGTCGGCATGCGCTTCATTACCGCGGGCCTCATCAGCGCGGTGATCTTCGCCCGGATTCTCCCCGGCATCACGAGGAAGGAAGTAGTGGCTGGAGCTGCGATCGGGGTGATGATCTTCCTCGGTTACGGGTTGCAGACCGTAGGGTTGCAGACGATCACCAGTAGCACCTCCGCGTTCATCACCGCCCTCTACGTCCCGCTCGTGCCCGTGCTGCAGTGGATCGTGTTCAAGAAGCCCCCCCGACTTCTCACCTGGGTCGGTGTCGTGCTTGCCTTCACCGGCCTGATACTGCTCGCCGACCCGGGCAGCACCAGTTTCTCCTTCGGCTCAGGGGGGATCGTGACAATCGTCAGCACCCTCCCGATCGCCGCGGAGATCATCCTCATCAGCTGGTTTGCCGGCAAAGTCAACCTCGGCCGGGTGACCGTCGTGCAGCTTCTCGTCGCCGGGCTCCTCGGTTTCCTGACGATGCCCGTCGTGGGCGAGCAGTCACCGGCATTCTCCTGGGTGTGGGTGGCCTCAGCAGTCGCCCTCGGTGCGGCGAGCTGCCTTATCCAGCTCACCATGAACTGGGCACAGAAGTCGGTCTCGCCGACCCGGGCCACAATCATCTACGCCGCGGAACCCGTCTGGGCCGCACTCATCGGCCGCATCGCCGGCGAACGCCTCCCACAGATCGCAATCGTCGGTGCCGCGTTCATCGTCGCCGGTGCCCTGATCAGCGAACTGAACCCCCGCAAATCCCCCGAGTACACCACCGACACCACTGCTCCCAACGACCGCACACCGGACGCTGACGACGCAGCGACCCCCACTCCTCAGCTTGAGCGAACGGACTGAAATATGGCCCTTCCGAGCACCGACATCACCACTACCTCTCTCGAGGCGCGACGACCTCGACAGGGACTGTACATCGCATCAAACCCCTCCCCGACGGGCGCTCCGCAGTTCTGCTCGATGAGAAAGCGTTCTCGAACTGACTATGAAAACCGTCATTAGGGCGGGTCTGCAGTAGTGGCAAAACCCGTATGCGTAAGTATCACCATCCTCTGTCGCGCTCGGATGGGTTTTTCCACCCTTCCAACCTGCTGCGTTTGGGTACGCCTCAACGCAACAGTGCACCTGCGCTCGAACCACGTAGTTCTAGGATCCGTTCAAGGCTTTGCAACACAGGGGTTTAAGGGTTTAGGCATTATGCAACGCCTGTCCGGTCGGTCGTTCGTGGGGAGTACCTCACCGTGCAGAGCGTCACTGGTCCTGACCACGGAGCACGGGGCTGCGGTGCGGTGCTTCTTCAGCTACGAGGCATGGCAGTCTTGCCCCCGATGTCGGTGGTTAGTTGTAAACCTTGTTTACTACTGACGAGGAGAGACCTACGTGGCAACGAGCAAGCAGCACCCGCACTCGTCTGGGCAGGTCGTCTCCGTGCGACTTCCACCGGACACCATCAAGCGGATCGACGCCCTGGCTGAGCACACGGGTCGCAGCCGCGGTCTCTATATCCGCCTCGCGCTGGATGCCCTCCTGCCAAAGCTCGAGGAAGATCACTGGAATCAGAAGACTGCCCGTTACGAGCAGGGCGGATTCGATCGTGACTTCGAACAGCTCACGACGCATCTCATGGAAGAGCCGGAGTGCGGCCCTTGAACCAGCACGCCCGCCCGTTAGCGCATGGTCAGCCGGACGGGCCGAGGCGGGGTGTTACGGAGACGCTGTCGCGGATTCGGTTTGGCATCCAGGTGCCTTGAACACGCCCATTCGATGGCAGGGGACAGTCGAGTTGGCCGGAAGTCACTCCTGTCGTCGCAGGCCATTCCCCTGAACGCAGTCAATCGCACCCGTTACTGCCTTCATGCAGCGCGACCTGTGTCACTGTAGACGGATGACACCGGACGCAGGAACCTATGACCTCGAGGATCTGCGGGCGCGGGTCATGCAAAAGCACGGCGGATCGGTGGACGACAGCATCCCCGAACTT
>NZ_JBZCNH010000013.1:0-39912 GCF_058269215.1 Arthrobacter sp. TJ-238 | reverse complement strand
GGTGCACCCCCCGGGACTTGAACCCGGAACCCATTGATGGAGGGTCATGAACCTTTGACAGATCAGTGAATGATCGATTAGTCCTCAGATTCGCCCCTAGATCACGCGGAGTTCGGAAGAAATGGCGCAATTCCGCATAGAGTCATTCACTCTATGATCGAAACTATCGACAATAAACTTAGACTTAACTTAGAGCAAAGCCGCTCAGGTGCCCTCGCGGCATCGGCGTTTCCCTCACTCTTGAGGTCGCACCTTCTCCTCATACTGGGAAAGTGACTCAGCAGACATGGCAGAAGAAAACCGAGTGGCCCCTAGCGGGGGTCGCGATCCTATTCCTCATCCTGTACTCCGTGCAGGTCATCGCCGGGCTCACCGCCGCCTGGGTAGAGCCCGCCTTCTGGGCTATCTGGGCGATCTTCGCCGTCGACTACGCCGTCACCTTGTACCTTGCCCCGAACCGATGGCACTGGTTCACTCGGCACCTCCTCGACCTCGCGATCGTCGCCCTCCCCATGCTCCGGCCGCTGAGGCTCCTACGGCTCCTCACACTGCTCCGCGTACTCAACCGGGCCGGCGGTAGTTCCCTTCGTGGGCACGCGCTCATGTACGTAATCGGCTCCGCGATCATCCTGTCCTACCTGGCAGCGTTGGCCGTCCTCGACGCTGAACGAGCCAACCCTGACGCGAACATCACCACCATGGGAGACGCACTGTGGTGGGCGATGACGACAATCACCACGGTCGGTTACGGCGACCAATACCCGGTGACCATGACGGGCAGGCTCGTAGCGAGCGGGCTCATGCTCGGCGGCATCGCCGTTCTCGGCGTCGTCACAGCGTCTCTCGCTTCCTGGCTAGTCCAAGCTGTGAGTGCGGAGACAACGGCGGAAATCGACACGGTAGAGGCTGATCTAAGCCGGGAGCTCACTGAGGTGAAAGCCGAACTCCGGGAACTGAAGGGCTTTCTGATGACGGGCCAAGGAAGCGCTCCCCTGAGGGGCTAGCCGTCTTGGAGGCTTGCGCGTTGGTTGATTAGTTGGCTCCTCCGATCAAACAAGATGCAAGCAAACTTGAAGAGTCCTGAAGCTATTCAAGTTTGATGCCCCAAACTTGAATAGCTAGCCACCCCGATGCGGCTGTCGCTCCTCGATCTTCCGGCGGCTGACGACGTTCGCGTTCACCCACGCCGTCCGGGCCATCGAATACTCCACCCACTGCACGTAGACCATGCTGTTCGTCCAGGCCATCGCGAACCCCTTAACAGTCTGTGTGCGGCCGTCCGGGTAGATGAGGTCACACCAGATGGGCGGGGCCTTCTCCGTCGTCGTGGTGACGCCCTCCGTGGGTTCGGGGAGCGAGACGGGTGGGACGAACCGGTCGCGTGAGGGTGGGATGCCGTGCCATCCGGGGCGGGGATTGCGTTCTTTCATGCCCGCCACCGTAGCCGCCACCAACGACAGAAGCGCCCCACCCTCGCGAAGAGGGTGGGGCGTTCGGTGCTACTCGGCGCGGCGTCGGCCGTTGCCGTCCGGGATGTCCAGCACCTCGGCGTTCGTGGCAGACGGCGAACCATTTGTCGCCGCACCAGCAATTACACACTTCAACAGCGAACTCAGCGCAGCGAGGCCGACAACCGACCACGTCGCGGCAGCCCCGAGGTCGGTGATGCCGAAACCATCAGTGACCAGCAGCGCCAAGAGTGCCTGAGCGGCCGTCACCAGAACCCGCTCAACCGTTGCCTTCCAGAAGATCACGGTGAACATCAGGCCCCTTTCTTCACAGTGACCGTCGCCTCGAGCGACCCGAGGGCGTCGCCGACTCCGGACTTTGCGGCGGCCTGCACCCCGGAGAGGAGCTTCTCCTGGTCGAAGGGCTCACCCTTCGACACGGCGGCGATAGCACCGATGAGGCCCTTGATCTGGGCGCCCTGCGAGATGACGATGCCGCGGAGCTCGTTGACGATCTTGTCCGTCATGACGATCCGCATCTCGTTCGACACAGTGGTGCCGGGCTTGCCACCGATGGGAAGTTGGGCGTGGTGGACGGCGCGGGCGATGGCGTCGAGGTCACTCTTGGGGATAGGCATTTCGTACCACTCTTTCGGCTTGGGTGCTGGTTTGTTTGGTGCTGGCGCTGCTGGGCGAGATGCGGGCGGCGCGATGGATGCTGAGCCCCCGACGCCCATGTGGTCCTTGATGCGGTCCATCAGCTGGTCGTAGGGGTAGCTCCGCCCGGGATCCGTACGCATGTCGGGGTCGATCTGCGCGTGTATGCAGAAACCCTTGATGCTGCGGTTCCCCCGGTGGGTGACGGCTTCGACCTGGTCAGTGGTCAGCCACACCGGGGGGATGCCGTTGACGAGGGCACGCTGCGCCATGATCCACGCGAGGTTCTCCAGCTGCTTCAAGCCTTCAGCGGTGAGCCATTCCGCTGCGCTGAAGCGGGCATAGCCGGCCTGCTCGAACCCCTCAGACATCGGGTTCGCCTCGGAGGCGTGCCACGCGGCGTAGTTCGGGTCGACCATGGCCACGATCGCGATCGGGTCCACGAACCAGTGCCAAGAGGCCACCGGGCCTCCTACCTCGAGCGGGGTGTTTGCCCAGTCGGTGAGGGACTGAGCGTAACCGCCGCGGAGCGGGGATTCGCCGGAATGCAGCACCATGAGCTGGGTGGCGATGCCAGAAATCCCGCTGTGCTTGCTGCTCGGCATGCTGATGACGGGCGCGACCATCAGTCGGTCTCGCTCTCATCGGACTCGGCGCGGATCCGTTCGGCGTTGGCGACGACCTGCTCCCACTGCTCGAGAGGCAGTGCGTGCCCCTGCACGGGCATGGGGTACTCGCGCTCCTCCGGGTTCGGGCCTGTAGCTTTCGACATGACGTCGTCCTTTCGGGCATAGAAAAAGCCCCGACCGTGTGGGCGGGGCTTAGGGGTAGAAATTCGGCGGTTCGCCGATGTCGGTGTCTTTCAACCGGTGCTGGGCTTCGATGTCCCAGATGCGGTGCTTCGCGATCAGATCGTCGCGAGTGCGGATATCGCGGTACAGGTCGTCGTTCTCCCTGCGGAGATCCCGGGTTGTGGTGCGCTCGGTCCTGAGGTCTTCCTCTGCGATGCGCTTTCCTTCGGTGAGTTCCTCCCAGGACTGCTCCCGGTTGGCGAGTTCGTTGGCGGCTTTCTGCTGCGCGTTCGTGTCTTTCCGTCCGCGGCTTGCCTGGATGATGCTCCAGATCAGCGCGGCGATGCCCGTGAGGGAGACGATGAGAGCGGCGATGTCGATCTGCATGTGTGTCCCTTACTTGTCGCGCCGTGTCAGATCGGCCGTCACCTTCTGGATGAGTGGTTCGAATGGGTTGCGCAGTGGTTGGCGGAGCATCGTGGCGTCTTTGAGGAAGACGGCCGTCCAGATCACGGCGCCGGTGTAGCCGGCGGAGGTGCCTCCGTAGATGGAGGCGAAGAACCCGCCAGCCCAGCAGGCCGTGGTCACGACGGAGAACAGGAGGCCCGCTCGGGCCGCCGCTTCCTTGCCGACGATCGCGGCGAACAGGCAGGCCGCGCCCGTGACGAGGAAGAGGTACCCCCACAGCACGATCGCCGGGCCCAAGGGGATGCCGGCGAGAGCGTCGATCACCCCCTGATAGGACCCGGACGAGAACGACGCAGGGTCGAAGACGCACAGCAACCCGATGATGATGTGCCGGCCGGCTGCGACGAGCAGGTAGAACCTCGCCCGCCGGGACATGTACTGCTCGCTGATCAAATCGGCTCGTGACATGAGAACCCCCGCTCGAAGGCCGGCGCGAGCGTGATCACCCCGAGTGTTTTGTGCGGCTGGAGTCGATGCATGAGAGTCCCTTTCTGGGCACGATATGGTTGCCGAATGCATGTGAATGACGAGTGGCCCGGGTCGGACTGGGCAGACGATCCGCGCCGAGACGTGAGCATCTTCGCCGGGCGGCACCGCGTGTGGGCTTCGGTAGACACGTTCGAGGGCAGCGGCCACCCCATCGAGGAAGGCTTGCACTCGATTCAGGGCGCCTACACCACCGACGTCTACTGGGAGCCGACCGGGTCGGACACGACGGTCATCGTTTTCCATGCCGCACTGTCGAAGGCCGACGTCGGGCTGCCCATGTTCACGGGCAGCAAGGTCACCCAGGACGGGAACCCGAACCGCCTCTACGTCAGCGACCCGAGCCTGTACGCGGACCCGACGCTCACCCTCGGCTGGTATGCCGGGGCGAGCGGCTTCCCGCTCCAGCGGATCCTGCCCCGCATCATCAAGAAGTTCGTCGAGGTGGCCGGCAGCTCCCGGCTGATGTTCTTCGGTGCTTCCGGCGGCGGTTTTGCGGCAATGTACTACTCGCGCCTGTTCCCGGAATCACTGGCGGTGGCGTTCAACCCACAGACAATCTTGTCGCGATTCCCGGCCTTCACGTTGGAGCAGTACACGCGGTTGGCGTGGAAGGCAGACACCCCCGAGAAGCATGAGCGGGTACTGAACCAGAGCATCGAATCCGATCTCTGCCGGCTGTACGCTGCCGATTTCCTGAACCGTGTCCTGTACGTGCAGAACGAGGGGGACACGGAACACGTCGCCCAACACCTCGAGCCGTTCCGTGCTGTTGTCCGAGACAACCCACGCATCCAGGTTATGGCGGGGCAGTGGGGCGACGGGCATGTCCCGCCCCCCACTGACACCATCAAGGCCATCGTCTCGTCCCTCACCTCCGCAGCAACGTGGGAAGAAGGGCTTGAACGCTACTCCGCTATCAGCGCCTCCGTGGTGTAGCACCACGCACCGTTGATGAGGAGGGAGTCAGTCGCACTGCCCGGAGTCGCCCTGATACTCAGCAGATAGTCTGCTGCGTTCACGTCGTAGGTTCGGTCCACACGCTGTGGAGCCGCGCCTGTGAGCGATTCCGTCGCGACGACGGTCTGCTTCCCGGGCCCGCGAGAGAAGATGAGCACTTCGATGCGGAACAGAACCGCTGTGGCGGGGATCGTGATGGTCCCCGCCGAGCTGTTGCCGAACCGGAAGTCGATGACAGTAGGGGCTGAGGTGCCGCCCTTGCTGCCGACGATGACCGTCCGCACGTACCCGCCTGGTCGTGACATGTTCCCCCGCATCAGGGTCCCAAGGTTCGCGATCGTCGTCGCAGTCGTTGCCCCAGTGAGTGAATAGGCCGGATCAGGGACGAACACGCCGAGCAACTTTTCGCCCTGACCCGAGAACACGGAGGGCGATGTCGCTTCGTTTTCGTTGGTCACGAAGGACGAGCTGCCCTCGACGTCCCAGGGTGTAACCGTGTTCGCATCGACGGTTCCGAACTTCCAGTCGATTCGCAGGTTCACGAACGACGACTGGTTCCGCAGGGTGACGCCGTACTGGTTGCGGTAGATCTTCCCATCGGAGGCGTTCGCCGTGCAGGATCGCGAGAAGTGAACGCCGTGCTTGTTGTCGTGGATGATTGCGCCGTCGAGGTGCCCGGTGCATAGCTCCTTGGCCTTGATGCCGACCTTGCCGTTGCCTCGCAGGTAGGTGGGGTTGTCCTTCCCGCCAGCCTTGAAGTCGCGGACCACACTGAAGAGTTCGCAAATCCCGTACTGAGTGTTGTTCTCGGCAACACAGCCGGCCATGGAGTACTTCGTGTGGTTCATGAACCGGAAGCCGATGTCGTTGCCCCGCGCCCACACGTTATTGAAGACCAGATTGCAGTGCGAGGCAAAGTCGACGGCCGGGATCTCCGGTGACAGGTAGCCGCGCACCATCAGGTTCTCCACACCGAGGCTCAGGAAGTCGTTGCCGCCCAAGCCCTTCGTGAACCCCGTCGTGCCAGGCTCGAAGATCGTGGACGGCTCGACACCCTGCGCCACGGTCGCGCCACGGACCCATATACGGTTAGCCGAGCGCAGGTTGGTAATCGCTTGGTCGTTGTAAACCCCGGCGGCCAGCCATGCAGTCCAGTTGCCTTTCAGCACTGGGCCGTAGCTCGCCATCGCGCCGAAGACGCTAGACAGCCTGTTCAGTGGCTCAGAGGGAGACAGTCCGTCGTTGGTGGAGGCCCCGTTGGGGTCAGCGTAGAGGATGTTGCTTTGTGTCTGACGGATGCCCGGGTAGAAGATGTTGACGCCCCGGATGATTCGGCCGCTGCCCGTGTGCTGCACCTTGTGCAGGTTCGGGATAGAGGCGGTGGTCGTGTAGTCACCCGCAGGCCAGTTCAGGGTCGCTCCGTTAGTGAACGCTGCGGCCACAGCGGCGTCTGGGGTCGAGTAATCGGTGACCGTGTAAACGATCTCACCCTTAGCGACCTTCTTGTCGAGTGCGGCCTGCTGCGCCTCGGAGACGGGCTTCTCGTAGTCTCCCGTGTTGTCCACGTTCGGCAGACCGACCGTGGACTTCGACGGAGTGAACCACTCAGTCGAACCGGTCGAAGTCCTCCGGATCACCTGGCCCGTGCTGCCACCCGTCGGCACACCCGCACCAGGAGGGCCCGGCTCCCCCGGGTACACGCCGTCCAAACGCACAGGGACCTGAATGCCGTCGCCGAGATCAACGGTTGCGACACCCGTCTTCAGGGTTTCGTTGAACGTACTTACTCTGCGCATCGGCGCTCCTAAATTACTTGAAGACGTACATTGGTGACGTCGACGGGACCACCCGACACACGACCGACAGCAACAGTGAGAGAGCCGGACAGGTTCAGAGGAACAGTCACCGGCTTGCGCACCTCAACCCAGTTCGGGGACGCCGGCAAAGTGTGATCCTTCGAAGCGTCCACGCCCGTACCCGTGACACTCGTCCTGACAACAGCGCCCGCGGTGGCACGCACCCGGTAAACAAGTTCACGCGTCCCACCAAGCAGCGCTTCCTTACGACCCAGACCGACCGTCTGAGTGATCGGGGTGCCCGCACTGGTGGAGATGTAGGGGACGCCGGGTGCGTTCGTGACAGCCCAATCCGTCGTACTAGCCCACGAAGCGAGACCCAACCGGAACGAGCCGTTAGCAATTAAGTCGTCCCGGTGAGTGCTGTTCGGATCCGCGAGCAGCATCCCCGTAGGCGTCAGAACCTCAATGGTCCCGGCATCACGGCGGGCGGCAAGGTTCGCGAACACCGCCTCGAGATCCGCGGACGTCATGTACCCGGCACTATCGATGTAGATGGGGTGCAACATGAACTGCACCCCCATGCCCGCGGTGATAGCACCACGGAGCACACCGTCAACCCATGCCGGGGTTTGCGCCTCGATCGTCGTGTGCCCGAGACCGATCTGCAAGTCAGCAGGCATCGGGCGGTACAGTCCCGGCAGGTACCCTGCGACGGCCGCGTGATACGCGAGGACAGTCTGCCCGGCGAACGTGTCCCAATGCTGTTCCTCGGTCTGCATCGGCGAGTAACCGTCATAGTTACCGTCGCCCACACCAGGAGGCGCCCAACCCTCAATCGGGAGTGCCGGCATGCCCGCCTTCAACTCAGCCAGAGCCGTCACGATCTCCCTGAGGATGGCCGTTTCCCCCGAAGCCGCCGCGTGGTTACGGGAGTGGTTCCACACCTCCCCGCCATCGTTGATCGCCCAACCCTGAAGCTCAGCGAACGACGAACTATTGCCCGCGTTGCCCATCTGGTTCGAGTTAACCGCCTGCGACCACGGCAGGTTGTACTTGCGCAGCAGGGGTAGGACTTTGGTGCGGAAGTTCGCCAGCCCATGATCGAACCGCAAGCCGACCGGGATGCGGCCGCTGGTCCCGATGACGCCGCCACGCCGCTCCTTGAACGAGGAGACGAGCATCGCCCGGTGTGCCGAAGCTTGCCCCGCGTCCGCCTTATCCAACCGCTTCCAGGTCGTCCACGACCCGTTAGAGCCCTGCGACCGCATATACAGCCCACCGCCCGCATAAGACATGAACAACTGGACCGCGATCGTCAGGGTCGGGTGCTGCGAGTTGAACACCAAGAGGGTGCCAGCACCGTTATCCGGGGCGTTGATCCGCTTCCCGTCCCCCTCGGCCGCCGCGTACCGGAGCGGATACGCGCCGGTCGCAGTGACCGTGTTCCAGTCCGTACCATCCACAAGGTAAGGGCGGTCGAACCTAGCCGCGGCTACAACCTGATCGGTGTAGCCCTTACCCGCGCCCGCCGCTGTGGACTTGATGTTCTCCAGAGCAGTATTGATAGCGACCATTGCGGCCCGCCAGTCATTCACCCGATCCACAGTCTCAGTGGACGTAATAGTCAGAAGCCCGTTGGAGCCTACCGGTGTCAGATTCGCCATTGGTTAGGCCTTCCGTAGAGGGTCAGCATCGAGGGTCGCATTCGTTTCAGCAGCCCACAGAGCATCGAATTGGGTGTTGGAGTCGTCTGCGTATGCGGCATCGACTGCGGCGTTGGCGGCCTTGCTGGACGTAGCAAGCACCCGCACGGTGAGCGACTGATCCTTGCTAATCGTGTTGCCGCTCATGCTTGTAGAGCTGCTGATCCCGGTGACCAGGCAGCGCAGAGACACCTCGTTGAACTCGACCTGCACGATATCGCCGAGCTGCCGCCGATCGTCGGGGATAACGGACAGGTCGCGGATGGTTGGGCGCGGCGCGGATACCTGAGCGGACAGCCAGTCAGCGAGTGCTTGCACCCCGTCCTTATGTACCCACCACTTCACATCGTGGGTAAGGACGGGAGCCTCCGCGGGGCCCAGACTCGCCCCGATCGCCGTGGACTTCTTCCATTCGGTGATGTGATTGCACCGTATGATCGCCAAGTTCTCCTCGGCCCGCTGCGGCCACACACCAGATACTGCTTTCGGGGCGCGAAGCTCCAGCGTGGAGTCGGCTGGAATGGCGCCAGCAGTCGTCGTCAGCTTGATGGTGGAGACGCCAAGGCGTTCCATGGTGACCGTGACTTCTGAGGCGCTGGCGAGCCGGTCCACAGTGCTATTGGCGACCGTCGCCCCGTAATGGGAGCCCCACCCACGGTTGAATGGCCCCGTCGATCCGGCGTCTCCAAGACGGAAAGGCACCGTGTCCACTTGCACCCAGTCCGTATCAGCAGGCGGGCTGATGAACTCGACCCGCTGCTGACCTGACTCCATGGACTCGCCCGAGCCCTGATGGGCAACCAGGTTCGTCCACCGGGACGGTATCGCCGAGCCGGGGGATTCATAGTTGACTTCCACCCGAGAACGGACAGACCCCGCGTTGTGCTCCCACTCGAGACCTTCGATCCCGGTGAGGGCCGTGATCGACTCTGTGGGCGGACCGGCAGGGGTGAGCCGGTCCCGGTTCACCCACTGGAAGTTCCCGTACTCGTCCAGCCACATCGCTGCGCACTCAGCCTCCGACTGCTCCTTCAGCAAGTCCAAAGCGTTGCGGCCCTCGATCGCCGGCGACGCCTCAAGACTGAACCTGTACGCGCCGGGGGTGAGGAAAGCGTTCTGCGCATGGTTGACGGCGACGAACACTGAGGTGAAGGACAGTTGCACCCCGCCCATCGGATACCTAGCCCGGTGTCCCGTCGACACCTGAAGCCTGCTAAGCGGCGTCGTGGCCTGCTGTGTGCTGACCGCGACAGTGCCGGCGGCTTCCCTCCCGTTGTCGGCACGGATGGTCCACTCACCCGCCGGGGTGACCCGAAGCGTGAAAACCTTTGAGGTGTTGATGGTCATGCGGCAGGCCTCAGTGACCACGCCCGCGTTCCGTGACTGCGCGATGATCGACCCACGCGAGTCAACCGTCACCCGCACATAGTCCGACTCCCACCAAACCGTCAACGCCCCGTTCTCCGTGCCGCCCACGTAGGACGGATCCACGCAGAACGTGAGCTGCATAGCCCGGTCGTTCAGGCGCCCGTCGATGGCGGCGGTGAATGCCGGGGTGTAGGTGGCGTCCAACGAATAGGCAGCTTGGCCCCAGGGGGACTCCACCCAGGACGGGGTGCCCGTCCCAGGGGATGCCGGGTCGGCGTTCGATGACGCTGCAATCTGTCCGCGCTCGGGCCACGATGATCCCTGCAGGGGCGCCGAGATGACGTTTCCGCTCTCTCGTGCGGGTGTTGCGTAGAAGCCGCACGCCCGAAGGATTCTGTCGGTGAAGTAGGTCGGGGTGATCGAGACATACCTATACGCGCCACCTGCGTTGCCGGGTGGCATGATCGCCAGTAGCGGTTCAATGCTGACCGTCTGGTTCAGCCGATCGATGCCGTCCACGATCGGCGATGACACTGAGCCATCGGACAGCGAGCCTGACGAGCCGTCGACCCTGCCGGTAAGGAGTCGCGCCCTCGTCGTGCCGTAGCCGGAATCGATAGTGACCCGGTCGAATGCTTTAGGGGGGAACGGGCCCGGAGCCCACGGGTGCGCCGGAGATGTCGCCTCCTCCGCCCACGTCACGGAACCCGTGGCGGCGCTGATGCCCGAACCCCCGGCGACCTGGGTTGGCAGGTTCGATGGCAGCTCACGCTCGACGGACAATGCCGACGCCGCCCGAACTACACCATCGTGAGTGACCGTGACAGTCGGGGTGACCGATGTTAGGTCGCTGGGATAGTCCGTGATGATCTGCATTTAGCCAAGCTCCTGGATCGTGAAACTGAGCGAGGACCGAACAAGTCCATCGAAGGCGTGCAAAGGGACCTCGCTGATGCCGTCCACCGTCACGCGGTTGCATCCTCTGCCGGTGGCCCACGGCTGGACGGTAGGCGTCCACGTGAGCGCGGGCAGAGTGAACGCCGTCGCGCCAGTGACGACGACCTGCACGCCTGCGGCTCCGGCGGGTGGCGTCGCAGTGACGGTGCGGCGGCTCATCACGCCGGAGCCGGACGGCCCGGACGCCTGACCTACAAGGACGCCGAACTCGCTTAGGAAATCCACGCGCACTGACGCCGAACCCGACGCGTACACCGACGCCGAGACCGGGGTGCCGGGGATCGCCGGAATGCGGTCCAAGGCGCCGCCCCGACGGTGAAGGGAAACATTGACACCTGACACGTTTACCGACCGCCCATAGCGCAGCCCATCATCGGTGAACCCAGCGCCACCCTGCGTAATCCCCGCCCCCACCGAATACGTTCCACCCTCGAGTAGCGCCTGCTCCGGTGAGAACAGGTTGGACATCTGCGCCAAACTCTCAACCCATACCCATGGAGGCGGGCCGTAGAGCCCGTCCACGAGGGCGAGGAGCCCGGCGTGCTCCTCCGGGGAATAGGATCCAATGCCGATCGACCACTGGCGCCGGCCGCGGGGTGCCCGCTGTTCATAGCGGGCACCCCGCAGGGTGGTCCGAAAGTTGGAGCGAGCACCTGGTTCGATGGTCGCCGACTCCGGTTTGAACTCGACCAGCGCCCCGGGGGGGCCTAGATATGACGCAGGCATGCGACTCCCTTAGGTTGTCCGGATGGAACGCGTGGCCTCCATGAACTGGCGGCCGTTCAGGTTGAACTGCGCCGGCCTGCTCGCGAACTCAGCAATTTCGCGCAGGAGCGCCCGGTCCTCGGCCGACAGGACCGCGACAGCGCTACCCCCCGACGTGGCGAGGTGGTGCATGTCGGCCCACTGCTGCCGGTTGAGGACGTACTCGTTGCCGCCCGTGTTGTTGAGCACGGTCGACAATCCGGGGGGTAGGAGCCCGCCCCGGTCGCGGAACAGTGGAGCCTCAGCGGACGCAGCGCCGCCGCCGAAGAAGTCCTTCACCTTGCCGAACACGTTGCCGGCGAGGTTCTTCAGCCCGTTCTTGATGTCCTCCACGATCTTCATGACCTGACCGATGCCGGTCTTCGCGAGACCACCAGCAGCGTCGATGAACATGCCACCGCCCGGGAAGGCTTCCTTCAGCTTCTTCATCATCGAGTCGATCAGGCCGTCGAACGGGTTCGAGGCCGCCCCGTCCCCTGCCTTCCCGGAACCTCCCGGGTACAGCTTCTGCAACGCCCGGATATCGAACGCGGTCGGCGCCCCAGCCTGGTTCCCCAGGTTCGGGTGCATGATCGAGTTGACGCCGGTGAAGTGAGGCAGGCCGAGGGCGTGGCCGAGCTCGTGGGCGGCTGTCTTGCGACGGTTGGCCGCCGAGAGCTGGCTCATCCACGACGGGGACATGTCGATGTTCGTGCCCGTCGCATAGCCGAGGATTCCCCCACCACGCTCGAGCGGGCGGGCGTAGCCCTGATGCTGGCCGCGCCCGATGGCGACCTTCACGCCGGCCGCTCCGTCCCACATGCGTGCAGCCCCTGGGAAGTCCCACGGGCTCATCCCGGAAGCGACGTCCATGTAGAGCGCCCCACGGCTAGCAACCTGTGACGCGTTGCCGTTGAAGAACGCGGGCTGCCCCGGCATGGCGCCGGCGGTTGAGGCGGCACCACCACGGACGGCAGCGTGAGCCATGGAGGCTAGACGATGCTTCCCAAGGGCCGCTGTCTGTTCCTTCGTGAACACGTACTCGCCCTTGTGGACGATGCCCGCGGCCTCGTATTTCCGGCCATCACCCGTGTACCCGCCGTGAGCGAAGCCCTTCGGTAGGCTGATCGGTTTGATTTCCACGCCGGGGATGTCGTTGAACCGCGCGATCAGGCCCTCGTTGATGAACCCGATGACAGCCCGGATCGGCTTCTTCACGGCCTCCCGGATGGCGTCCCACGCCGTCGCGATTCCGCTCTTGGCTGCCTCGAACGCAGCAGGCAGCGCGTCCACCCCAGCCTTCAAAGCATCAAACACCGGCCTGATGTTGTTGTTCCAGATGGTGCTGATCTTCTCGCTGATGAAGTCCCAGACAGGCCTGATCACGTTGTCCCTAAACCACGTGAAGGCAGGGCCCAGCGTCGTCCGGATGAAGTTCCCGATCGCGTCGAAGATCGGCTTCACCGCACCATGCCAGAACGCTGAGATGATCTGGCGAATGCCGTTGAAGACCGGCGCGATGACGTTGTTCCACAGCCACACAAACACTGGTGCCAGGACGTTCCTAACAATCCCGACGATGACCTGGAAGATGCCGCTGATGACCGTCCATGCCGTGCTGATGTACCACTGGATGCCCGCCCACACCGGCTTGATGATGCTGTTGTAGAGCCAGGAGAAGACGGCACCCATGGCGCGCAGCGCAGTGCTGATGAACGGCAGAGCTGTTCTCTGGAACCATGACACCACCGCGGAGACCGCAGCCATGATGCCCGCCCATACCGGCTGGATCACGTTGGTGTAGAGCCACTGGGCGCCGGCCGCGATACCTGACCAGATGGCCGAGAGGACCGGGAGGACGGTCGTCTGGAACCACGAGACGACAACTCCGACCGCAGCCTGAATCGCAGCGAACGCGGTGTTCACGCCGTCCTTGAACCAGCCGATGTTGTTGTACGCGTAGAGGATGCCCCCGACCAGCAGGGTGAGCGCGGTGACGAGGAACCCGATGGGGTTCGCTCTGAAGGCCGCGTTCAGGGATAGCTGCGCGAGAGTCATGCCCTTCATCGCGGTCGTGATCGTGCTGATGATCGACATGGTCTTCGTCGCTGCGACGTAAGCGATCACCCCGGCAGCAAGGACGCCGAGGACGTAGGCGTTGTCCTTCAGCCACGAGCCAAAGGACGCCAGCGCGGGCACCACGGTATCGATGAGGTAGGTGCCGAACTGGCGCAGGACAGGCAGGACGTTGGTGTTGAAGTAGTCGAACGCCTGGCGGGCGAAGTAGCCGAGGCGCTCGAACATGCCCGGTATGCCGGACGAGGTGATGTCCCCGTCGTTGTACTTCCACGCGGCACCGAACGCGGTGACGCCGCTGGTGACTTCACCCATGAGGGAGCCGAGGGTCCCAAACACGCGGGCGCCCATGGGCTCGAGCCACACGAGGACCTTGTTCTTGAACATCATCCACTGCTCGGCGAAGTCCATCGTCTCCGCGCCGACACCGAGGATCGTGTCACCGGTCTGCCCAGCAGCCTTCGACATGTCCCCGAGGTTCAGCGCGCCGGACTTCACGGCCCCGATGAACTGGGACGCGCCCTTCGTGCCGAACACCTTCGACGCGAGCTCGAGCGCCGCAGCGTCATCGCCGGCGTTCACGAACCCGGTGATCTCCTCCTGCACGCGCTTGAACGCCGCAGCGGGTTCCTCGCCGTCCTTCGCGAGGGTGACCATGCCCTTCGACATGGAAGCCATCAGGGCGGACGAGTTCAGACCGGCCTTGTCGAACGAGCCGATCATCGCCGTGGTCTCCTCGAACGAGAAGCCGAGGATCTCCATGGCGGGGGCGTTACGTGCTGCCGCATCAGCGAGTTCGTTCATGCCGACACCGGTGGCCTGCGACACCTGGAACAGGTGGTCCATCGCACCGACGACGTCGTCGCCTTCGATCTTGAAGGCACTGAACGCGGCCGAGGTCTTCGTGATGTCTACGTCTTCGCCGAGGATGCGCCCGGCCTCGAGGTACTGGGACGCCACCGTTTCGAGGGTCGTCCCGGACAGGCCGAGGCGGGTGTTGCGGTCCGCGACGACGGTCCCGATCTTGTCGAAGTCCGCGGGGACCTTCGTGCCGACGTTCTTCGCGACGTCGACCAGGCCGTTGAGAGCGTCACCAGTGGCACCCGTGCCAACGCGGATGGTGTCGGCGACGTCATCGAAGACCTCGCCGACCTTGTAGAGCGCGGCGCCTGCTGCGGCGAGGCCCGCCCCACCGAGTGCGACGCCGGCGACGATGGACTTCCCGAGGCTGAGGCCTATGCCCTTGCCCGCTTTGTCCGCGTCCGCTGCTGCGCCCTTGGCGAGTGCGGGGCCGAATCCTTTGAAGCTGGGGAGTACCGGCAGCCATACGGCTTCCATTGGGCCTGACGACATGGGGCCTCCTCAGGCATGAGGAAGGCCCCGCCAGCGTGTGTGGCGGGGCCTTCCATGTGGTGTTAGGCGGAGAAGCGCTGCTGCGCTGCCTCGACCTCTGCGATGAGCGAACCGAGCCGCTCATTCGTGCGGCGCTTGTCAGCCCGAGAGAACGCTGTCTCCGGCCGTTTAGCGGGCCGTACCCGGGGTGCTTTCCCGCCGGCGATCTGCAGCGTGAGTGCAATGAGTTCCCGCACGGAATCGGTCAGCTGATCTAGGCGCGCCACTTCTGGCGTGTACTCCGAAACCCGGGGGCCAGTGTTCTCGCCCTGGGGTTGGTCCTTAAGCATCTCCGCGAGCTCGTCGTCGTTCGCCATCGCCTCGGTGGCGTGCGACCACGACGGAAGCTGCCGGATCAGTGCCGACAGCTTCCGCCACGAGTGCTTCCCTCGGAAAAAGTCGAGCAGATCCAACCCCATCTGATGAAGGTCGTACTCGATCTGCTCCCCGTACCTGTCGACGTAAGTGACTAGGTACGGGAAACGGCTTCCCCCTCCGGGCGGTACCCCGCCTTCAGGAGCGCCCGGATCTTCCGGGGGTCCTTCTCCGTCACCTTCCCGCCACCGGTGCCGATGAGGGTCACTTCCTCGGCGAGGTCGAAGAAAATCATCATGTCGGTGATGAGGTTCTGGAACGCGTCGTGCCCTGCCTTCGCGAGGAGGGGCTCGACGTTCTTCCACTGCTCACCGCAGAGAGTGATGAGCATCGCCTCAGCGTCGCCCGTCCGGTAGGCGCGGGCCCACTGGATGAGCGAGGCGCCTGTGGGGGCGTCGATGATGATGGTGTTGTCCTCGGACACGGGGAGCTGGAAGGGGTCGTGCTTCGCTTCCTCGGCGTACTGGTCCCATGTCTTGAACTGCTTCTGCTGTGCCATGTGGTGGGCCTTTCGTGTTGGGGGGTACTAGGACTTGGGGCTGGTCTTCGCTGCGGGCTTCTCGGACCAGCCCTGGGCGCGGAGGTTGACTGCCTGGGTGGCGTCCTCCGGGGTCCACTCACGCTTGCCATCGGGGGACACGAGGACGTTCTTCTGCTCAGCCATGGGGAGCACCTTTCAAGAGGGGGAGAGTGTGGTGGGCGAGGGGTGAAGGTGGTCCCGGCCGGCCCACCACAGGAGCCGGGACCACCAGTCAGTTACGCGCCAGTGGGAGCGGGGAAGCCCATCGCGGCGTGGTCGAGTCCGGGGCCGCCCCAGATCTCTCGGTACGACGTGCCGAACTTCTGGTCCACGTAGGACGAGATGGTCGCCGGGTACTTGACCTCGTCGCCTTCCGACCATGCCTGCTCACCGTTCTCGGTGACCTGCGCGTTCGGGAGCCAGCGCAGGCAGTAGATGGCGTCGGGGCCGTCTCCGTCCTTGCCAAGGGCGATGAGGCGGTACTTCCGCTGCTGCGGGCGGGACGCCTTGTCGAAGTAGAAGTTCCCGTCAGCATCGGTCGTGACCGAGGACAGGTCGAGGCCGTGGTGGAGTTCCATGACCTGCTTCTTCGACTCCTGCATGGTGAACGACAGGCCGGTGACGTCGGAGGTGATGTCGCGGCGGGTCGGCTCCCCGTACCCGTAGGACATGACGTCGGACGATTCCTGGTCGCGGGTCCACGCGGCGCCGTCGTCCTTCGTGACGAGACCGACCGACACGTAGCCGGGCGGGATGATGAGGCCGGTCGGGCCCCACACCTTCGTGATGGCGGTGTCGGCGTCCTCGATGGGCTTGAGGAAGATCGCCATCTCGAGGATCTTGCGGACGTTGGCCGGATTGTGGCCCTTGGCTTCAGCGAATGTTGCCATTGTGGGGGTGCTCCTTCTGCTTGATTCACCCCACACGGGGGCATTGATGATCTAGGGGGTTTGTCGGTACTCGAGCCGGTAGGAGGCCACGTACCGGTTAGTGCCCGGGTTGCGGTAGTCCACCCACATGGGGGCTGAGGAGGTCCGCACGCGGTCCACGAGGACCGCGCCGACCTTCCGCCCGCTGAGGGCGTGGAACCACTGCCGGACCTGCTCTGCGAGCTCGTCGGCAGTTGTCTGGTTGTTGGAGAAGCACTCGACGTCCACGAGGGGCGCGTCGGTGATCAGGTCGTCCGAGCCTGGGCCGCGGGCAATCCGCACGAACTTCGGCAGAGTCTCGACGCCGGTCGGGACCTTCGTCCCACACTGCACGCCGAGGTCAGCGCGGATGCCAGCGGTGATGGCTTTCTCGATGCTCGCCCAACTCATCCGGCACCAGCCCTCCCCAAGATTCGGTACCGGGCGCTCCGTGAGGACCCGAACTCCTGATCGACGTTGTCGGACACCACGTTCACGAACGCCCTGCCCTTCGGCCTGACACCCGCCACCGTGGTCACTTCCATCTCGACGCCCTCAGCAGCAGCCAGCGAACGGGCCCGCGCTGCGACCTCGTCAGCTTTCGCCTGCAGCATCTTCGGAAGGTCTTTGTGGTTCCACGCCGCAGCCATGAGCTCGGCGCCAATCTCGACCTCAGCCATCAGCCGGACACCTTCTCGACCGCGGCCTTCTGAAACCCCGGGACGATGAAACCTCCGGGTTGCCGGCCGGGCTCGCCGACGACCTGATACTCGATGCCCTCGATGACCACCGCGTCAGCGCCAGACAAGGGGGCCTCGAGAGGCAAGCTCACCCAGTACCCGTAGATCTGCTGGTCCTTCGCGTTGGTGTCCTCGCCGGACGAGCGGGGCTCGAACCATGCAGGCCACAATTCGTCGTGGGGGTCGCCGATCTTCTGGTTTCCGTAGTCGTCCCACTCGCCAGGAATCGGCTGTCCCTTCACCCGCAGGGTCACGGTCTCCGTCATGAGATCCATCAGGGCCTCGCAGGGAGCGCGTAGCGGGCAAGGGTGTCCGTGCTGGCCGACGTCGAGGACGTATCCAACGACACCGACCGGCCGGACAGGGACTCGGACTTCACGGCACCGGACTTGATGCGCTGCCCGTGCTCGGCGATCACCGCGAACAACCCCGGAGGGCACTTCGCGTAGCCGTGCTCGAGCGTGACCGTGATGGTGGCAGGCCAGCCGGCAGAGCGGCGGAGGACACCATTCGATGCCACCCGCCACCCCGTCAGCACCGTCTCACCGGACTTCACCTCAGTGACCGAGACGACGTTGAGGGAGGGCAGCAGGACGACCGTCCCGCCACTTGTCTCCACCTCGATCGTCTCGGTGACCTTCGGTGCGATGTGCCACCCGCACGCGTCCCGCACCTGGCCGGCCGCAGCTGCGACCACACCAGGGGAGAAGGGGGCGCCGGGGAAGCCCACCAGATCAGTCGCCTGGGCTAGTGGTTCTTCCACCATGACGCCCCCTCCTTCGCTACTTGGTGTCGACGGTGCGGGCCTTGTTCGCCGGCACAGCCTGCTTGGTCAGCACGGCGCGATCGCCGTACTTCTCCGCGTCCTCGACGGTAAGGAGCAGCGTGTGCTCGATGCCCGCGAGGGTGACGGTGTAGGACTTCCTCGAATCAGCCATCAGTCGTCCCTTCCGATCAGGCGTTGGAGAGCGTGACGTCCACGACCGCGGCGGGGATGCGGACGGCCAGGGCCACACGCTCCTCGATGCGGGTCGTGATGAGGTTGTTCGTGAAGTCGTCCACGTGCGAGTTGGTCGACTCCACGCGGACCCCGCCCTTGCGGTACACGGACGCAGCAGCGCCGAACGCGCCGACGAGCGGACGGCCGGCAGGGACAGCTGCGGTGACGATCGTGCGGAGACCCCAGACGGGAGGCTGCCACTCGATGCCGCCGTTGCCGTACTCGCCCTGGAAGAACCCGCCGCCGAAATACTGGCCGTTGCCGTCCTTGCGGAGGCGCAGGTTCTGGTAGTCGAGCGGGTTGATCGCGATGCCATCCGCGGACAGGCCGGTCGCGGTCTGCACCTTGGAGATCGCCCGGTACAGGGCGTCCGGGTTGTCCGCGGCCGACGCCGAGGTCTCGGTCTGGATGCCCGAACGGTTCCGGAGGCCGAGGACGTTGTTCCCGGTCCCGTTGCCGTTGAACAGCTGGTTCTCCTCGGCGAGGGCCAGGAGGTACAGGCCGCGGTTGTTGATCTCCGACACCCAGAACTGGGCGTCCTCGACCATCTCGTCCGTGAACTTGATGAAGCCGGCGATCTTCTTCAGGCCATCCGTACGCGTGGTCGGGTCGCCGATGTGGAACTGCGGCTTCGCGCCGCCCGCGGCGACGGTCTCGAAACCGCCCTCGACACCGCCCTCAACGAGGTAGGTGACCGCATTCGACTCGGCGCCAAGCACGCCCGGGGAGAGGAGATCGGAGAGGACCGGCCGGCGGAACGCACGGACGACCGTGCGGTCCAGGGTTGTCAGCCAGGGAGCCAGCACCTCGGGCGTTCCCTGCGTGTCCGTGGCGGCCTTGAACTCGGGCGCAGAGACGATCACGCCCGTGTTCTTGATCCGGGTCAGGCCCTCGGTGCCGACGCTCTTGACGAAGTGCTCGCCGAGGGACTTCGCGCCCTTCGCCTCGCGATCGCCGTCGTGCTCGTCGGGAGTGCCGTAGGAGCCGAGACGACCCATCAGGGCGTCGGACTCCTCAGCCGCCTTGATCTTGATGTCCAGCTCCTCGACCTCGGCGAACTTCGCCTCGACGGTGGACTTCTCATCCGCCGTCAGGTCACGATTCGCGGACTTCGCCGCGTTGATGAGGTCCTGCGCCGCCCTGAGCGCGGCGGCGCGCATCTGCTTGAGGTTCATTCTGAACCCCCTTCTGCACCCGAAGTGAGTGCGTAGATTCTTGCTTGTGCCGCCAGGCGTTCGACGGGCGGGACGGACTTCTGCTCCTCGCGAGACACGGTCGACTTGCCCTCTGCAGGGTCCTCGTCGCTGGCGTCCGGCTTGGCATCGGTCTGGCCGCTGGCCTTACCTTCCTGGTCATCTGCGTCCTCAAGGGTGTCGAGGACGTTCCCGATTGCGGTGTGCGCGGCGCGCAGTTCGCTTTCGTTCTTGGCCGAGATCGCTCGGCCGGCTTTGATGCCGTCGACCGTTGCGTCGGCGAGAGCCTTCACAGCGACGACGGAAGTATCTTGGTTCGCGCCGATCGGCACGAAGCTGAACTCGTAGACCTTCAGCTTCCGGAGCTCGTTCGCCTTTCGGCCGTCCGCGAGCTCGATCGCACCCTCCTCGAGGATGTCGAATGCGAAGGACAGCTGGTTGAGGCGCCGACCCTTCACGAGCCGGTAGACGTGCGGGCCCTTGGGTGACTCAAGGTCGAACTCGCCCTTCACCCACCAGCCGTGCTCGTCCTCGCCGAAGTCCGTGGCTGACGCGACGTAGAAGTCGGGGTCATCGAACCGGTGCCCGAACAGGCCGGGCAGCGTGTTGCCGGAGGACTTCCACTCGGCGAGGTCTTCGAGGAACGCGCCCGGGGCGACCACGTCGCCGTAGGAATCGGGTTCCTTCGTGAAGGTGCTGGGGTAGACGATGAACTCGCCTTCCTTGAGCCCATCGTCCGGGCCAGCTTTCACGCCCGAAAAGGGGACTGACTTGATCTTCATGAGCCCTCCTTGGGCGGTTAGGTGATGATGACGACGGAGCACTGACAGTTGGCCACGTCCTCGGGATCCCCGGTGAAGGAGCCCGGCCAGGCTTGGCCGGAACTGAACTCCTCATCGATGCCCACTTCCTCCCCGTCGAGGGCGGAGTGGGACGCGCGGGGGTCGGAGGAGTTGACCTGCCAGCGCTTCCGCGCCTCGGGTTTCGTCTGCCGCGCGGCCTCGACCATTCCGAACCCGACGAACGTCGCAGCCGCGGTCATGCCTGACTGCTCAGCTCGTGAGGACTCGGCGACGTCGAACACGTTCGCCGCGGCGTCCGGGTCGTCGTCATCCATGGCGTCCTCGAGGGACGCGAGCGTGGCACCGTTCACCTGGGAGGCGACCCGCTCTGAGACCTTCTGCAGGAACTTTCGGGTGCGCTCCGTGCTGTATTCCTCGGCCGGCACGCCCAGTCCCTTGAGGACCGTGGCTGCGGCGTCGGACGACACGTCGAGGGATGCCTCGAGGATGTCCTCGGCGAGTTCCTCGTCCCAGCGCTTCTGGTCCCACCAGTTCGGGGCCTTCGCGCCGGCGCGGGTCAGGACGACCTGCCGCTGCCGGGCGAAGAACACTTCGAAGACCTTCGCCATCTTTTTCTGGTGGTCCTCGGGGATCTCCTCCGGCGCCTTGATTTCGTACTCCGAGGCTGGCGCCTTCAGTGCCCGCTGCGGGGCCGAGGAGATGTTCTGCGTGCCCGAGTCGCTCGGTGATGCCTGCCCGCCTGTGAGGACGTTCAGCGGGACGATCAGCTCGTCTCCGCCCTCGACCGCGGGGAGGTTCCGCATGGCGCGGGCCTCGTTGCGGGTCATGTACGGGCCACCGGTCGCGGTCTGCAGCTGCGCGGCCTGCTCCTCGAAGTTGCCCTGCAGCTTCTCCTCGATGTTGAACTCGACGTAGAAGCGGGTCCGGTCCAGTCCCATGCGGGGCACGAGGAACGTGTTGATGCGCCCCTCGATCTGCGCGACCAGCGGGCCGAGCGTATCCCCGTACAACATCTTGCGAAATTCGCGGACATTGGAGTAGTTCGCGCCGTCGTTATGCCCGATCATCGTCGGGTTCACATGGAAAGCAGACGCGACAGTAGTGAGGGACAGCTTTGCGGCTTCGACATACTGCTGGTCGGACGCCGAGAAATCCATCTTGTTCAGAGTCATCCCACCCTCGAGGATGGGCGTGCCGCCAGCCCGTGGGCCATTGCCCGTGAACTTCGCGTACCAGTCCTCACGGAACGCCTCACGTGCAGCATCAGACCACTGCGGCGCATCCTTCGGGCGCTGGATCACAGACGACACACGGCCGCCGCGCTTCCACACCTGCGCCCGGTACGACGCTGATTCGAGCTGCTCCTGCAGCGTCTGCCGAAGAGCGTCGACCGTGGGGGAGGAGCCCTGCATCTTGCCCGGGTGGTAGCCAGGGAACGCGAGGATGTGCTTCGCGGGAATGATCTCCGGAGCAGCGCCGGCCTTGATGTACGCCCGGTACTCCTTGACCTCCCACGGGTTCTCCATCACCGGGTCGACCCACGTCGGAGGGAGGCGGCGGATCATCCACCCGGAGTCCATGAACGACGACGGGGCCGCCCACCAGTACGCCCGGTCATACAGGGCGAGGTCGCCGACGAGAGCGAAAATCAGCTCGAACGTCGTCATCTGCCCGTCGACGTCCTGAATGGACCGGGCGAGGACGCTGTCCCTGTTGCGCCGGCGGTCGGACTGGCCCTCACGCTCGAACGTGTGCAGCCCCAACTGGGCGATGTTGCGGGCCAGGAAGGTGACGACCGTGCGGAAGTGCGGCTGCGACTCCCACATCTGCGCGGCCGTCAGGCTCGAAGGGTTGGCCAGCGCGGCGAACTCGGATGCGCCGAGGTGCGTGACCTGTGGCGTGAAGACTGCGGATCCGCCGCGGATGTTGGAGAGGATGCCCTGCCAGAAGCTCATACGGCTCTCCTCTCTTTAGATGCTCATGACGCCGGTAGTCGCATAGTCGGACTCGAAAGTTGCAGGATCAGGGTCGACCTCGGCACGCCAGGCAGCGAGGGAAGCGGCCTCGAGGGGGCTGATGTCCGCCTCAGACTTCTTCCGCCCGAGCGCGTACCGCTCACCGACCTCGCGCTTCACAGCGGCGGCCGCCGCGTCATCCAGTTCCTTCGCATCCGTGTGGAGAAACTGGCCGTCCGAGACCTTCGACTCGAGGTTCGCGAACGCGTCCAGCACGTCACCGGTCGTGGCGATGTGCAGGCGGACGCCGGCCTTCTCGAGGTGCGGGATCAGGACCGCGCCAGGGCCACGCCCATCGATGACGACGTCGACGTTGTGCTCGGCCTGCAGTTCGAGGCATCGGTCAACGACGCCCTTCATGCCGGGCCCGTGGTGCAGGGGCTTCACCCACACGCCCTCCACGTCGGCGCCAGCAGCGACCACAGCAGACCGGGACAGGTCGATGGACACAGCGACAGCGAGGGATGAAACGGGGAGCTCAGCGGGGCGCTCATCGCGTGCACCGGCTTCCCACGAACCGGGCGGGAAAAGCGTCGCTTTCGCGTCCGAGTCCCAGATGCCGAACGCCTCGCGCCGAAAGTCGTCGTCATTGGTCAGGAGTTTCCGCAGGCGAAGGATCGCGCGGCGGGTAGTCCGCTCCGGGTAGGACGGGTTCGCCTGGGCGATCGCTTCCCAAAAGCCATCCTCGGAAGGATTGACCGGGGCGTCGTTCTCGGCGCCGAACTCCACCCACAGGGCAGCCTCAGACTCGCCCTCGAGCGCAGCCCGCCGCAGAGCGGTGAACACCTCGCCCGGGTCGGACGGCTTCGGCGGCGTACCCATGATGATGATCTGCGGGTTCTCCGCCTGGTTCATCGTTGGCGCGAGGTCTGACATCGATGCCTCAGTGAGGATCTGGCCCTCATCGAGGATCAACCGGCGGACCTTCGTGAACCCACGAATCGCGCCACGCTCACGAGCAGCGAACACGATCCGCGACCCGTTGCGGAACGGGATCATCTCGTTTCCGGCACCGGTCGTGATCTCGTCGTAATCGATGTGCGCTGCAAGCTCCGGCTTCCTTGCCAGTGCCCGCAACTCGTTGAAGGACTCGCGCGCGACCTTGAATCGGTGCGCCGTCCAGATCGTCGTCGTCCCCGGATTGATGATGCAGTCCGCGAACACGAGGGCGCCGATGTCGAATGTCTTGCCCGCCTGCCGGCAGATGCTGATGCCCACCGTGTCGGCCGCGTAGAACGCGTCGGCGTCCTTCGCCAGGATGCAGCGGTTCAGGTCGACCTGCCAGCCATCGAACAGGACCCCGATGCTGCGGCTTGTCGCCGACACCGCGGGGAAGCCTGAGGAGACGATGCCCTCAGGGAGGACGAGGTGCTTAGCCTGAGCCAGTAGGCCACTGCTCGTCTGGGGTATCCGCAGCGTTTCCAACTTCGTCACCCTCCTCGTCAACCTCCAACCCCTCGAGCTCCTTCGAGATCTCGAGGAGGCGGCGCGACAGCGACGCGAGATCCCGAGGCGGAACACCCTCATCGATCTGCCCAGCGATGTTGTCCCGCAACGCTTCGAGAAGCTCGCGATAGGACGAGGCAGCAGCAGCCTTCACCGGCGACAGGCGCTTCGGGACACGCGACTTACGGGCAGGAGGATCAGTAGGAACGGATTTCAAGACAGCACCCACCTGACCTCACCCCCTCGTGGAAAAAACCTCGTGTGTAGCGGGACTTCCAGGCAGAGTGCCCTTCGCGATTTTTTCCCTGTGATTCAGACCCCCCTACCCGGGGTTACCAGTCCCTCCGGACGGTGATCTGTTTGGCGAGGCGGGCTGCGGTGGAGTTCCTTGCGCCTGCTGCACGGTTGCATGACACGTGTTCGGGGCCTGTCCATGCGGTGCGGTCGTCGTTGTGTCCGAGGTCCCAGTCGCCTTTGGGGTCGATGGGTTTGCTGCAGCGTGCGCAGGTCGCACTACCTGAGAGGACGGTTGGTTCCCACCGTTTGCGTTCAGCCTTATGGGCGGCGCCGTATCCCCGCTCAGTCCTACTCTTCACTCTTGGCCTGCCGGTGCATGTAGTCCCACTGACTCGCAGAGAGGACAGCTTCGGGCTTGCCGGTGGTGTTGCGGACCTTGGCTGTCCCACTGCGCAGCATGCCGCCCTTGCGCTCAGTGGTGCACTCGTCACATACGCCGGACGGGCCTGCCGCGTTGGGACAGTACGCCTGGCTGCATGGCCTCATGAGTGCCTCCGGGTTTGAAGTGTGCAGGTGATGAGCGCCGGACCTGCGACCGACGGAAAAGCGTCAGGGGGGCCAGCCCCTAGGAACCCATCCTGCTGCTCGCTCTACCCGATGTCCGGCGGGTGGCGGCCCGGATGCAACGCCGCCGTCTATGTGTTCAGCGGTCGGTCCGGGAACTCTGGCGTACTCATGGAAGAAGCCCGGCACCGTGTGGGGGGACAGGTGCCGGGCTTCTCATTCAGGAGACGAGCGGCGCTTCCGAAAGTTCAGACACTTCGGTAGCGCACTCTCATTCTATACAGAATGTTGCAGGTCACGCAAGGACTGAGGGCTGCTCCTTGGCGTCCATCGCATCCCGCAGCCAGTGCAGCTGCTCACCCTCCCACTCGGCCCCGCAGGACTGGCAGGTCACCTTGTCCTGCACCGCGACGAGGACCGAGCAGATCTTCGTCTCTCCATCCACGATGACCTCCTGCTTCGCCCACCCGCAGCCTGGGCAGGACCCGACGATTTCGGTGGACCGTTGCGGGCTGATGATGGCGAGGATGGCGGACACCCAGCCTGCCGTGGCACTCCGGGCGTCCTCGATGTCCTTCTCGCCGGCGGCCCCGAGGTTCGCTGCCCAGCGCCGCATGTTCCCCTCGACGTCGGATGCCGGCACCCGTGCGACCCCTGACCATGTCTGGTATCGCTCGGCGGACTTCGCCTTGATCTCCTCGAGCAGGTTCAGTGCCGCGACGTCGAGGGGGAGTCCGGCGGTCGTGGACGCCCCGCTCGTGTTCCCGCCTGCTGATCCGCTGACGCACTTGCGGAGTTGGTCGAGGAGGGACGGGACTATCCCGTGCACGTCCTCGCTGATCAGCTCGCCGTCGACGCGGTACATGGCTTTGTGCCGGCGGGTGTGCTCCCGGGTGAGTTGGTGCACGTTGGAGTGCACCTCGGTCAGGGGGTCCATGCTCGGGCCCCGTTCTGCCGTCCGTTGCGCAGGTTCGCCAGGTTCTCGGCCTCACGGAAGATGCTGGCCTTGGCTTCCCGAGCGGTCCGCTCGCGTTGCTCCTGCTTGTGGTGGTCGCACTCGTGCTGACGGGCGCAGGTCCCGTAGGGGGTCCAGCAGCAGCCACGCTTGCAGGTGTTCGTCTGGGGGATGGGGTTGAGTGGCATCAGATGTCTCCCTGCGCTGCTGATCGGTTGAGGGTCATGGTCGTTCCTTGATGGTGAGGATGATGGCGTTCGGGCCTTTGCTGCCCGGTTGGAGGTAGGGCCCTTCGACGTGGTCGTTGTTGTCGTCCGCGCACAGCCCGTAGTCGATGAGGCCGTCCACGATGGCTTTGACGGTGGGGTAGTAGTTCCCTGCGTCGTAGCTGCCGGCGCGTTCCTTCTGGATGGTCGCGGTGATGGTGACGCGGTCCAGCCCTTGGGGGAGCTGGGAGTCGGTCGCCGCGGTGTTGGCGTTGTCTCGCCAGTTCTTCCGGATAGGGCTGACTACTCGCCAGTGGTCGCGGTCGTTGCTGTTGAGCCATGGCTTGCGCTGGAACACCTTCCCGGTCTTCCGCTTCCGGACGGCCGGGACAGCCGGTGCCGGGACGGTGACCGTCCACTCGCCCCGGTTCATGCTGCGAGCCGTCTGGTCTGCTTACGGGCGACCCGCACGGCGTGGTTGAACTCGCCCGTCTGCTCCTGCGTCCATCCCCGACCGGGAAAGTGCCTCGCCAAGGTCTCGGTGTCATGGCCGAGGGTGCGGTGGATCTCCCCGAACGACCATCCGTCGTCCAACTTCTCCTCGATGAGGGCGAGCTGCTCGGTGCTGAGGAACCTTGGGGACCGGAACCCGTGAGCCTGGCGGACGGCCCCTACCGTCCGCCGGCTACACCCTGCTTGGGCCGCTGTCTCGGTGACTGTCTTCCCCGCTTCGCTGAGCTCGAGGATGAGGCCCACGTTGATCTTCTTGCTGGACATCTACTGCCTTCTGAATGGTTGATCCTGTATGGAATGGCTGAAGGCTCAGAATGGCGGTTCGGAGTCCGCGCCGTTGCCCCAGCCCTGCGAGCTACCGCCGGTGGGAGCGCCCCAAGGATCCTCCGCGGCCTGCCCGCCGAACCCTCCCTGGTTGCCGAACCCGCCCTGCGCTGAGCGCTGCTGGGTCTGCTGGCCGCGCTTCTGGTGAACCTCGATGCCCTTCGCAGTGACGTCGAGGCTCAGGCCGGCGCCGTTCTTGCCTTCGTACTCGCGGGACATGAAGTCACCCCACACGGTCACGCGGACGCCCTTGAGGAGGCGCTCCGCGAAGAACTCCGCGAGGTCGCCCCACACGGTCACCCGGAACCACTGGGTCGCCAGGGTCTCCCACTCGCCGTTGTCGAGCTTCTTCGACTTCGAGTCTGCCGCCGAGAAGTTGAGTACTGCCTGCCCGGACGGGGTGTACCGGAGTTCGCTGTCTCCACCGAGTGCTCCCGTGAACTTGATCTCTGCCATGGTCAGAACTTCTTTCCGTGCTTGTAGGTGCGGGTTGCGTTGTAATCGAGTTTCTCGAGGATGATGGCCTCGAGGTCGAAGCCGGCGATCTGGGCGTAGTCGGCGCACCGGATGACGATGTCGGCAATCTCGGAGGGGATGCCTTCCGGCTTGAAATGGTGCTCTTTGCCCGGCGTTGGGATGCCGCTGGCCGCGGTCGGGTAGTAGGTCTCAGCGGTGCCCCTACCTGCGCGCAGTTCCTCGTGGCCCTCGCTGGCCTCGCCGACGATGAGCATCATCTTGTTCGCGTGGTAGCTCTCCAAGGCCGTGCGGTAGGCCGCCTCACCGCGGTCCGTCGCCACAAAGTCGTCCCGCTGCGGGTAGTCCTCGTGGAAGCCCTTCTCGTCCGACTGGCGGTACGCCCGCTCCTGAAGCTCTCGGATGGTCGTCATGGTCATGCGCTCCTGTGGTTGGTTGCCCGGTACTGGGCGATAGCGGTGTTGATACGGGCCGGGACCAGCCCGGACCAGGACGTCGTCCCGGCGACGATGACCGGCGCCTGGCTGAAGCCGAGGGCCTTGATGTGCGCGTACGCGGCCGGGTCCTCCGAGAGGTCGATTGGCGTGTACGGGACGCCGGCCTCATCGAAGAGCTGCCTCGACTTCCGGCATCCGAAGCAGTCCGGGGTGGTGTAAATCGTGATTTCCACTGGGTTCCTTACTTGTCGAGGGCCATCGAGTAGTGGCCCCAAAATTGGAGGTGCGCGGCGTTCGTGGCGCCGTGCCGGTTCTTTGCGACGAGCAGTGCGAGCTCGTTGCGTTTGTCGCCCATGATTTCCCTGTGCAGGAGGATCACGACGTCGGCGTCCTGCTCGATCGCCCCGGACTCGCGGAGGTCCGTGAGGCGGGGCATCTTGTCCTCCCGTGAGTCGCTGCCACGGTTCAGCTGCGACAGGAGGACCACGGGGACGTCGAGTTCCATGGCGAGGATCTTCAACTGCCGGGAGCAGTCAGCCACGAACTCGTGCCGGGCCCGCTTGTCACCTGGTGGAGGTGTCATGAGCTGCAGGTAGTCCACGACGATCCCGGCGAGGGGCTTCCGGCGGTTCACGGACCGGGCGAACCGCTTGATGTCCGTGGCCGTCACCGAGGAGCTGTCATCCACGAACAGGGGGATGTGCTCCCACTCCTTCATGCGCGCCCCGATTTTGTCCCAGTCCCCGGGGGTGAGGCTCCTCTCGATGAGGCGCTTCAGGTCGATCCGGAGATCCGACGACAGCGCCCGGAGGTGGATGTCGTCCCGGCTCATCTCAAGGCTGGAGAATGCCACCGACCCGTGCTGGGTGAGCGCCATCGCGAGCTGCAGGGCGACGACGCTCTTGCCAACCGAGGGACGGGCCCCGACGACGTACAGGGCGCCAGGTCGGAGGCCGCCGATGATGTCGTTCAGCGCCGCCCACCGGGTCGGGATGTGGTTGATCGGCCCATCGAGCTTCTCGAGCGTCGAACCGATGGTCTCCCCGAACGACTGCACCAGGTGCGTCGTGGCCTTGCTCGTGCTGTCCACCTCGCGGCGGGCGATCTCCACGAGCTCGTCCTCGTCCCCGCCATCCTCGGCGAGCTGCATGATCTTCTGCCCCGCGACCTTCAAACGCCGGCGGGTAGCCGCCTTCGCCACGATGTCCGCGTAGTACCCGGCAGTCGAGGCCGACGACACGAGGGCCGCCATCTGGTGCAGGTACGGCGCCCCACCCACACGGGTGATCTCGCCCTCCCTGGTCAGTGCGTCCGACACCGTGACCGCGTCAACCGGGTTCCCCGCCCGGTACAGGCCGAGGATGGTTCGGAAGATCGTCTCGTGCGCCGGCCGGAAGAAGTCCCCACCGGTGATGATGTCCTCGACGTCGGCGATCGCTTCCTTCGAGAGAAGCATCGCCCCGAGGACGCAGCCCTCCGCGCTGGTGTCCGTCGTCTCCTCGCTCATCGGTGGTACTCCGGGTTCCACGGGCTGTTCACGACGGACAGCTGCGGTTGCACGGGCTCGTCATCCCAGCGTCCCTGGTTGAGCCACGTAGCCGGGAGGGCGATGAACTGGCGGTCCTTGCCGGAGACGGAAGCCGTGTACCGCCCGAGGCCTTCCATGAGCTGTTCGAGGGATGCAGTGCGGCGGGCCTTGGTGAATGCCTTCCGTGCTGCTTCCTTGGCTTCCTTCTTGGGATAGGCCTGGTACCACTGGTCGAACTCGTCCTGCTTGCTGGACAAGTCTTTATCCCTTCCCATCCCATCCCTTCCTAGGGTGAGTTGGGGTGAGGCTGCGGGAGTCTCGGGGAGCTCAACCAAACTCACTGGAGTTTCGATGGGCTTGAGTGAGTCCAGTTGAGCGCATGCGGGGCAGCGCGTCTTCCACCTGGGGTCGATCTTCTGGTGGTCCTCGAACCGCTTGATGAGCAGGTACTTCCGCCCATCGGCATCGGTCACCCGGACCACGCGACCAGCGTCGATGATTTCCCCGAGCAGCGCGTCGATGTCGACGTTGTCCATGGGGAGGATCTGCAGTTTCAGCTTGAAAGCGTCGTCTGCCACGTGCCCGTGGTCGCACATGGTGAAGTTCCACATGCCGATGTAGAGCAGCCTGGCGAAAGGGGTGAGGCGGACAATGTTGCCGTCCGTCCAGAAGTCTGGCTTGATGCTCCGGATCCGTGACATCAAGCCACCTTCCTTTCGGCGAGCATGTCGCGGAGAGCGGCGATGGCTTGCTGTGGGACGACACCGTTGCCGGCGGCCTTCAGGGCCTCATTTCGGGTGATTCCGGGGACGTCGACTATCCAGCCGTTAGGGACGCCCATCATCCATTCCGCGAAGCGGGCACTGAGCCGGTGGCCTCCGTTGCGTCCCGTGGGCCCGGTAGGGGCAGGGGAACGTCTTCCCATAACTGCTTCCCAGCGACGGATGGCAGGCTCGTACTCGCCCCAGGCAACGTCGACGCCAGCGCATTCTCCAGGTTCTGCGGCTGCGATTTGTCCCGCGCCCAGATCTGCTGATTTCGGTGCTCCCCATGCTGAGCTCTGGTCGTCGGCAGTAATGTGACCGCCGAGGACAGCATCAGGTCGCCCTTCGACCCCCGCATGTTCGGCCCGCCCTTCTCGCCCTCCGACGCCCGAGGTGACGGCAGGAGCACCTCGCCCTGCGGACGGCCCGAGTCCGAGCGCTGCGCCCCGAAGCGATACATCGTCTCCGTACCCGACCCGCCTCGCGTTGCTCGAGGCGTGGGCAGCATTGCGATGGTGGTCCGTAAGTCTTGTCCACCGTCCCCGTGCATCCCTGGGCCGTTCGCGTCGGACACGGTCACGGTAGGTAGCAAGGACGAAGACCCGGAAGCGGCCGTGCGGGGCTCCCACGTCGGCAGCTCGTAGGCCGCGCCACTGGCAGTCATACCCGAGGTCGGAAAGGTCTCCGAGAACACGTCCAAGTGCTCGCAGAACAGCCCCTCGGTCTGCGGACGCTCCCATGCATCCCGGGCAGTGTTCCAGGTCGCTAGCGGCTTCGGCACTGTACGCTCCTCTGACGTTCTCCCACACGACGTAGGTGGGCTTGATGGTGGCGATGGATTCCCGCATCTGGACCCACAGGTTGGAGCGGGTGCCTTCGGTCATGCCTTTGCGGCGGCCGGCGGCGGAGAGATCCTGGCATGGGGTTCCGCCGCTGATGATGTCGACGGGCTCCACTGCGGCCCAGTCGATCTTGGTCATGTCCCCGTGGTTGGGGACGTTGGGCCAGTGGTGGGCGAGGATTCGCGACGGCGCTTCCTCGAACTCGGACACCCACGCTGTCTCGGCGCCGAAGACGTGCTCGATGGCCAGAGCGAGGCCTCCGTAGCCGGCGCAGAGTTCTGCGGCCTTCATTTCTCTCCCCAGACTGCTCGGACGCGCTTGTCGGTGTTCCACCAGATGAAGGCGTGCCGGCCGCCGTGGCCTTCGCGTCGCTTGCACTGGAACCCGTTGTGTATGCCCGGGTTCGGGTTCTTGTCCCCGCACATCACTGCCGGCTGCTTGCCGGGCATGACATACGCGGGCTTGCTGTCGCTGCTCATACTCATCTCCTGAATGACTGAGTCTACATAGAATGGCTGCGGGCAAAGCTGTTATTCAGCTTCCACCAGGTAGCAGTCACGACGTCGTAGACGGGTGTTGTCTCGGGGTTCTCCCAGCGGCTGATCTTCCAACCGTTCTGGTGCGCTTCGAGGGCGCACATCGCGTTGCTCTCGATGAGCCCGTTGTATTCGCTGCAGAGGACGATGATGTTGGCCGGCTGGTTGCCGGCCTTGTGTCCTCCGTGTCCGCGGTTGGCGCGGTGCTGGGGGACGAGCGTGTCACCGGTGGCGCCGCAGTGCAAGCAGTGCCCGTCGCGATCGACGAACCGTCGGAACTCCTTCGGTGTCATTCCCCTCGCCCCGCTACCTGGTACATAGCCCGGACGCTGGCACCGATGGACTGGTAGGCACGGAGCTCGGACTCGAGCGCCTTCGCGAGCCGGTCGGCGTACCGGTAGGCGGCGTCTGCTGTGTCTCGGTCCTCGCGTTCGGGGAGGGTCGCGATCTCTGCGGCGTACTTCTTCTCGTGCGCCGGGCCCGCGTGCTCCATGTAGGCGACGGCGAACGCGTGGTCGTAGGCCCGGTCGGCGTCGATGAACGCCTTGTACCGTTCGTTGCAGACGGCTGCGGACTTCGCGATGCGTTCGCTGATCTCGCGGATCCGCTGCTCGATGTTGACGGGGTTGAGGACGTCGACGGTCACGACGCGCCGATCTGAGGGAGGTTGGCGTCGAGTTCGATGGGTAGGGCCCCATCGCGCCACGCCTGGACGACGGACAGGCCGCGGTCCTTCGCTGCGTACGTCAGGCTGAACCGGGACGGTTCCGGGGCGGGCTTGTACTCCACGCCCTCCACCGGCTCCATATCGGCCGTGACGTAGAGGTCGCCGGCCTTCTTGTACTCCTCGGCGATCGTCGTGACGGCGGTGCCCTTCACGCGGACTTCGGTCCATGCTTCGACGGCGGGGTGCTCGACGGTCTCGATGAGGTCGGGCCGGTGCTCGCGGCACCAGTCGAGGAACGCGTCCTGATCCGTGACGATCGTTGAGGCAGATGCCTCGGTCAGGGTGATCGTCGCGATCTTGTCCCCGTGGAGGTCCTTCACGATCACGGACTTGTTGCCCGACTCCCGGTACTGCTCGAGGAGCAGGTCGAGGAGCTTCTTCCGCTGGGCGTCGTTGACGTCCTTCACGACGGTGGACATTGCGCCCATGACGGCGGTCCTGAGGGTCTCTTCCTTGAGGGTCACTGCTGCACTACTCCTTCGATGGGGAGCTCAGCTTTGAGCTCGTTGATGCGGTTCTCGATCGCGGTGAACATGCCCTCGGGGGCGCCGGCCTTGCGACCCTGGTTGCGGAGCGCCTCGAGCTTCTTGATGTCCCCGGCGGCGGCCTCGTACAGCTGGTTCCAGTTCGGGCCCGCTGGCGGTGTGGGCTGAGGTGTGGCGGGGGGATCGTGTGGCTCTTCGGCGAGCTTCTTCTCCATGGCCGCCTCGGACTTCGACCACAGGTAGGTTGCTACGCCGAAGCGCATAGCCGCGTTGCGGAGGAAGTCGCCGATCATCTCCTTCACGGCGTTCGCCCCGGTGTTGCGGCCAGGATCTCCGAAGCCGATGCGGGTGACGCCGAGGACGGTGAGGCGGCCCCACATGCCGCCGTCCTTGATTAGGGGCGTACCCTCGGGCGTTAGGCCCATGGGCTCCCACGTCCACATGGGGTCGACCTGGTTGAGCCGGTCGGTGATGCCTGCGTGGCCGACGTAGTCGAGGTGCAAGGACCGGGCGTGCCAGCCGCCGCAATAGTGTCCGTCAGCGGAGTACCGGGACCCCCGCTCGCACTTGCCCTTGTCCTCGTCCTTCGCCTTCATCTGCTTGGGCAGCTTCTCGATCTCGTTGGAGTCGAAGGGTTTCGCGAGGAGCGCAAGGGCCTTCTCGTATTCGGCCTTGTCCATGTCCCGCCCGTCGGGCAGTCGGATGGTCGTCATGATGATCTCCTGAATGAGTGATGCTATTTGGAATGCCTTAGGGCATGGGGGAGCGGTGCCCCGATTATGCGGGGTGCCTCTGACGTTCGATGGCTTGGTCTTCACACCATTCGTCGTGGCGGGTGTCGTAGTCGTCGTTGTCGGTGTCGGCTGCTTCGACGGGTTCGAGGTGCCGGTCGTGGTTCCAGATGAGGAGGGCTGCGAATAGGAACATGATGGCGAGGACGAGGGTGACACTGTCCGGCATCATGCTTCCTCCTGGAACACATCGATCACGCGGGCGCCAGTGTCCGCCTCTTCGCGGGCGAGGTCTACAGCGTGCATCTCGTCATCGGCCTCGCCAGACCACGAAATAGGCTGCTCTCCATGCTCGGTGTCGAAGTTGACTGTGTACTGGGGGCTCATGGAGTCTCCTTGAGGGTGTCGAGTGCTGCTGCCGCCCGGGTCCGCCACACGTTGGTGAGGGCGACGATGAGGGTGGAGCAGTCGGTGTCGTTGAGGGTGAGGAGGAGGTCGCCGTCGGTGCTGACGACCTCGATCCATGAGTGGTCGTCCTGGGTGGTTTCGCGGATCTCGGCGGTGAGGCCCTCGTTGGTGAGGTTGAGGGTCTCCCGGGTGATGGTCGCCGGCGCCGTCATGACGCTGGCTCCCAGAGGACGGAGACTCGGTCGTAGTCCTCGATGAGATTGTCGGCGTCGAAGTAGGTAATCTGCCCGTTGGTGATTCGGCCCGACTTCCAACGCAGCACGATGTCTCCGGTGTCCTCGCCGGTCTTGTCGCCTTCGGCCAGAATCACCGCCGCCGGCTGGGTGCCGAGCACCTCCTGCCCGGTGAACAACTGCCGGGGCTTCCGGTATCCGAGCTCAGCGAGGGCTTTCGTGCCGTGGAAGATGAAGGGAAGGGCCTGTTCGCGGATCGCGTTCTTTCCGATGCCGGGGACGTCATCCCACTTGTGGCCGTCCCTTCCTGCGATCTCGCGGGCCGCTCGGTCTACCAGGACGGTGAGGTCCTCATCCGGTAGGCGGTTTGGTGTTGCTACCATGGTGTTGAACTCCTTGAGAAGAGGGTTTGAGGGCCGTCCCCCACCTGCCAGTGGGAGACGGCCACTTTCGTTTAGACGCAGGTGCTGTGGAACCGGGCCATGTCTTCGATCTGGCGGGGGCTCTTGCCGACCGCCTGGCACAAGGTTTGGTACTCGTCCAGCTTTGGGGTGTAGGCCCCGCGTTTCACTCGGGCGAGCTTCTGGACATCCCACCCGATGCTGCTGCTCATGTTCACGAGCTTGATCTTCTGCCGCCCAGCCTCGGCGAAGACCTCGTTGATCAGTTCGTAGGGTGTGGGGCCGGGGTCCACTTCGGGCAGTTCCTTGTGGTGTGAGTTACCCATGCCACCGAAGCTATTCCACATAGGATGATTAAGTCAAGTAGTAATAGTTTTGATTCACGTAGACGCGCCGCGCCGGTTGGGTATGGATAAACCATTCAGAATCTGATAGCTTCATGCCATGGCACTCGGAAAGAACATGGAACCCAGCGACCTCACCAAACGAGTCGCAGCTGTCATCCGCGCCCAAATGGGCTTCAAGGACATCAGCCAGGCAGAGCTGGTCCGCGCAACCGGACTCTCCCAGCCCACCCTCTCCCGCCTCATCAAGGGCGAGCGGGCCATGGACCTCGAACAGATGAACCTCATCTGCTCCGCCCTGCGCATCTCAGTCGCCGGCGTCCTCGAGCAAGCCGAAGAGCACCTCCGCAACCAACGCGCCACCGTCACCCAGCTACGACCCACAGTGTCAGACGACGTCTCTAGCCTTGTCGAACGGTCTGCAGCGCGAAACGGCAAGGGGAACAAGCACGAACATGGGGAAAGCTCTACCTGACATCGAATACATGCTCCTCCCGGGAGCATTAAACGGTCTCTACGACAAACAGACACACACCATCTACATCGACCCGAGGCTCGACCCTCCCACCACGAGGGCCACCCTCGTCCACGAGCTCGTCCACGCCGAACGCGGAGACACCGCCTGCTGCGACACCTGGTTCCATGCCAAGCAGGAGCTCACCGTCGAACGGCAGGCCGCACTCCGGCTCATCAGCACAGACGACCTGATCGCCGGCGTACGCGAAACCTGCGACGACCGGCACCTCGCCGCATGGCTGGACGTCGACCTCGACATGCTGCACACCCGCATCGGGATCCTCACCGCCGCGGAGAGAAGAGTCATTGAGGAAGAGGTGACCCGGCTAGAAAGGACGGCGTGATGAGGGGTAGGCCAAGGCTCCCGGTCGGCGAGTACGGGACGATCAGCGTCGTCGGCGAGAAGCCCAAGTACGTTGCCCGGTGCTGGTTCCGCGACCTCGACGGCGTCGGCCGGTACGTCACCGCCCAGGGTGCTGCGAAAGCTTCCGCGGTGCAGGCGTTGAAGGATAAGGTCTCCCAGCGCAGGCTGGTCGGCGGGGCAGACATCGCCCCCGAGACCCGCGTGTCCGTCCTCGCCGAAGCATGGTTCACCACCCTCGACCAATCCCAGGGCACACGCGACACCTACCGGCACATCCTCGACCGCCACATCCTCGGGCCCCTCGGGAACCTGCAGATCCGCGAAGCGACCACGGCCCGCCTCGACACGTTCCTCCGCGACGCCTCGAAGAAGGGCCCCAGTGTGGGGAAGTCCTGCCGGGTCGTCCTGTCCATGATGTTCGGTCTCGCCTCCCGGTACGACGCGGTGCCGGGGAACCCCGTGACGGACACGAAGCTTGCCCGTGTGGAGCGCCGGAAGGTGACAGCCCTGTCCGTGGACGAGGTGGGGGAATTGCGCCGCGACGTCGCCGCCTGGGCTTCCCAGCGCGCCGGTCGTGCAGTGATGCTCGACGTCGTGGACCTGTTCATCGCCACCGGGCTGCGGCCGGGCGAGCTCCTCGGGGTCCGGTTCGCCGACGTCGATCTCCGCAACGGCTCCCTCCGAGTAACTGGCACGGTGAAGCGCGACAGCGTGAACGGCCTCCACCGGCAGCCGTACCCCAAGACAGAGTCCGGTGTCCGCACGCTGGCCCTCCCCGACTTCGCCGTGTCTATGCTCCGCCGCCGGCAGCTGGCCGGATCCTCCGACCTCGTGTTCCCTGCCCGTGACGGTGGCCCGTGGGAGCCGTCGAACTTCCGACGCATGTGGAGAGACGTGCGCGGGGAGAAGTGGGAGCATGTCGAACCGAGGGCATTCCGCAAGGCCGTCGCTACGCTGATCGAGCGCGAGTCCGGATCCCTGGTCGCCAGCCAGCAGCTCGGGCATGCCTCCGATGCCGTCACCCGCAAGCACTACATCGAGGCGAACCATGTCGCCCCGGATAGCCGCGCCGCGCTCGAACGCTTCCGGGCCGCCGAGTAGATCTGCTGAAGATTTCCGGTCCAACCTAGTGACCTCATCCATTCAATATGGGATGATTGATTCACTGGGGAATCGCCCCGGACGAAGCGAAACCCGACAGCCGGCGAGAGCTAGTCGGGTTTCTACCGCTCAACGTTGAAGGAGAAGCGGCATGAAGAACTCTACCAGCACATTCGCCCCGGATCTGAATCGGGCCCTCGCATGAGCCGCCCCGCGACCGATCCCCGCGTCTACGTAGCGGCACGCGCCCTCGCCGAGGCCATGGGGGCTGGCCTCGACTGGAAGCTCTTCCAGGCGGAAGCCCGGGCGGTCCTCGACGCCGCCGACAGTGTCGACCCACTCCGAGAGCAGGCAGCATGAGCGGGGAGCGTCCGCTGACCGTCCGAGAAGCCTTGGATGCCGCGGCAGCCGATCCCGTGAACCACCCGCGCCACTACACCGAGCACCCCAGCGGGGTCGAGTGCATCTAGATCACCGAGCACATGGGCTTCAACCTCGGTAACGCCCTCAAGTACATCTGGCGGTGCGACCTCAAACGGGACGCCATCGAGGACCTCAAGAAAGCCCGCTGGTACATCGACCCTGAAATCGCCAAACGAGAAGGACCCAAGCCATGAGCAACCGCGGATACCCCCTGTTCATCGAGCAGTTGAAGCTCATCACCGCCACAACCGAGGCGCTGAACAACCTCGGCAAGTCGGGAGCGTTGGAGGATGAGCACCACTACCTGCACGTCGAGCTGCGCAACGAGAGCGGCACGGTCGGCGTATGGCTGGACGAGCACGACTCGACCGCCTGGGAGTTCGCTATTTCTGCGGGTGACGCATGAGCGCCAAGCAAGCCGCCACCTACCACGGGGCGGACATCGTCACCCGGCTCCGCGTGCAAGCACCGTACAGCGACGACGGGCAGGCCATGGTCGAAGCCGCCGAGGAGATCGAGAAGCTCCGGGAGAAGGCCAACCCTCGGGTCATCACGACCGTTGAAGGGATCCTGGAGCTCAATGCCCTCGACATCGTCCTCTACGACGACAGTGAGAACGCTGGGCCCATCGATACCTACATCGTTCCGGACGACGGCACCGTCGTGTTCTCAACGCCTGACACCTTCCACCTCATGGATGGGGCGGGGAACTACACCTACGCATGGGCGATGCCACTCCCTCTCACGGTCATCAGGGAGGCGGCATGAGTAGCACCGCCCCGAAGTTCGTCGGTTTGTGCGGCTTCCCCGAGGAGGGCGAGTACGTCCCAGTGGATACCCGGGCCGAAGCCATCCTCATCCGGCAAGGCTGGACCAAACCCGAGGGCATCGACTGGCAGTCCGCGTTCAATGAGCTCTATGGGTACGTCCGCGAAGCCGGGGCAGACTTCGACCCGTTCACCCCGCACGAGGTGCTGATGAAGATGCAGAAGCTCCGCGACCAGTACACGGGAGCCTCCACGTGACCCGCTTATGGGAGGAGATCCGCCTCCCCCTACTCGCAGCCCGCTACCTCGCCTGGGGGCCCATCCTCTGGGTACTCGACCGCATACGACCGGAGAAAGCATGAGCGGGCCCCTGCGAAAATCTCCCGTACTCCTAGGTACCCTCAAACCATGGGCAAACAGGATGAGGGGAAACCACGTGACTACCACGTGCATATCGACGACATCATCGCCGACATGAAACGACCCAAGCCCGCCACCGACCAGCCGAAGAACCCCGGTGTGGTAGGAAGCACAGGCATCTTGGGTCGACCGGACTACCGCGACCTGCTACCGCGCCACCAACCGCCACGCATCCAAACGCCGGACTACGACGCCATGAATGCGCAAGCTCAAGAGTTTGCGGAGGAGGTCCGGCAACGTAATGAGAAGAACGACGGGAATGTCGAGCTCACGGCACAGGCCTTGCGAGACATGCTCGAGATCACGAAGCAGGAAAGTGAAGCCGCGAAAGAGCGTGATCGGCTCGCGCAAGAGCGTGATGCAGCCGCTAAGAAGCGCGACGAGGATGCTCGGAACTCGCAGAAGTGGAACCTCCGGGTGGCCATCGGGTCTTTCGCGGCAGCGGTCCTCGCTGTGATCGTCCCGTTCATCATTGAGGGCATCAAGGGCTGGCAGTAACCGCGGGCTAGAGCAGCTCGCCGCCAATTGGGTCGGTAAGGTCAGGCCCCGCGGATCCCCTGCGGAGACGTCGGAGGATCTCGCCGACCAACTCCTTGTCCGTCGCCGTGGCCAGGGTGGCATGAGTGCCAGCCGCCTCGAGGTCGCCCGACTGGAGGAACCCAGCCGCGAGGAACGCCGGCACCACCGGGGCGTCATAGGCCCGGCAGATCGCCACGATCGTCAGCGGTTTCACCTCACCGGCCATCTGCCTCGTCAGAGTCGAATGGCCCAACCCGGAGCGACCTGCAATGGCACGCCAGCTGTCACCGTCCGTGACGCGCTGCAGGTACGCCCGGAGTTCCCTGTTCGCCACCTCGCCCTGAGGGACTTCTGCACCATCAGACAACAGGAACCCCACCAGTAACACGGCAGCCCCGGGCAACAATCCCCACCACCGACCCAGGCTGTTGTCCGGCCGCAAAGCGGCGGTGCATACTTGCACCACAGCGTTCCAAGAATGCGACAGCGGAGGCAACCATGGCAGAGCTCAGGATCAAACCCGGGCTACTCCAGCGCCTCCGCGAAATCAGGGGCATCCCTAGTGAAGAACACCAAGCCAGGCTGATGGGCGTGGACCGGTCAACCTTGCGCCGTGTAGACCGCGGCGCGACACCTTCCGGAGCGTTCATAGCAGCCCTCTGTGAGACGTTCGACTTAGGGATAGGGGAAGCATTCGAGATCGTCTCCACCAGCACACCCCAGAACAGCAAACATAACCCATGACCACCGGCAACCGGGGGAAGCAGTACCCATGGGGGGACAGCAGTACGTGAAAGGAATGGTCTCAGTGACGAGCACACCAATGGTGAGCACAACAGCCCAGCATCCGGAGGGGTACAGCCCGGAGAAGGACAGCCCAGGCTTGTGGTGGGGGGCCTCCGTCGAGAGGGACGAGTACTGGATACACCCCGCCTACGTGGAGGGCGGGGGACACTCACTGTGCGTGGAAGTGAGGGAGCTGACCCCGGAAGGGGCGGCGGCCATGGCGGCCGATCTGAGCCGATGGAGTGACCAGGTCAGAGGCTAGGAGAGAGGCGGTTCCGAACACCGGGACCGCCTTTTTCATGCCCACCGTGAACGAAGGAGTCAGCAATAAACTTCGACTTAACTTAGAGTGCGTCACTTCACGGGCAATGAAGAAGGCCCCCTCACCAAGCGTTTCCGCTAGTGAGAGGGCCTTTCTCGGGTGCACCCCCCGGGACTTGAACCCGGAACCCATTGAT
>NZ_JBZCNH010000012.1:0-61403 GCF_058269215.1 Arthrobacter sp. TJ-238 | reverse complement strand
CGAATCTGAGGACTAATCGATCATTCACTGATCTGTCAAAGGTTCATGACCCTCCATCAATGGGTTCCGGGTTCAAGTCCCGGGGGGTGCACCTCGAATCCCCGTTCTGCAGGTCTCGCCGCCTGCAGGACGGGGATTCGTTCATGTCCGGGCCTACGATGGACGCGTGAACGAAATCCTGTCCTTCGCCGGCAGCTACTGGTGGCTCGTCTTCCCGCTCTCCGGCGTGTTCGCGATCTGGGGCAGGTCGTGGTCCGAGGCGACCGAGCGACGCCACCGCCGCAAGGTCGAGCTCTACCGCCTGAAGCATCCAGGAGCCCTGCACGGCGCTCACGCCCAGCCGGAACCGCCGCAGTCCCACGGGCGCGAGCGGGACGTCCAGCACGTCGCGCGCATGCATGACGAGGTGGACCGCAAGTGGCTGTCCTACGAGCTCGACGCGGCGAAGCTGATCGACTACCCCACCATGACGGACGTGCGGGAGCCGCTGACGGTCGCCTTCCTGCGTGCCAAGCGCGTCGCCGACTCCCTCCGGCCCGAGGATCCCGCCGGCGTGTCCGCGGCGGACCTCGCGGAGTACCGGTCGGCCGTCACCTCCTACGACGTCGCGTTCCAGGTCGCCGAGACGGAGGCCCGGCGCGTACGGGTGAGCGGCTTCACCCCGCAGGAGCGGCAGCGGCTGGAGACGGCCCGGAAGCTCGTCACGGTCGCCGTCGACGACGCCGCGACCGCCGCCGAACGCCAGACGGCGTACCGGCGGGCGCGCCGCGAACTCGACGGGCTGATCGTCCTGCCGGATGCCACGATCACCGACCTCGAGGAGAGGATCGCGGGCGCCATCGACCAGCGCCGGCCCTGACCTTCCCAGCACGCCCTCCCTGGACGATAATCGCTCCTGTCATCGACAGGCGTGGCGCAGGTCACCCGGCAGGAAGCGGACATCATGGCAGCGACGATCAACACCTATCTCAACTTCAAGGACACCGCGGCGCAGGCGATGGAGTTCTACCGCTCCGTGTTCGGCGGGGAGCTGCAGAGCAGCACCTTCGGGGAGTTCCAGATGAGCGAGGACCCGGCCGAGCAGGACAAGATCATGCATTCGATGCTGACCACGCCGTCGGGTCAGGTGATCATGGCGGCCGATACGCCGAACAGCATGGAGTACACGCCGCCGGCCGGGCACTCGATCTCGATCAGCGGTGACGACGAGACCGAGCTCCGCGGGTACTGGGACGCCCTCGCGGGCAGTGGCAGCGAGATCCTCCCCCTGTCGGAGTCGCCCTGGGGCGACAGCTTCGGCATGTGCGTGGACCGCTTCGGCGTCACCTGGATGGTGAACATCGCGGGGACGGGCGCTCGCGGGCAGGAGGCCGAGGAGGGCGCGTCGAGCATCGCCTGAGGTCAGTCCCTGGATCGGGCGCCGAGCTCCAGCGTCGGCTCGTCGGTCGTGGAGAGGGTGAGCACGGCCTCCTCGATGCGCTCGTGGTCCTCGATGTCGCGCTCGACGGCGCGGAGGGCCACCGCGACGTCGTGCTCCACCCGGTCTCCCACCAGGTCGACCGCAGCCACGAGGTAGAGGCGCTCCGGTCCGACGTATTCCAGGTGCAGGTAGGTCACGCGGTCGATGCTCGCGTGCGCGCCCAGGCGCTGGGCGACCGATGCGAGCGGGGCGGGTGACACCGCCTGGCCCACGAGGAACTGGCGGTTGCGGTTGATCAGGATCACGGCGATCACCCCGAGGAGCACGCCCACGAGGATGGACCCGATGGCGTCCGGTGCGGGCGAGCCCGTGAGCTGGTGCAGCAGGATGCCGAGGAAGGCGATGAGCAGGCCGAGGAGTGCTGCCGCGTCCTCCGCGAAGACCGCGCGGAGGGTGGGGTTCGAGGTCGTCGACACGCTCTGCAGCGTGCCGGTGCCCCGTTCCTGCCCGGCCTTCCGCGCCTGCCGGAAGGCCTGCGTGAACGAGATGCCCTCGAGGACGAAGGCGATGGCGAGGACGGTGTAGGCGATGCCGTAGTCGCCTGCCGGCTCGGGCTCGAGCAGTTGCTGTATCCCGTGCGTGATGGAGACGACCGCGCCCGCGGTGAAGAGCCCGAAGGCGGCGAACATGGACCAGACGTACGCCTCGCGCCCGTACCCCATGGGGTGCGAGCGGTCGCGGTGGCGCCGTGACTTGCGTTCGGCGACGAGCAGGAAGATCTGGTTGCCGGTGTCCGCCCACGAGTGGGCGGCCTCGGCCGTCATCGAGGCGGAGCCGGTGATCATCGCCGCGAACGTCTTGGCGCCGGCGACGAGGAAGTTCGCGATGAACGCGATGATGACGGTCACGGGTTTGTCGCCGCCCGACGACCCCTGCCGCTCAGCCTCCCCGGGGCGGGTGCCGTTCCCTGCCTGCGGTGCCGTGTTCTTCATTGCCGTCCTTCTTGCCGTCCTTGTTGCCCACCTCGCGGGAGGGCGGGCGACGGGAGGGTGCGCTGTCGGCCGCACCCTCCCGTCGCCCTCGTACTGCTTCGACCTACTTCGACGCTTCCTTGTTCACGTCGGTCGGCGAGTCGAACTCCCGGTCGGGGAGGTTCTCGAGCGTTCCGAGGACGGCGTCGTCGGCGCCCTTGTCCTTCGCGTGCTTCACGAGGTCCTCCTTGGAGGCCGGGTACTCCATGCCGCCCAGTGCCTTCTGGATGTCGATCGGACTCGGATCTGCCATGTGGTGCTCCTTCGTGTCGGTTCGTTCTCCTGAAGTGCTCCCGCGGCGGGAGCACCGTCACTGGCCCAGGATCACCCGGGCAGCGTCTGTGTCACGGTCCGTCACCGTGGTGGGTGCCTCGAGGTGCACGGCGCCGGACGGGATGATGCCCGCCCCGCCGTACCGCTCCATGACACGCCACTGGGCCGCGACGTCCTCCCCGGCGTGCCCGGGCGGCAGGCGGTCCCAGAAGTCGAAGCCCCCGCACTCCACGAGGGCCTCCCGGTCGAACAGGACGCAGCCGCCCACCCAGGCGACGCGGTACAGCCTCCAGCCGCCGGGCGGGAGGGTGAGCTCGGCTGCGGCGTGCGCCAGATTGGCGGCATTGTGCAGCGGCCAGCGCGCGAAGCCCTCGGTGTCCGGGCGGATCCGTTCCGGGACCACCTCGTTCCCGGGCCACAGCGCCAGTTCGGTCCGTTCGTGTGGTCTGCGGTCGCCGAGGTAGGACAGTCCCTGGACGGCCGAGCCCACGAACCCGCACCGCGCCTCCCGCAGTGCCCGGCACAGGCGGTCCAGCGAGCCGGGCTCCAGCCAGACGTCGTTGTCGAGGAACAGGACGAAGGGCGCCCGCGCCAGTCCCAGCAGGTAGTGCCGGTGCTCGGCAAGGCCGCGGCGTGGCAGGTGGCGTTCGAGCTGCACCGGCCGGCCCTGGGCTTCGAGGACCCGCACCATGGCGCGGACCGCGGGCTGTACCCACGACGCCGTGTCCCCCTCCGTCTGGTCGCTCACGACCACGCGGAAGGCCACGCCCTCCTGCGCCGCGAGGCCCGCGAGCGTCACGGCGAGCTCCGCAGGACGCCCGAAGGACGGGATGAGCACGTCGACGGCCGGCTCGTCCGCCGTCGCGTCCAGCGCCCACTCGCCCGACCAGCGCGGGGTCACGGTGCGCCCTCCCCTCCGGGTGCGGACCGGATCCTGCGGACGACGGCCGCGGTGGAGCGCTCCGGCACGTAGTCGAGGATGCTGACGCGCCCGCCGCAGGCCTCGACGGCCGGTGCTTCCTCGAGCATCTGCGCGGTGTAGTCGCCGCCCTTCGCGTACACGTCGGGCCTCAGCAACTCGATGAGCGGCACGAGGGTGTCCGTGGCGAACACGGTCACGTAGTCCACGCAGCTCAGGGACGCGATGATGCCCGCTCGGTCCGCGATCGGATTGATGGGCCGGTCCGGGCCCTTGAGCCTGCGCACCCCGGCGTCGTCGTTGAGCGCGACCACCAGCACGTCACCGAGCTGCTTGGCCTGGTTCAGGGAGCGGGTGTGCCCGCGGTGCAACACGTCGAAGCACCCGTTGGTCAGGACGATGCGCTTGCCGGCGGCGCGGTCCTCCTCGACCCTCCGCAGGAGCTCCTGCGTGGTCAGCGCGGTGTCGGCGACCTGCTGCAGGTGACCCGTGAGGTCCGCCGTCGTGCACACGGAGGTGCCCGGCCGGTGCACCACGACGTCCGCGGCGGCCTGCGCGAGGTCGAGGCTCGTGGTGAGCGGCAGGCCCGCGGCGCGCGCGGCGGTCAGGGTCGCGACGAAGGTGTCCCCCGCCCCGGAGGCCTGCCGCTCGGTCGCCGGCCGCGCCCAGGTGCGGTGTTCCTCGCCGTCCTGCCCGAGCAGCACGGTGCCGTCCCGGTCCAGGGTCACCACGACGGCGGCGGCGTTCGTCGCCGCGAGCAGTTCGTCCCTGCGGGCGATGACGGTCGCGGCCCTGTCGGAGCGCGGGTCGAGGCGGACGGTGAGGACCTGCGCTGCCTCCTGCGCGTTCGGCGTGACGATGTCCGGCCCGAGCTCCGACCACGCAGCGGTGTCGTGGGCGTCGACGACGACGAGCGGTCCCGGTTCCGCGCCGAGGGCCCGCCCGAGTGCCGCACGGACCTCGTCGCCGAGCGCCCCCGAGCCGTAGTCGCATACGACGACGGCATCGGCACCGGCGACGGACCCCTGGACCGTGGCGGCCAGCGCGGCGAGGGCCGAGGCGGGGAGCCCGTCGTGCGTGTCGTCGAGGCGGAGCATGACCTGGTCGCCGCCGAGGATCCTGTACTTCGTGGTGGTGCCGACCCGGGGGTCCTGCAGGAGGTGGGTGGTGTCGATACCCGCATCCTCGAGGATGCCGCGCAGCCGTCGCCCGGCGTCGTCGGCGCCGATCAGGCCGCACATGCGCACGTGCGCGCCGAGCGCCGCGAGGTTCATCGCCGTGTTCGCCGCGCCACCGGCGGCGTAGTCGCGCCGCGTGATGTCCACGACCGGCGCGGGCGCCTCCCGGCAGAAGCGCTCGATGGTGCCGCTCCACCAGCCGTCCAGCATCGCGTCGCCGATCACCGTGACGGCCGGCGCGCGGTCGGCGATGGCCGCGGGGACCCAGGCGGCGAGGCCGCGGACCTCCGCGAGGTCGTCCGCGGCGTGGTCGGCCCGGGGCGCGGTGCCTCCCGTCCGGTCGGGGTGGTCCTGCAGCGCGTCGTCCATCACAGGCCCTGCTGCGGAGGGGAGCTGATGTGGACCACCTTCACGAGGGCGAACTCGTCGAGCAGCTCGGGACCGTAGCCGAAGCCCGCTCCGCTGATGCCGCGGGGCTGTGCCGATCCGCCGGGCGCGCCGCCGAAGACGGCGTTGACCTTGACCGTGCCGACCGACAGTCCGGCGATGGCCTGCTGCGCATGGGCGATGCCACCGGTCAGCACGGAGGCCGCGAGACCGTACGGGCCGGCTGCGGCGAGGCGCAGGCCCGCCTCGAAGCTGTCGACGACGGTCACGGGTGCCACCGGGCCGAAGGTCTCCTCGGTCATGACGGTCATGGCGTCGGTGCAACCGGTGAGCACGGTGGCCGGGTAGTGGGCACCCGGGCCGTCCGGCACGTGCCCGCCCTCGAGGCACTGCGCGCCGAGGCCGAGCGCCTCCGACACCTGCCCGTCCACGAGATCCCGCATGCGGCGGTCCACGAGCGGGGCGAAGTCGCCGTTCGTGTTGCGGTGCCGTGCCTCCTCGGTGAGGGCGGCGAGGAAGGGCTCGGCGATGGCCCGGTGCACGTAGATGCGTTCCACGGACGTGCAGATCTGCCCGCTGTTGGCGAAGGCACCGAGCGCAGCCTGGCCCGCGGCCCATACCGGGTCGACGTCGGCGTCGACGATCAGGGGGTCGTTACCGCCGTTCTCCCGGATGACGTGCGCCCCGGTGAGCGAGGCCGCCCGGGCGATGCGCTCCCCGGTGGCGCTCGAGCCGACGTGCGCGAAGACGTCCACGCCCGTCTCCATGGTGATCATCTGGCCCACGCCGGCACCGCCGGTCAGGGTGGTGAGCACGCCGTCGGGGAAGGCCGGCTGCAGCAGGCGCCCGAGCAGCTCCCCCACGTGGGGACACCGCTCGCTGGGCTTGTGGAGAACGGTATTGCCGGTGACGAGAGCGGCGCCGATGAGCCCGGCGGCCACGGCCACGGGGTCGTTCCACGGCGTCAGGAGTGCGGCGACCCCGCGCGGCTCGGCGACGGTGTAGTCGGTGGCGGTGACGGCTCCGCGCAGGCTGAGCCCGCGATGCACGGGGCCGAGCTCCGCGTACTGCTCGAGCGTGGCGACCCCTGCCTCGACGCCGCCGAGGGCGTCGCCGAACGGCTTGCCGGTCTCCCGCGTATTGAGTTCGGCGAGTTCGCGGGCACCGGCGCGCAGTGCCGCCGCAGCGGCCCTGAGGGCGGCCCCGCGGTCGGCGGGGCTCGTGGCTGCCCACTCGGGCTGCACGGTCCGCGCCAGGGAGACGGCGAGCGCCACCTGGTCCCGGATCGCGGAGGGCAGCGTGCCCACCTCGGTCCCGTCGCGCGGGTCGAGGATGGTGAGGGAGCCTTCGTCCTGCACGTCGAGCAGGGGGTGTGCCTCGGAGTTGATGGACATTGCGCTCCTTGGTGTCGTGTCGTGTACCGCCGCGGCGTTCTCCGGCGGCACGCCTACTGGTCCCGTACCCGCCTCCGGTGCTTTCACACAGGGCCCCCGCCGATTTCTGCACCGCCTCCGTGCGGTCATCAGCACGCTTAGCATATGGTGGCACGAGGATGAGCAGCGGGTCTCCTGTTCCCGGCGGCGGCATTGACAGCGCGGATCACGCCTGCCGGTGGCGTGCTACGGGAAGGCCCGCCGCGCAGGGACCGCGATCAGCGACGGGAACGGGGAGAACGTGACAGGGCAAGGGAACACGACGGCGGACTTCGGCGGGCGGCAGGATGCGGCGCGGGCGGTGGGTCCGGTGCTCGCGCCGTTCGAGGGCGTCCGGAGGATCGCCGTCCTGCGCGGCGGCGGCCTCGGCGATCTCATGTTCGCCCTGCCCGCCATCGCGGCGCTGAAGAAGCGCTACTCGGAGGCCGCGATCACCCTCCTCGGCATGCCCGGCCACGCAGCGCTCCTCGAGGGCAGGCCCGGCCCGGTGTCGACGGTCCTGGAGCTGCCCGTCTCCCGCGGTGTCCGCCCCGGCGACGAGAATCCGCAGGCCGTCGAGGGGTTCTTCGCCGCGACCCGCGGGACCTTCGATCTCGCCGTGCAGCTCCACGGCGGCGGCCGCAACTCCAATCCGTTCCTCCTGCGGCTCGGGGCCCGGCACACCATCGGCACGCGCACGCCCGACGCCGTGGCGCTGGAGCGGACCATCCCCTACGTCTACTACCAGCACGAGGTGTTCCGTGCCCTGGAGGTGGTCGGGCTGGCCGGTGCGGTGCCGGTGGACCTCGAACCGCGGGTGGAGGTCACTCCGGCGGAGATCGCCCGGGCCGCGGAGCTCACGGGCGGGGGCGCCGTCGTCGCCCTGCATCCCGGGGCCACGGATCCGCGCAGGAGGTGGCCGTCGTCGTCGTTCGCGGAGGTCGCGGTGCGCGCCGCGGCGGACGGCTGCGAGGTGGTGGTGGTCGGGGACTCCACGGATGTCCCGGCCGCCGAGGAGATCGTGCGCCTGGCGCTCGAGCAGGATCCGACGGCGGACGTCCGCTCGCTCGCCGGCCGGCTGAGCCTCGGCGAGCTGGCGGGGGTGCTGGCACGCAGCGCGGTGATGGTCGGCAACGACAGCGGACCCCGGCACCTGGCACAGGCCGTCGGCACCCCGACGGTGGGCGTCTACTGGATCGGCAACGTGATCAACGCCGGGGCGATGGGGCGCAGCCTCCACCGGGTGCATTTCTCCTGGGTGACGCAGTGCCCCGTGTGCGGGGTGGACGTCACGCAGGTGGGCTGGACGGCCGAACGCTGCGAGCACGACGACTCGTTCGTTGCGACCGTCCAGCCCGGCGCCGTCTACGCGGACGTGGCCGAACTCAGGGCCACGAGCCTTCTTCTGCGTGGGCGATGACCATCTCGCGGATCTCGCAGCTCTTGGGCTGCGAGAGCGCGAAGAGGATCGCCTCGGCCACGCGCTCGGGGTCGTTGAGGCGTGAGTCGTCCTGCGGCTTGTACTGCTCGTCGCGGTCGTCGAAGAACCGGGTCTTCATGCCGCCGGGGATGATCGTGGTGACGCCGATCTGTCCCGCGGTCTCGGCGGCCAGTGCCTGCGAGAAGCCCATGACACCGAACTTCGAGGCGCAGTAGGCCGTCGCGTCGCCCACGGCCTTGATGCCGAGCGTGGAGGCGATCGTGACCACCCGCCCGTGCGTCTGCTTCAGGTACGGCAGGGCCGCGCGCGCGGTCGACGCGGTGCCCATCAGGTTCACGCCGATCACCTTCTCCCACTGGTCCGCGGGCACGGTGTCGAGCGCCCCGCAGCGGTCGATGCCGGCGGCGGTGACGACGGCGTCGAGCCCGTCCATCGTCTCCGCGGCCTCCCTGACGGCCGCCTCGACGGCCTCGCGGTCGGCTACGTCGACCTCGAACGCCTTGACGCCGGTCACGCGGCTGATGTCGCGGTCGAGCACCACGGGGGTGCCGCCCGCAGCGAGGACGCCCTGCACGATGGCCGCGCCGAGGCCGGAGCCCCCGCCGGTCACCAGGACGCGTCCCGGGTTGAAGCCGCTGCCTGCCGGGCTTGCTGTCGTGTTCTCGGTCATGCTGTTCCTTTCGTTGCGTTGCTCCCGGCCGGCTGGATCGGGCCGAGGGCGTCTCTGCAGCGCGTCAGCCGACTCGGGCGAGCGCGGCTGCAAGTTTCGTGGTGGAGCGGGCCGGGATGTAGGGGACGGTGACCGTCCTGCCGCCCCAGCTGCTCACGAGGGCGGCCTCGGGCAGGTCCTCGGCCGCGTAGTCCCCGCCCTTGACCCAGATGTCGGGCTGGAGGCGGGAGATCGCGTTCTCCGGCGTCGATTCGCCGAAGACGAGCACAGCGTCCACGCATTCGAGGGCGGAGAGCAGTTCGGCCCGGTCCTCCTGCTTGATGATGGGCCGGCTCTCGCCCTTCAGGCCCCGGACGGACTCGTCGGAGTTGAGGAGGACGATCAGGCAGTCACCGAGCTGCCGGGCGGCCGCGAGGGTGCGGGCATGCCCCGCGTGGAGGAGGTCGAAGCAGCCGCCCGTCGCGACGACCGTCCCGCCGGCCTCCCGCGTGCGGCGCGCGACGTCCAGGGCGTCGATCCCGTCGACGGGCAGCTGCTGCGGCGTTTCCAGCCGACGGCCCATCGCGCTCACGCCCCCGGAGCCGAGGAAGCGCGCGGCGGCCTCCGTGGCCTGCTGGGCTGCGGCGTCGATGGGATCGCCTGCGGCGAGGCCGACGGCGAGCGCCGAGGCGAACCGGTCACCCGCGCCGCAGGGGTCCGTGGCGTTGACCTTCGGAGCGGGGACCACCTGCGGCAGGAGGCCCGCCGCGGCGACGAGCGCCCCGTGCTCCCCCATGGTGACGAGTACGGCAAGGCTGCGCCATGAGGCGAGGAGGACGTCGGCGGCGGCCGCGGCGGCACGCGTGCCCGACCCCTGCAGGTCCGCGAACCGGAGCGCCTCGCCGATGTTGGGGGTCACCGCGGCGACACCCGGGACGGGCAGCACACCCGCCGGGTGCGGGTCCCAGACCACGGGGGTGGTCCCGGCAAGTGCTTCGAGCCGCGTACGCAGTGCCTCGTTGGCGAGGAGCCCGCGCCCGTAGTCCGCGACGACGATGGCGTCGGCGCCGTCGAGCGCCGCCAGCATGTCCTCCGTGCAGTCCGGGGCAGGGGGCGTCGCGCAGCCCTCGTCGAACCGCACGACGGGCTGTCCGGACGCCCGCACGCGGGTCTTGACGGGGGTCGGGGCGCCGGAGGGGCCCGCCACCACGGTGATGCCCTCGAGTTCGGCGCGCAGCAGTCCCGCGGCGTCGTCCTCCCCGAGCACCGTGACGAGGACCGCCTCGTGGCCGTCGGCCTCGAGCATGCGCGCCACGAGCCCCGCACCGCCGGCGCGGCGCCGTACGGCGTCGACGTCCACGACCGGCACGGGCGCGTCCGGTGACAGGCGCCCTGCATCGCCCGAGAGGTCCGTGTCGAGCAGGACGTCCCCGACCACCACGATCCTCATCGCTGCTCCTCCTGGCGGCGGCGGCGCACCTCGGCGTCGAAGGCCCGGCAGATGGCGTGGAGCGCGATCAGGTGGCCCTCCTGTGCGTTGGCGGATTTCGCGTCGATGGCCACGAAGTCGTCCACCCGCTCGGTCAGCGGGTTCGGGCCTGCAGCCGTGAGCGCCCACGTGGTGACACCGGCCGCCCGGGCCGCGTCCACCGCATGGAGCAGGTTGGGGCTCTTGCCGCTCGTGCTCAGCAGCAGGAGGATGTCGCCCCGGCGCCCGTGCGCGGTCACCTGGCGGGCGAACATGTGGTCGAACCCGTAGTCGTTGGCGATCGCCGTGACGGCGGAGCTCTCCGCGTGGAGGGCGATCGCGGAGAACGGCTCGCGTTCGCCGTCGAACCGGCCCACGAGTTCGGCGGTGAGGTGCTGGGCCTCGGCTGCGGATCCACCATTACCGGCGGCGAGCAGGCGTCGGCCCGCCATCAGCCGGTCCGCCATCTCGACACCCCAGCCGGCGAGGGTGCCGACGTTCTGCAGGAGGGACTCGATGGCGGGGGCGACGGACCGCAGGTGGTCGGTCACGATGCGGCGGGACTCCGCATCGGGGTGCGCCGGGCCCCCCTGCGCGCCTGCGGCGTGCGGACTGCGGACGGGCACCGCGGGATCCGCGGTGCTGTCGGTGCTGACGGTGCTGACGGTGCTGACGTCGGTGATCTGAGTGGTGGTCACAGTGCCCTGCCTCCCGTGCTTTCGAGTCGACGCGCGGCGTTCCGCCGCGCTGTGGCCGGCTGTGCGGGCGCTGCCGCGCCCAGGGCCGTCTGGTATGCCTTCTCCGTGTCGGCGGCGATCCGGCTCCACGAGTAGCGGGCCTTCACGCGGCGGTAGCCGTTGGCGCCGAGTTCACGGGCCCACTCGGGGTCCGACACCACGTCGCCGACGGCCGCCGCGATGGCCGCCGGGTCCTGCGGCGGGACGTGGAGGCCGGTCTTGCCGTCCACCACGGTGTCGACGAGGCCACCCACGGCGGCGGCGATCACGGGGACGCCGCACGCCATCGCCTCGAGCGGCACGATCCCGAACGGTTCGTACCATGGAGCGCAAACCACGGCGTCGGCGCTCCGCAGGACCGCCGGCATCTCCGCCCGCGAGACCTGCCCCCGCAGCACCACGCGGTCGCCGACGCCCAGTTCGGCCGCGAGCGCGGTGAGCCGCTGCGCCTCGGGATCCTCCTCGAGGCTCGCCGAGTTGCCGGAGCCGCCCACGATGACGAGCTCGACGTCGTCGCGTCCCCGGGCGGAGAGGTCGGCCATCGCGCGGATGACGAGGTCCATGCCCTTGCGCGGCACGAGCCGTCCCACGCTGACGATCCGGTGGGCGCGCCCGCGCTCCTCGACCGGGCCCTGCGGGCTGAACAGCTCGAGGTCCACGCCGCAGGGGGCTATCGAGACGCGGCTGCCGGGCACCCCCATGGCCTTGAGCTCGAAGACCTCGTCGGAGCAGGTAGCGACGATCCGGTCGGCGCTGCGGCCCACCATCGCCTCGAGCATGAGCCGCTCGGACGGACTGGTGTCGTCACCGCCCTGGTGGCGGCGCTTGACAGTTCCGAGCGCATGGAACGTCTGGACCACCTGCACGGGGCGGCCGGCGCTGCGGGACTGGCGGGCGGCGTCGAGCGCAGCGATGCCGGACATCCAGAAATGCCCGTGGACGATGTCCGGTGCGTCCTCGCCCCAGTCCTCGACGATGCCCTCGGCGAGTTCGCTCATGTAGGGCAGCAGCATGTCCTTGGGGACGCTCCGGACCGGACCGGCCGTGACGTGGACGACCTCCAACCGGGGTTGCGTCCGCACCCGGTCGGGCAGGGCGGCGTCGTCCCGGCGCGTGTACACCGTGACGTCGTGGCCGCGCCGCGCCAGTGCGAGGGACAGCTCGGCCACGTGCACGTTCTGCCCTCCTGCATCGACGCCGCCCAGTGCTGCGAGCGGGCTGGCGTGCTCGGACACCATCGAGATCCTCACAGCGCTTTCCTTTCTGTTGCGGCCAGGACCCGGTGCCGCTGGGGCACCCGCGCCAGGACGTCGTCCCAGTCCGCGAGGAACCGGGCGAGTCCGTACCGTGCGAGTGCCGCTTCCCGTGCGACGAGTCCCCGGGCCCTGGCCTCGTCCGGGTCCTCGATGAGGCGCGCGGCCATCCGGACGAGGTCGTCGATGCTCGTCGAGATCGCCCCGGCCTCGGGTGGCACGGCGCGGGCGGCCTCGGTCGTCGCGAGCGCCAGCACGGGGAGTCCCACGTGCATCGCCTCGAGGAGGGAGAGTCCGAGGGAGGTCCACCGGAGTGGGTGCACGTAGGCCCGCGAGCGCCCGAGCCGGGCGTGCAGGTGTGCCATGGGGAGGTCGCCGCCGATCCGCAGCTCCCCCGGGCCGAGGTCCAGGGCGTCGGCGAGCCGGTCCGTGCCCATGCCGAAGACCTCGAGCGGGGCCACTCCAGCGAAGCGCGGGAGCAGGTCCGTGCCGGTGACCCGGCCGCGCCGGACCGGTTCGTTGATGACGGCGGCGAGCTGCTCGAGTTCCCCCGTGTAGAGGTAGCCGGGGTCGACGATGCCGTGCTCGATCACCGTGGTCCTCGCGACGCCGTTGTCCCAGAACAGCTCGTTGAAGTGCGTCACGTGCACCACCGGGATGTCCGTCCGCTCGGCCAGGGGGTGCACCGTGCCGACGATGTCGCGGCGCGGCGTGTTGTGCTCGAGGAAGACGGCCGGCAGGTCGCGTCCCGGCGTGCGGCCGAGGAGGCGCTCGCACTCCGCGATCTCCTCGATGCGCTGCAGCACGACCACGTCGATGCCGGCGTCGGCGAGGTCGTGGGGTGCCACCTCGATGACGGACGCGGGCCAGTCGCGGCCCGCCCGGCCCAGTCCCCAGGCCCCGCCGTCGGGCGTGGTGGGCAGCACATAGGTGTGCTCACCCCTGACGAAGGCGTCGGTCCACCCTCCGTGGACGTGCCATAACAGGATCCTCATCGGTTTCCCCTCGTTGTTCTGCGGCCGTCGGTGCGGCCGATGCTGCGGCGTGAGCCGAGTGACGACACTCCGGAGCTGAGCCGGAGCACGGCGTCGACGACGTCCTCGGGCGAGACGGTGGACAGGCAGGGATGCCCCTGGACGGGGCAGATCCGGGCCCTGCTGAGCGCACAGGCGGCGTCCTGGTCGCCGAGCAGTTCGACGGGGACGCGGTACGGCGCCCACCGGATCGCCGGCACGACCGGCGAGAACAGGCAGACCACCGGGGTCCCCACCGCCGCGGCGAGGTGCGCCGGGCCGGTGTTCCCCGTGATCACCACCGAGGCTCCCGCGAGGACGGAACCCAGGGCCGCGAGGTCGGTCCGGCCGCCGAGGTCGAGGGCCTCCGGGCCGGCGACGGTGGAGGTCAGGTCGGTCTCTCCCGGCCCGCCCGTGACGACGACGCGGAACCCGGCGGCGGTGAGGAGTTCGACGGCGGCGGCGTGGTGGAGCGGCGGCCACGCGCGTGCGGGCACCGACGCACCGGGATGGACGACGACGTACGGCCCCTTGCCCACGAGTCCGGACGCGTCGGTGAGACCGGTGACCTGGAGCCGGCCGTCGTCGTCGGCCGGCAGGGCGTAGCCCGCGGCCTCCGCGATGCCGAGCGCGCGCTCGGCCTCGGGCTGGTCCTCGGGGAAGTCCTCGCCGGGCTTGAGCCGGACGTCGAGGAGCGAGCCGGCGTAGTCCACCGAGGCACCCGCGATCCGGCGGACGCCCGCGAGCCGGAGCAGCAGGGCGAGGGGCAGGGGCGACTGGTGGAACGAGGTCAGCAGCACCGCCTCGTCGACGCCGAGAGCCACCACGGCGTCGTGCAGCTCACGCACGAGTTCCGGCGTGGGCTCCGGCGCGGGGTCGATGATCCAGGGTGCGGACCACGTGAGCACCTCGACGACGCCCGGCAGGAGGCGGGCCGCGGCGGCGCCCTGCGGGCCGCACAGCATGACGACGTCGTTCGGGGAGTCGCCGTGGTCCCCGGCGGCGACGGCGCGGACGGCCGGCCCGGCGAGCAGGACGTCGCCGGCGCTGTCGAGGCGGGCGACGAGGACGCGCCGCCTCACGGGGTGCCCGCCCAGAGGGTCTCGACGGCCTCCGCGAGGTCCCGGGCGACGGCGGGGGCGTCCCGGATCTCCTCCTCGAGCGTGATGTCGGTCGGCACCAGCACGCCGCGGGCACCGGCGGCAGCGGCGGCGCCCATGTCCGCCCCGATGTCGCCGATCACGGCGACGTCGGTGGGGTCGAGGCCCAGCCGTGCACTGGCGGAGAGGACCATGCCCGGGCCGGGCTTGCGGCACGCGCAGCCGTCGTCGGCACCGTGCGGGCAGACCTCCCACACCGCGAAGGGGCCGAGCAGGTCCTCGACGCGGGCGTTGACCGCGTCGACCTGCTCCCGCGTGACGTAGCCGCGGGCGATGCCCGACTGGTTGGTGACCACGCCCAGCGGGATGCCGCGGGAGCGGAGGCCGTCGAGCACCTCACGGGCACCCGGCATCGGTTGCACGAGGGAGGGGTCGCCGTTGTACGGGACGTCCACGACGATGGTCCCGTCGCGGTCGAACAGGACCGCCTGAGGGGCTGTCCGCGGGAGTCCGGCCGAAGTATGCATACAGGCTTAGTGCCCGAGAAGAAGCAGTACTAAACACTTCAGGCCGAACTTCTTCTCCTCGGCCCCCCGCGATGCCGGCCGCGGGGTGATGCCTGAACCTCTGGCAGGATGATTTGCATGACTTCCGAGGGCACCACCGCCACGGGCACCCGGCCCGCCGCATCCATCGCGATCCCCGCCTCGACGCCGGCACCGGACGGGCGTCCCGAGATCCTGGCCCTCCGCGCCCTGAAGCTCGGCGACCTCCTCGTCGCGGTGCCCGCACTCAAGGGACTGCGCCGCGCGTTCCCGGAGCACCGCATCCTCTACGCCGCGCAGGAATGGCTCCGGCCCGTCGTCGGCCTCACCGACGCCATCGACGACCTGCTGCCCACGCACGGGCTCGACGATCCCCTGCCCATCGAGCACGGGCGGATCGACCTGGCCGTGAACCTGCACGGCAGCGGGGGTGAGAGCCGGGGACGCCTCGAGGAGATCGGCGCGAAACGGCGGATGGGCCACCGCTCCCCCGGCTGGGACGGGCCCGAGTGGCGGGACGGCATCCTCGAACGCGAACGCTGGGCGTCGCTCGTCTCCTGGCACGGCATCCCCGCGGACCCGCTCGACTGTCGCCTCCGCGTACCCGATGGCGGGAGCCCGGCACCCGACGCCGTGGTCATCCACGTCGGGGCTGCCTATGGCAGCCGTCTCTGGCCCGTGGAGCGGTTCGCCGAGGTGGCGCGCACGCTGGCCGCCGCCGGGCACCAGGTGCTGTTCACGGGCAGCGCGAAGGAGCGTCCGCGGGCGCTCGCCGTCGCCGACGCGGCGGGCCTGCCCGAGGAGGCCGTGGCGGCGGGGCACCTGCCGCTGGACCGGTTCGCGGGCCTGATCTCCGGTGCGTCCCTCGTCATCTCCGCCGACACGGGCGCAGCCCACCTCGCCTCGGCCTACGCGCGGCCGTCCGTGGTGCTGTTCGGGCCGGCCCCCGCGTCCGAGTGGGGTCCGCCGCCCGGTCCGCACACCGTGCTCACGGACGAGTCGCTCCGGGTCGGCGAGACGTTCTCACCCACCCCGGACCCTGCCCTGATGGCCGTGACGGTGGAGCAGGTGCTCGCGGCGGCCGCCGACCACGGGATCTCCTAGCCGGCATCTCCTGGTCCCGGCCGGAGCGCGACGCCGGACGGCGCTCGCGCTGGAGGGCCCGGGCGAGGGCGGGGGCTCAGGCGATGCCGGTACGCGGGGCGCGCCGCTCCGGCGCGGCGGGCGCGCCGAGGAGCCGCTTCTGCAGTTTGACCAGGATGCGCGCGAGGGTCCTCGAGACCTGCATCTGCGACATCCCGAGCTCGTCGCCGATGCCCTGCTGGGTCTGCTCCATGAAGTAGCGGCGGTAGAGGAGCTCCTTCTCGCCGGCGTCGAGTTCGTTGACTGCGCCGCGCAGGGAGATCATGTCGTCGCTGCGCTCCATGCCGTTCGAGTCGGTCGCGAGCGTGTCGGCCCAGCTGCGTCCCTCGAAGGGGGCGTCGAGCGAGTCCGGGCGCAGGCTCGAGGAGGAGGCCTGCGCCTCGAGGATCTTGCTCTCCGGCCAGCCGAGCTCCAGTCCCAGCTCGCGCGCGGTCGCATCGCGCCCGAGGCGCTGCGCCATGGCCGGAGCCGCCCGGGCGATCTCGGTGCGGAGGTCCTGGACGTCGCGGGGAGGGCGGACCACCCAGCAGGAGTCCCTGAGGTAGCGCTTGATCTCGCCGGTGATGGTCGGCACGGCGAAGGAGGCGAACGGAACGCCCCGTCCGGGGTTGAAGCGCTGGACGGCCTTGATGAGCCCGAGGTACGCGACCTGCCGGATGTCCGAGGCCTCCGGCCCCGAGGACGCGAAGGAGCGTGCGACCGATTCGGCGATGTCCATGTGCCGCAGGGCGATGTCGTCCTGCAGTGCCGCCTTGAGCGGACGCCCGGGGTACGCATGGCCCGGCTCGTCGCCGTCGGTCGCGGGCTGCGGGGCGGCGGTAGTGGGCATGCTGTTCTCCGTCAGGCGTTGGACACTCACGCCTCTCAACAAAACATCAGTCTGCTTAGTACGCAAGCCCTTTCTTCGGCCCGGTCGCTTTCGCGGGGGGTCTTCCCATCCCCGGGCGGGACAGGTACAAGAACGCCTCGGTATCGGTGGCGGACAGGAACGGAAAGAGCCCCTTGCCGGACGGCAAGGGGCTCGGAGAACAGCTCCGGCTAGGAGGGGTCAGGTCAGCAGGGTCGCTGCCGGGCCCCCGGCGCCCGGGCCCTCGAGTGCCACGCTCTCCTGGGCGCCGGCACCTCCCGCGGTCCAGTTCAAGCGGGGCGCGCCGAGTTCCCGGATGACCCTCTGCAGGTGGTTGCGCAGCTCTTCCGACACGAGCCCGCCGCCGGCCACGAGGGTGCGCTCGATGTCCGCCGCCGCGTCGAGGACCTGGCGTCCCGCGGGGGAGATGGACACGGTGTGCGAGCGCCTGTCGAGGTCGTTCCGCACGCGCGTCACGTGCCCCCGGACCTCGAGGCGTGAGAGTGTCTTGCCCATCGTCTGCGCCTGCACCCTGACGATCTGGGCGAGACTCGCCTGCGTCATGGCCCCCTGGTCCGCGAGGACCCCGAGGGCGATCACGCCCGCGTGCGTCACGCCGATACCGACGAGCCGCTCGTTCCAGGCATGCTCGACGAGACGCGCCGCCGTGGTCAGCAGGCGGCCCGTGGGCCATTGCTCCAGATCGGGCATGGACGGTGCACTTCCTCTCGCTCGCAGATCCGGTGCCATCTTCTGCGCCGGATCTCACCCTATGATAGCTAGGCCGGCCACCCGTATTATCCGGGCCGGCGACGACGGTCCTTGCAGGAGGCTGGTCCGCCCCTCCTGCCGTCCGTCGGCACGCCACCCCGTCGAACCTCAGGAGTATGCATGACGCAACGACTCGCCACCGGTGATCGTGCCCCCGACTTCACGCTTTCGGATGCCGAAGGCAACCAGGTGACGCTCTCCTCGTTCAGGGGCGGGGACGTCGTCGTGTACTTCTATCCGGCGGCGGCCACGCCCGGGTGCACCACCGAGGCGTGCGACTTCCGGGACAACCTGGCCTCGCTGGGTGCGGCCGGGTACCGGGTACTCGGCATCTCCCCGGACCCGGTGGGGAAGCTGGCCGCGTTCTCCGAGCAGGAGTCGCTGACCTTCCCCCTGCTGTCGGACGAGGACCACGCCGTCGCGGAGGCGTACGGCGCCTGGGGCGAGAAGAAGAACTACGGCAGGACCTACGAGGGCCTCATCCGGTCGACGGTCGTGGTCGACGGCGAGGGCAGGGTCGCGCTCGCGCAGTACAACGTCCGGGCGACCGGTCACGTCGCGAAGCTGCGGCGGGATCTCGGCATCGACGGCTAGGCGCCCGCGACCGCCGATGGAGGGCAGTGATCCAGCCCTCCATCGGCGATACAGTGGAGGAGACGAAACGGCCCTCGGGCCGCCGCGCGCGAGTGGCGGAATTGGCAGACGCGCTGGATTTAGGTTCCAGTGTCTTCGGACGTAGGGGTTCAAGTCCCCTCTTGCGCACCATCGGTAGTAGCAGCACCATCCCAAGAGCCCCGCCGGGCGCCCGACCCGGCGGGGCTCCTGCGTGCCCGGGCAGGCTTCCCGCCAAGATCGCACCCATCCGTCCCTCCGGGGCATCCGAAGTACCTCCGAGACATCGACACGATGTGTTTCACCGAAAACCACAGACCACAGGCGCCCTTCCAGGGTGCCCCGTACGGAGGACATCTCATGGAAATCACCAAGCGCAGGAACCTCTCGATCCTCGGCATCGCAGCAATCTCGATGATGAGCCTGGCGGCCTGCGGCGGCGGCGAGGAGGCAGCGTCCGAGTCCCCGGCGAGCAGCTCCGCCACCGAGAGCAGCATGGCCGGCGAGAGCAGCATGGCCAGCGAGTCCGCGACGCCGGAGGCCAGCATGAGCCCGTCCGCCTCGGCCGACGCGGCCATGGACCCGGCAGCGAACCTCGTCGGTCCCGGCTGCGCGGGCTACGCCGAGACGGTGCCCTCCGGCGCCGGTTCGGTCGAGGGCATGGCCCTCGATCCGGTCACCACGGCTGCCTCGAACAACCCCATCCTCACGCAGCTGACCGCTGCGGTGACGGGCGGACTGAACCCCGACGTCGACCTGGTGGACACCCTCAACAGCGGTGACTTCACGGTCTTCGCGCCGGTCGACGACGCCTTCAAGGCCCTGGACCCCGCAACGGTCGAGACCCTGAAGACCGACTCGGCGATGCTCTCGAGCATCCTCACCTACCACGTCGTGCCCGGCAAGATCCAGCCGGCCGAGCTCGAGGGCACCACCCAGACCACCGCTCAGGGCGCCACCCTCGAGGTCACCGGCTCCGGCGATGCGCTCAAGGTCAATGACGCCAACGTCGTCTGCGGCGGCGTCCAGACCGCCAACGCCGTGGTCTACCTGGTCGACGGTGTCCTCACGCCTCCCGCAGGCTAAGGACCGAACACGTCCCTGACGCACACCTCTGACGTGCTCAGGGCAACGGACGGACCCCCTCACCTCGTGAGGGGGTCCGTCCGTGTCTCCGGCCCGCTCGGGGGTCCCGGGCCGGGCGGGCAGCACCATCGCCTAGACTTGAGGCTCAGAAACCCGGACCGTGTGGGACCGGGATCCACCGCCCTTCGGAGACCCTGACTGTGAAGACCCCTGCCCCGCGTCGCATCCGCCACGGACGCGTCCGCCGCGGCGCTCTGCCCCTGGCGGCCGGCCTCGCGGCGGCGGTCTCCCTGGTCTCCTGCACGGCGGGCGAGGTCTCCCCTCCCCAGCCCTCCGCGACCGCGACGACGGCCCCTGCCGAGGACGCGTCGACGTTCACGTTCGGCACGGCGGCCGACCCCCGCACCCTCGATCCGGCGCTCGCCAACGACACGGAGTCCTACCGCGTGTCACAGCAGATCCTCGAGGGCCTCGTGGGCGTCGACCCCCTGACGTCCGAACCGACGCCGCTCCTGGCCGAGGCGTGGGAGGAACAGGACGACGGCCGGGCGTACGAGTTCACGCTCCGGAAGGACGTCGTCTTCCACGACGGCCGGCCCTTCGACGCCGAGGCCGTGTGCGCCAACTTCGACCGCTGGTACAACCTGCCCGCCGCGACCCGCGCCGGCACCTCCCGCCTGCCGTTCGAGAACGTGTTCAAGGCGTTCTCGGACCGGCCGGACGTCAGCCTCTACGAGGGCTGCACCGCGACGTCCCGGTACACGGTGGACCTGCGGCTGCAGGGGAGGATCACCGACCTCATCCCGGCCCTCGCCGCCCCGGCGTTCGCGATGTCCTCCCCCGCAGCGCTCCAGGCGGGGGCGGCGGACGAGCTCGGCGAGATCCGGGACGGGACGGCCATCTCCCGGTACGGCCTGGCCCCGGTGGGCACCGGGCCCTTCCGCCTGGTCTCCTGGCTGCCCGGCGCGGTCGACCTCGACGCCTTCGGGGAGTACTGGGGGGAACGCGGCGAGGTCCGGAAGGTGGCGTTCACCACCATTCCGAACCCCGACTCCCGGGCACGGGCCCTCACGTCGGGGCGGATCGACGGCTACGACTTCGTCAGCGTGGACAGCGCCGTCGACCTGGCCCGCAACGGACTCCAGTTCCTCCAGCGTGACCCGTACTCCGTGCTGTACCTCGGCTTGAACCAGGCGTTCCCGGGGGTCGACGACGCCCTCTTCCGCCGGGCGGTGGCGCACGCCGTGGACAAGGACGCCCTCATCGACGGCCGCTTCCTCAACGGGACCAAGCCGGCGCGACAGTTCATACCCGAGAAGCTCGGGGTGAGCAACGACTCCGTGCAGAACTACGGGCACGACCTGGACCGCGCCAAGGAGCTGCTGGAGGAGTCCGGGTACGACGGGCGTGAGCTCCCCTTCTACTACCCCCGGAACGTCTCGCGGGCCTACCTGCCCTCCCCCGAGAAGGCGTACGCCGAACTCAGCCGCCAGCTGACGGAGGCGGGCTTCAACATCAAGCCCATGCCCGTCGAGTGGAGCGACGGCTACGTGGAGACGGTGCAGGCACCCGGCGACCGGGCCTTCCATCTCCTCGGCTGGAGCGGGAGCTACGAGGACCCCGACAACTTCGTCGGCGCGCTCTTCGGCAACCGCACCGACGAATTCGGCTACGACGACCCGCAGCTGTTCAGCAAGATCAACCGGGCCCGCGGACTGCCGGACGGCGAGGACCGGTCGGAGGCCTACGCGAGCATCAGCTCCCAGATCTCGGGACGGATCCCCGCCGTGCCCCTGGCCTTCCCCATCTCGGCCCTGGCCATGAGCGCCCGCGTGACGTCCTACCCCGTCAGCCCGGTGATGCGGGAGGTCTTCAACCGGATCGACCTCGCGGACGTCGAGCTCCTGCCCGAGCCCACGGACTGAGCGGGCGGGCCGGGCGGACCCGCCGGACGGACGGGCGGCCGAAGGCGCGGCGCTTCCCGCTCCACCGGACCCCGCGGATTTAGGGAGTGTCGCTGTCAGCGGCTAGGATTTCCCTGCTACGACCTCGTGACTGGAGACAACGTTGACCACTAGTAATCTGGGCACCCCCGCCAGGACCACCGACGTCGTGCTGATCGGCGGTGGGATCATGAGCGCAACGCTCGGCGCGTTCCTCCGGCAGCTCCAGCCCGAGTGGGACATCTCCCTCTTCGAGCGGCTCGACGTCGCCGGACTCGAGAGCTCCGACCCCTGGAACAACGCCGGCACCGGCCACTCCGCCCTGTGCGAACTGAACTACTCCCCCGCGGGCAAGGACGGCTCCGTGGACCCGGCCAAGGCCGTCGCGATCAACGAGCAGTTCCAGGTGTCGCGGCAGTTCTGGTCGCACATGGTGTCCGAGGGTCACATCGGCGATCCCCGCACCTTCATCAACCCCGTGCCGCACATGAGCTTCGTCTGGGGGCAGGCGAACGCCGAGTACCTGCGCCGGCGCTACGAGGCGCTCAGCGCGCAGCCGCTGTTCCAGACGATGCAGCACAGCGAGGACCACGACACGATCGCCGGCTGGACCCCGCTCGTGATGAAGGGCCGCAACCCCTCGCAGCCCGTCGCCGCCTCCAGGGTCGAGGGTGGCACCGACGTCGACTTCGGCGCCCTGACGCGCCAGCTCACCGAGTACCTGGAGGGCACGGGGGTCGACCTCCACTACGGCTTCGACGTGCTCGACGTCGCCCGCGCCACCGATGGCCGCTGGGACGTCAAGGTCAGGAACAGGGCAACCGGCCAGACCAGCACCGTCACCACGAAGTTCGTCTTCATCGGTGCCGGAGGCGGCGCCCTGCACCTGCTGCAGCGCAGCGGCATCCCGGAGGGCAAGGGCTTCGCCGGCTTCCCCGTCTCGGGCCAGTTCCTCCGCTGCACCGATCCCGACGTCGTCGGCCAGCACAACGCCAAGGTCTACGGCCAGGCGTCGGTGGGCGCACCGCCCATGTCCGTGCCGCACCTCGACACGCGCTTCGTCAAGGGCGAGCGCTCGCTCCTCTTCGGCCCGTACGCCGGGTTCTCCACCAAGTTCCTCAAGCGCGGCTCCTACCTGGACCTCCCCACCTCCATCCGCACCTCGAACCTCGTGCCGATGCTGGCGGTCGCCAAGGACAACATGTCCCTGACCAAGTACCTCGTCACCGAGGTGCTGAAGAACCGCGACGCCAAGAACGAGGCGCTCACCGATTTCCTCCCCTCCGCCGACGGCGGCAGCTGGGAACTGATCTCGGCGGGCCAGCGTGTACAGGTCATCAAGAAGGCTCCCAAGAAGGGCGGCGTGCTGCAGTTCGGCACCGAGGTCATCACCTCGGCGGACGGCACCGTCGGCGCCCTGCTCGGCGCCTCCCCCGGTGCGTCCACGGCCGCTCCGATCATGGTGGAACTGCTCAAGCGGTGCTTCCCCGACCGCATGACCGGCTGGGAGCCGAAGCTCAAGGAGATGCTGCCCGGGTACGGGGTCCGTCTCAACGAGACCCCCGCCCTGGCCGGCGAGGTGCAGACGCTCACCGATCGGGTGCTCAAGCTCAAATAACGACGGCGGTGCCGGACGACCGGGCGCCCGCCAGCAGCGAAGGCAGGTTCCTTGTTCCGTCTGGCCCATCTCTCCCTCGGCAACCGTGCGCTCATCGCGCTCATCACCATCCTCGCGTCGGTGTTCGGGGTCATCACCCTCGGCTCCCTCAAGCAGGAACTCATCCCGTCCCTCGAGTTCCCCCAGATCACGGTGCTGTCCACCGTGCCCGGCGCGTCCCCGGCGTACCTCGACCAGCAGGTGAGCGAACCCCTCGAAGCCGCGCTCAGCGGCGTCGAGGGCCTCGAGTCGTCGTCCTCCACCTCACGCACGGGCGTCTCGACCGTGAGCCTCGTGTTCGTGTACGGGACCGATCTCGACCGCGCGAGGGCACAGGTGGACCGCGCCATCTCCACGGTGCGCCCCACCCTCCCGGAGGATGTGGAGCCGCAGGCCCTCGCGGGCAGCATCAGCGACCTGCCCATCGTCTTCATGGCGGTGTCCTCGGACCAGTCCCTCAGCGAACTCAACGGCGACCTCGCCCGCCTCACCGTCCCGAGGCTCCAGAAGATCGACGGCGTGCGGACCGCGGACGTCTCCGGTGGAGCCACGCAGCACGTCGCGATCCTGCCGCGGGCCGGCGCCCTCGAAGCCGCAGGGCTGACCGTCGGTGACCTCACCAGCACGCTCGAGGACAACGGCGCGCTGCTGCCGGTCGGGACCCTCGAGGAGGACCCGCGGTCGCTGACCATCCAGGCGGGCAGCCAGATCGGGTCGCTCGAGGACATCGAGGCTCTCCCGGTCCTCCCGTCGTCCTCGTCCTCGTCGCCGTCCCCGTCGCCCGCTCCGCGCGGAGTCGTCACCATCGGCGGTGTCGCCGACGTCAGCCTGGCCGACGACGAGGCCACCTCCATCACGCGCACCAACGGGGTGGAGACCCTCGCCCTCGCCGTGACCAAGGTGCCCGACGGCGACACCGTGGAGATCTCCCAGCAGATCGTCGCCCTCGTGCCCGAGCTCGAGGCCGAGCTCGGCAACGCCGCCGACATCACCGTCGTGTTCGACCAGGCACCCTTCATCGAGAGCAGCATCGACGACCTCACCACCGAGGGCATCCTCGGTCTCGGCTTCGCCGTCCTCATCATCCTCGTCTTCCTGCTCTCGGTCCGCTCCACGCTGGTCACGGCCATCTCCATCCCCCTCTCGCTGCTCATCACGTTCATCGGGCTCTACGCCGCGGGCTACTCGCTGAACCTGCTAACCCTCGGCGCGCTGACCATCGCCATCGGACGCGTGGTGGACGATTCGATCGTCGTGATCGAGAACATCAAGCGGCACCTCGGCTACGGGGAGGAGAAGCGCGAGGCCATCCTGACGGCCGTCCGGGAGGTCGCAGGCGCCATCACGGCCTCGACCCTGACCACGGTCGCCGTCTTCGCGCCGATCGGGTTCGTCGGCGGTCTGGCGGGTGAACTGTTCCGTCCCTTCGCCGTCACGACGGGTATCGCGCTGCTGGCGTCCCTCGCCGTGTCGCTGACCATCATCCCGGTGCTGGCCTACTGGTTCCTCCCCGCGACCACGCCCTCGCGCCGCGCCGCACGCCACACCGCCGCAGCATCGTCCGACACCGAGGACGCTCCGACACCCGAGCGGCCGTCCCTGCTGCAGCGCGGCTACCTGCCGATCCTGAGCGGCACGCAACGGCACCCCGTGGTCACGCTCGTCGGCGGGCTCATCGTGCTCGGCGCGACGGCGGCCATGGTCCCGTTCCTGCCGACCAACCTCCTCGGCGGCTCGGGCCAGAACAGCTTCTCGCTGACTCAGACACTGGCGCCCGGGTCCAGTCTCGCGACGACGGCGGAGGCCGCCGGCCGTACCGAGGACCTCCTCGCCGAGAACCCGGAGATCCGGGACGTACAGCTCACCGTCGGCAATGCGGAGGGCGGCTTCGCCGCCCAGTTCTCCGGCGGGGCATCGGTCGCGACCTTCACCGTCATCACCGACGAGGAGGCGGACCAGGAGGCGCTCCAGGAGTCGGTCCGCCGGGACCTCGAGGGCATGCAGGACGCAGGGACCTTCTCGCTATCGAGTCAGCAGGGCGGCTTCGGGACGTCGAGCACCATCGACGTCGACATCACCGCTCCCGTTCCCGAGGACCTCGAGGCCGCCAACGTCGCGGTCCTCGACGGCATGCGGGGCCTCGAGGGCGCAGGGGAGGTCACGAGCAACCTGTCGGCCGCGCAGCCCCAGGTGCAGATCGACGTGGACCGTGCGGCCGCCGTCAGGGCCGGGCTCAGCGAGGGGCAGATCGCAGGCCTCCTCGGCGGCAGCATCAGCGCCGTGCCGGCCGGGTCCGTGCGCTTCGACGCGGACGACTTCCCGGTCCTGATCGGCGAGGGCACCCCGATCACGAGCCTCGATCAGCTCCGCACCCTCCGGATCCCGACGGCCCGGGGACCGATCCCCCTCACCGACGTCGCGTCCGTCGAGGAGGTGCAGGTGCCGCTCACGGTCACGAGCTCCAACGGCGAGCGGACGGCACGCGTGTCCATCACGCCTTCCGGCGACGACCTCGGAAGCCTGACGACCGCCGTGAACGAGCGACTGGCCGGCATCGACTTGCCCGCGGGCGCGACCGCGACCGTCGGCGGCGCGTCGAGCCAGCAGGCGGAGTCCTTCGACCAGCTGTTCCTGGCGCTCTGGGCGGCCGTCGCCATCGTGTACGTGATCATGGTCGCGACGTTCAAGAGCCTCGTGCAGCCCCTGATCCTGCTCGTCTCCATCCCCTTCGCGGCCACGGGCGCCATCGCGCTGCTCCTGATCACGGGGATCCCGCTCGGACTGCCCTCGCTCATCGGCATGCTGATGCTCGTGGGCATCGTCGTCACCAATGCGATCGTGCTGATCGACCTCATCAACCAGTATCGGCTCCCGCGGAACGGCGTGCCGGGCCTGCCCGTGGCGGACGCGATCCGCGAGGGGGCCCGGCAGCGCCTCCGGCCGATCCTCATGACGGCCCTGGCCACGATCTTCGCGCTCACGCCGATGGCCCTCGGCCTCACTGGCGAAGGGGGTTTCATCTCGCAGCCGCTGGCCGTCGTCGTGATCGGCGGGCTCGTCTCGTCGACGGCGTTGACGCTCGTCCTCGTCCCGGTCCTGTACCGGCTCGTCGAGGGGCGCCGTGAGGAGCGCGCCCGGCGCCGGGCCGCGAGCGCGACCGCGACCGCGACCTCGACCTCGACCGCGACCGCTACTGCCGCCGCCACCGCCACCGCCACCGTCGACCCTTCCCGGACGTCGCTGCACGCGGCTGCCGCCACCGACTGACGTCGCCGGGCGGCGCCTGTCCAGCGTCGGTGACGTCGGCCGCGGATGATCCGGCGCGCGTATGATGGATGCAAACGTATCCAATAGCCGGTGGACCCGGCGGGAAGCCGGGGAGCAGCCATGGGCCAGTCGAGCACCGCCGCGGGGCACCCCGAGCCGGTCCGTGAGAACGGCGAGGGCGCTGCCGGCGCCTCGGTCCGCCAGGCGTCCGAGACCTGGGAATCTCTCTTCCGTGCACAGGTGGGCGTCATGCGCCGGATCCGCCAGGACCCCGTGTTCCGGGAACTGCCCATCGGCGAGTACGACGTCCTCTTCAACCTGAGCCGCTGCCCCGGCGGCTGGACCCGGCTGAACGAGCTCAACCACCATCTCCTGATCAGCCAGCCCAGCCTCAGCCGCATGGTGGACCGCCTCGAGGCGAGGAACCTCGTGCGGAGGCGCCCTGCCGAGGCCGACCAGCGAGGCGTCGAACTCGCGCTGACGGACGAGGGAAGGGCCCTCCAGCGACGGATCGGGTCGGCCCACGTGCACCGCATCCAGGACGTCCTCGCACCCGTGCTGGACGCGACCCAGATGGAACAGCTCAAGGCCCTGACCGACAAGATCAACGCGGGCCTCGGTCAGTAGGGGCCGCGCAGCCCGTCGGAGCTCACCCCCACCCCCGTGTCGCCGGATCAGCGCCGGATCAGCGCCGGATCAGCGCCGGATCAGCGGAGGGACAGCGGTTCGTGCGGCCGGTCGACGGGCAGTTCGTCGACCGTCGCGGTCACCATCAGGTGGGTGAGCTGCAGCGCACCCCCCACGGTCGAGACGAACGCCGTGTCCGTGGCGTCCCTGCCCGTCGCGATGCGCAGCATCGCTGCCCGCGGGGCGAGGCGCGTAGCATCCAGCAGGTGCCAGGCGCCGTCGACCCACGCCTCCACGACGGCGTGGAAGTCCATCGGGCTGAGCCCCGGCGCGTACACGGACGCCAGGCGCGCGGGGACGTCCCGCGCGCGCAGGAGCGCGATCAGGAGGTGGGCGTAGTCGCGGCACACGCCCCTGCGGGCGAGGAGCGTGTCCACCGCGCCGTCGGTGAAGCGGGAGGAGCCCGAGACATAGGACAGCTCCGCCTCCACCCAGTCCCGCAGGCCCTGCACGAGGTCCCTCCCCCGGTCATCGGGCATCAGGGAGTAGGCGGTCGGCAGGATGCGGTCGGACTCGCAGTAGCGGCTCGGGCGCACGTACCGCACGAGGTCGACGTCGTCCCGCGGCGCGGAGTCAGCCTGCCCGGTGACGGTGGCCCGGTAGTGCACGTCGACCGTGGCGGCCCGCGGTGTGGTGAGAAGGTGCAGGCGACTGCCGTCCCTGTCCTGCCGCGTGCGGACCTCGGTCGGCTCCCCGTCCACCAGCACGGTCAGTTGCTCGTCGACCGATGCGTAGCCCTCCGGGGCTGCTACCGCGACGGACAGCACCACCTCCGTCCCGGCGATCGTCGTGGCACCGAGGTCGGCGGAGACAGTACGCTGCATGGTTCGTTGCTCCCGGTAGGCGATTCGTTCGTCCCCAACTCTATGCTGGGGCGGAAGCGGCACCTTCGACGCCGGACGGGCACCCCGGGCCGGGCAGGCACCCACGCAGGAGAGGCACCACCATGAGCGACTTCACAGCGGATGCGATCGGCGACCAGACGGGCAGGCGCGCGGTCATCACCGGCGCCAACAGCGGGCTGGGGCTGCAGACCGCCGTCGCGCTCGCGCGGAAGGGCGCCGACGTCGTCCTCGCATGCCGCGACGAACAGCGCGGACGCCAGGCCGAAGGACGCGTCCGCTCCCTCACCGGCAGTGAGGGCGTCGAGACGCGCGTGCTGGACCTCGCGGACCTCGCCTCCGTGCGGGAGTTCGCGGCGGACCTCGACGGCCCCGTGCACCTCCTCGTGAACAACGCCGGCGTCATGGCGACGCCGAAGGCCACGACGGCGGACGGTTTCGAACTGCAGTTCGGCACCAACCACCTCGGACATTTCGCCCTCACCGGCCTGCTGCTGCCGAACCTCCGGGAGGCGGCCTCCCCCCGCGTCGTCACCCTCTCGAGCCTCGCCCACAAGCGGGGACGCATCGACTTCGCGGACCTGCAGTCGGAGCGCCGCTACCGCCGCTGGAGTGCCTACGGCCAGAGCAAGATCGCGAACCTCTACTTCATGGTGGAACTCGACCGGCGGGCACGCGCCGCGGGCTGGGACCTCACCTCCGTCGCGGCCCACCCCGGGCTGGCCAACACCAACCTGACCGCAGGCATGCAGGCTCCCGTGCTCGACGCCTTCGGCGGCTTCCTCAGGCTCATGGGTCAGTCCGACGCCGCTGGTGCCTTGCCCACGCTGTACGCGGCGACCGCGTCGGAGGTGCGCGGCGGCGACTACTACGGCCCGTCCGGTCCCGGCGAGACCCGCGGCGCACCCCGCCTCGTCGCCCCCGTGCCCCGGGTACTCGACCGGGACATCGCGGTGCGGCTCTGGAACCGCAGCGTCGAACTGACCGGCGTCGACTACGGAGCCCTCCAGCCCGCTGCGTGATGCGGTCCGGTGCCTAGCCGGCCGGGCCGGCCCCGAACCGCAGGGAGAGGACCATCTCGCGGATCGTGGCGAACTCCGGGGCGGCGTAATAGGCCTCGGCCTCACCGATGGTGCCGAACGAGACCGTCGAGGGCCCCGTCTCCGCCGGCACCTTCGGCACGAGCACCTCGAGGTCGCCGAAGCTGAACCGGCCGAGGGCCTCGCTTCCCTGGACCGTATTGGGCAGCGAGCACGCGAGCCCGTCCGCTCCGCCGACCTGGTCGGTGATGCCGTAGGAGCCGAAGAAGCGGAAACCCGTGATGAGCCGGACCACGAAGCGGGGTTCCATGTCGGTAACCGCCCGGGCTCCTCCCGTCAGGTCCAGCGGCTCGCTGCCGATGACGTGGTACGGCGTGCGCTCCGCCTCCGGGCAGGGGGTCTCGGGTGTCAGGATGCCCGTATGCAGCTCGGCGGTCGTGACGCCCTCCGGCGTGCGGACCGCGTAGTGCAGCGAACCCGGCGCATAGGTGCCCGCGGCCGGTTCGAGCGGCTGCACCAGCCACGCCTCGGGCAGCTCGAAGCTCACGAGCCGCCCGGGGTCCGTGAACACCTTCCACCCCTCCCGGGCCTCCCGCAGGGGCGCCGCCGTCGGCTGGGCCGCACCGGAGGCGGACCCCGAGGGCGACGGCGAGGCCGAGCCGGCGCCGCCCTGCAGCGCGGAGCACGACGTGAGCAGGAGCCCGGCGAGCACCGCACCGAGGGCCGCGCGGCGCAGCCGTGGTGTCGGTCGGGCCTTCCGCCCGATGATCCCGGTGTGCATCATGACGTCTCCCCCTCCGGTGTCGCTCCGGTGTCGCTCAGGTGCTGCTCAGGTGTGTTGCTTCGGTATCGCTCTCGTAGTGCCCCGTGTGCTCTCGTATCGCTGGTGTCGTCCGGTGCCGCCAGTCTAGGCTTCGGCGGGCGCGGCGTCGGGGTGTGCCGCGCCGAGCGCCCGGACGGTGAGCACGGACGCGACGACGGCGCGGGCGGCGGCCTCGAGGTCGCCGGACGGTGTGCCCTGCGTCCACGAGAGCCGCACCGCCGTGGAGGCGGTCTCCTCGTCGAGGCCGAGTGCCAGCAGGACGGCCGAGGGCTCGGCGGACCCCGCCGCGCAGGCCGATCCGCTGGAGCAGACGACGCCGCGGCGCTCGAGTTCGAGGAGGACCGTCTCGCCGTTCACGCCCGGGAAGCAGAACGAGGCGAGCCCGGGCAGCCGCTGCTCCGCGTCACCGGTCAGGATCGCCCCGGGTACTCGCTCGAGGACCGAGGAGATGAAGGCATCCCGCGCCGTCGCCGCCGTGACCGCCGCCGCCGGCAACGAGCCCTGCGCGAGTTCGAGGGCCCGCGCGAGGCCCACGGCGCCGGCCACGTTCTCCGTCCCGGACCTGCGCCCGCGCTCCTGCCCGCCGCCGTGCAGAACCGGCTCGCAGGGCGTCCCGGCGCGGAGGTACATCAATCCGGTGCCCTTCGGGGTGCCGAGCTTGTGGCCCGACAGGGTGAGGGCGGTCACGCCCAGGCCGCCGACGTCCAGGGGGAGCCAGCCCGCAGCCTGCACGGCGTCGGTGTGGAACGGGACCCCGGCACGACGGCACACGCCGGCGAGTCCTTCGATGTCCTGCACGGTGCCCACCTCGTTGTTCGCATACATCACCGTGCAGAGCGTCGTCGCGTCGTCGACCACCGAAGCGAGCGCGTCCGGCGAGACGAGGCCCGTACCTGAGACGGGCAGGGTCGTGATGCGGAAGCCGTGGAAGCGGCGGAGGTAGCCGAGCACCTCGAGTACCGCCGGGTGCTCGATCGCGCTCGTCACGATGTGGCGTCCCCGCGGGGCCGCCAGGGCCATCCCCTTGAGCGCGAGGTTGTTCCCCTCGGTGCCGCCCGAGGTGAAGACGATCTCCGCCGGACGGCAGCCGAGCAGCGCCGCGATCCGTGCGCGGGCCCGCGAGAACTCGGCCGCGGCCGCCTCGCCGTAGGTGTGGTGGCTCGAGGGGTTGCCGAAGGTCGTGGTCAGGAAGGGCCACATCTCTTCGAGGACCTCACGCCGTGCGGGCGCGGTCGCGGCGGCGTCAAGATACATCATGGCGTCCACCGGACCGGCCGCCCCGTACCTCCGGGTACACCCCGGGCCCGACGCCCGGACCGAAGTCCAGCCCGAGATCCAGGGATCGGACGCTGTGGGTCAGGGCCCCCGCGGAGATGATGTCCACGCCGGTCGCAGCGATGCCGGCCACCGTGTCGAGGCGGACGTTGCCGCTCGCCTCGACCAGCGCGCGGCCGCCGATCAGGCGCACACCCGCAGCGAGGTCGTCGAGGTCGAAGTTGTCGAGCATGATGGTGTCCACGCCCGCGGCGAGGACCGGGTCGAGCTGGTCCAGCCGGTCCACCTCCACCTCGACGTGCACGGTGTGCGGCACCCTGGACCGCACGGTGAGCAGCGCTTCGGTGAGCGCCTCGGGGCCGTCCACCGCGAGTAGCGCCAGGTGGTTGTCCTTCACCATGACCGCGTCGGACAGCCCGGACCGGTGGTTGGAGCCCCCGCCGCAGCGGACCGCCCACCGCTCCAGGACACGGAGGCCGGGCGTCGTCTTCCGGGTGTCGGTGATGCGTGCCCGGGTGCCGCCCGCAGCGTCCACGAACGCACGCGTCAGCGTGGCGATCCCGCTCAGGCGCTGGGCGATGTTCAGCGCGGTCCGTTCGGCTGTGAGGATGCCCGCCGCCGGCCCGCTGATCTCGGCGAGGACGGTGCCTGCGTCGAACCGCGCGCCGTCCGCCTGCGGGAAGTCGACGCGGATGCGTGCGTCGGTGAGGCGCATCGCCGCCTCGACGGCGGCGGTCCCGCAGAGGATGCCGGGCTCGCGGGCGGTGATGGACGCCGTCGCGCGCAGCTCGGGGTGGATCAGCGCCTGGCAGGTGATGTCACCCCAGGGTGCGTCCTCCGCGAGTGCGGCGGCGACGACGGCGTCGATGAGGTGCTGCGGCGGCGGGGCGGTCCACGCAGTCGAAGAGGTGACGGGCAGGGTGGCGGCTGTGTTCGTCATGGTGTTGTTCCTTCGGTGGCTCGTACGGCCCGGACGTAGGACCGGCTCGGGGCGGGAGGCCCGGGCAGGGTGTCGGGCTGGTCGGCGCGGAAGTGGGCTCCGCACGAATCGGCCCTGGAGGCGGCCGCGTGGACGAGGAGCCGTGCACACAGCAGGAGGTTGGCGTCCTCGGGCGCGTTATCGGAGCGGTAGGAGGCCAGGTGTTTCCGGGCGAGATCGAGTCCGTCCTGCGTGCGCAGGATCCCGGCGTGGTCGGACATCAGCGCCTGCAGGTCGCGCCGCGTGAAGGACTGCGTGGGGGTCCCGCCGGCCTCGAGGTCCAGCGGCTCGGCGTCGAACCGGGGCACCTCTCCCCCTCCCGCGGAGATCGTGGCCGCGCAGCGCGCTCCGAATACCACCCCTTCGAGCAGGCTGTTCGAGGCGAGCCTGTTGGCACCATGCACCCCGGTGCACGCCACCTCCCCGACGGCGAAGAGGCCCGGCACCGTGGTCCGCCCGTCGGTGTCCGTCCGGACGCCGCCCATCCAGTAATGGGCGGCGGGGACGACGGGCACCGGGTCCGCCGCCCAGTCGAATCCGTGCCGTGCGGTGAGCGCGGTGAGGGACGGGAACCGGCGGGCGAGGAACGCCGCTCCGAGCGCGGTCGCATCGAGCCGGACCCCCGGCCGCGGGCCGGCCGGGCGGGGATGCCGGGCGGGGTCCGGGACGCGGCCCGGAGCAGGATGTCGGGCGATCTGCCGGGCGATACCGCGGGCTACGACATCGCGCGGCGCGAGGTCGCCGGCGGGGTGGACATCGGTCATGAAGGCGCGCTCGTCGGCGTCGACGAGCCGGGCCCCCTCGCCGCGCACGGCCTCCGAGATGAGCGGGTTCCCGGGGACGTCGAGCGACGTGGGATGGAACTGGAAGAACTCGAGGTCCGCGACCGTGGCACCTGCGCGCCAGGCCAGGGCCACGCCGTCGCCCGTGCTGATGCCCGGGTTGGTGGTGTGCTCGAAGAGCTGGCCGGCGCCTCCTGTCGCCAGGACGACGGCGTCGGCCCGGACCTGCTGCGAGCCCCGCTCCGTGAGCACCTCGACGCCCTCGGCCCGCCGCACGCCGCCTGGTGCGCCGTCGAGCAGCACCCGCGTGACGAAGGCGCTCTCGAGCACGCGGATGTCGCCGTCGGCCCGGACGGCGGCGGTCAGCGCCTCCACCAGCCCGGCTCCGGTAGCGTCACCGCCGATATGCAGGATCCGCGGCGCGGAATGGGCGGCTTCGCGGCCGCGGGCCAGCGACGCCGCGGTGCCGGTATCCGCTGAGTCTGCACGGTCTGCGGTGTCTGCACGGTCTGCGCTGTCGAAGACGACCCCTGCCTGCTCGAGGGCTTCGATGCCGGCCTCGGCTCCGCGGCAGAGGACGGCGACGGCATCCGGGTCGGCCAGCCCGGCACCCGCAGCGAGCGTGTCGGCGATGTGCGCCGCCACCGAATCCGGGGCGCTCGCCTTCGTGGTGGCCGCCCGCTCGTCGGGGCGGGCCGGCACGACGGCGGCGATCCCGCCCTGCGCGTACCGGGTGTTGCTCTCGGCGAGCGCCGCCTTGGCGAGCAGGACGACCTCGCGGCGCGGATCGAGGCGGCGCAGCACCAGCGCGGTCTGCAGGCCCGCGACGCCGGCACCCACGACGACCGCCCGGGTGCGCCCGCCATCGGTCGACGGCGCGGCGCCGGCGGGCGGCGTCACGGCTGGACCGCGAGCATGCGGTTCAGGGCCACCCGCGCCGGGACGGCGACGCTGTCGGGCACCGTGATCCGGTTGACCACCCGCCCCTGCACGAGCCCTTCGAGCACCCAGGCGAGGTACCCCGGGTGGATCCGGTACATCGTGGAGCAGGGGCAGATGACGGGGTCGAGGCAGAAGATGGTGTGCTCGGGGTACTGCGCGGCGAGCCGGTTCACCATGTTGATCTCCGTGCCGATCGCGAAGGTGCTGCCGGGCGCAGCCGCAGCGACGGCCTTGCGGATGTAGTCGGTGGAGCCCGATTCGTCCGCGGCATCCACCACGGGCATGGGGCACTCCGGGTGCACGATCACCCGGACACCGGGGTGCTCAGCGCGCGCCTTCTCGATCTGCGCGACGGTGAAGCGCCGGTGCACGGAGCAGAAACCGTGCCAGAGGATCACGCGGGCGTCGCGCAGCGTCTGCTCGTCGGTCCCTCCCCAGGGCCTGCGCGGGTTCCACATCGGCATCTGCTCGAGGGGCACTCCCATGGCCTTGGCGGTATTGCGGCCGAGGTGCTGGTCAGGGAAGAACAGGACGCGCCGACCGCGTTCGAAGGCCCACTGGAGCACTGCCTCGGCGTTCGACGACGTGCAGACGATCCCCCCGTTCTCGCCGCAGAACCCCTTCAGCGCGGCCGAGGAGTTCATGTACGTCACGGGGATGACGGGCTGGCGGCCATCGGTGTCCCGCTCGCTCCGGAAGAGCGCTGTCAGCTGCTCCCAGCATTCGGTGACGGAGTCGATGTCCGCCATGTCGGCCATCGAACAGCCCGCTGCGAGGTTGGGCAGGATGACGGACTGCTCGGGCGTCGACAGCATGTCCGCCGTCTCCGCCATGAAGTGCACGCCGCAGAAGATGATGGATCGCGCGGCCGAGCGTTCCGTGGCGGCACGGGCGAGTTGGTAGCTGTCGCCCACGAAATCGGCGTACCGGACCACCTCGTCGCGCTGGTAGAAGTGGCCGAGGATGACCGCCGATTCCCCGAGCGCGTCCTTGGCGGCGAGGATGCGGCGGTCGAGGTCCTCGGGCGATGCGGTCCTGTAGTCCTCCGGGAGTTCGCCCTGCCGGGGCGTGGCGGGTGGGGCCTGGTCGTGCACGGAGGCGCCGGGGCCGTAGCTCGGCATGGGGAGGGCATCGAACGCCCAGGGGTCGCGGACGAGGTCGGGCGAGCAGGTCCCGGCTCCTGCGGCGGCCGCTGCCTCTCCTCGGCTGACGAGCTGGATGGCGGTGGTGACGGACATGGGCTTCTCCCTGCAGTGGGGCCGACCGGCGGACGGGCGGCGGCGGAATCGGGACGGATCGGGACGGGTCAGGGCCGGACGGCTGTCTGCCCGGGGTCGGTCGGGGCTGCGGGCGCGGGCTGTCCGCTGTAGCGGTAGAGCCTGGGCGGGCGGTTGCGCACACCCTGCAGCACGTCGTCGGTGGCGGCGATGTCCTTGGCCGACCGGAACTGGCGCCGGAAGTTCGCCGGGTCGAGCTGCCGGCCGAGGACGGCCTCGTAGACCCGGCGCAGCTGCGCGAGCGTGAACCGGTCGCCCAGGAAGTGATAGGCGACGGAGCCGTACTCGATCTTGCCGCGCAGCCGTTCGAGGGCGTACGCGACGATCTCGTCGTGGTCGAAGGCGAGGCCCTCCGCCTCGGATGCGCGGAACCACCGGACGTTCTCCGACTCCCGTGCGAGATCGGCCTGGTCCGGACGGACGAGCGCCCAGTACACGATGGACACCAGGCGCTGCGCGGCCGCACGATCGAGCCCTCCGAACGCGTAGAGCTGCTCGAGGTACGTGGGCTCGAGATCCGTCGTCTCCCGCAGGTTCCTCGCCGCGGCGTCCTGCAGGGATTCGCTCCCGCCGAGCGGTCCGCCGGGAAGCGCCCACCGGCCGAGATGCGGCTGTCGGATCCTGCGGACGAGTGGAAGCCAGATCTCCGACCGACCGGACACGGGATCGGAGCGCAGGGCGAAGATCACCGTCGAGATGGCGAGCGCCGGTGCCTGGGCCTGGCGCTCCGAGACGTTGGCCGAGCCGTACATACCCGGTCCTTCCGTCCGATGAGGCGCGACGCCACTTAGGGTCGAAATGACTATAACTCATCGATGGGGGTCACGGAAGGCTCCGTCGTCCCGCCGGCCGGGCGCCTCGCGGCGCCGGGTCAAACCCCCGGCGGGAAGTGTCTAAAGTCTCAGGCGTCGGCCTCCGGGCCGCCGGCGGGGATGTGTTCGACGGAGCACACGTCCCTGCCGCCCTTACGATGGGGTACATGGACCACCACGCCGTACACGACGTCGAGGGCATCGACCCCCACCTGTCCATCACGCGCAGCGCTGCGGCATCCCCGCTCCCCCTGCCGCCGATCCTCCTGCTGCACGGCTTCGGCTCCTCGTCGCGGCAGAACTGGACGGACACGGGCTGGGTCCGCTTCCTCAACGACGCCGGCCGCAGCGTCATCATGGTGGACCTCCCTGCGCACGGCGACAGCGCGGCGCCGGACGACGGCGGCGCCTACACGCCGAGCCGCATGCGCGCGGACATCCTGCAGGCGCTGTTCGACGAGCGTGTGATGCCGCTCCGCGAGGGCGACCCGGCATCCGGCGTGGACGTCGTCGGCTACTCCCTGGGATCCCGCCTCGCCTGGGAGTTCGGTGCCACACAGCCGGAGATCGTCCGGCGCATGGTGCTGGGTGGGCCGGGGACGGCCGACCCCCTCGCCTCCTTCGACCTCGAGGGCGCGGAGCGCTTCCTCGCCGGGGGCGCGCCCCCGGAGGACCCGACCACCGCCGACCTCCTGCGCATGGCCCAGGCGGGCGATCACGCGGACGTCCCCGCGCTCCTGGCGATGGTCACGGCCATCAAGACGGAGCCGTTCGACCCGCAGGGCGCCGTGCCCCGCATGCCGCTGCTCCTGGTCGCCGGCGACCAGGACGACTACGCCGGCGGCATCGAGGACCTCAGGGAGTGGGCACCGGATGCCGCCGTGGCGATGCTTCCGGGACGGAACCACTCGAATGCCATCACCTCGCGACTCTTCAAGGACGCGGCCCTCGGATTCCTCGACGGAGGACGCTGATCAAGATTCGGTAACGCCTCATCGGGCGCGCAGGGGCGGAATCCACGGACGTTATACTGACAATTGATCAGCACCCTTACGGCCGTGCGAACCGATCATCACGAACTGTCGCGGGAGGACACGCATGCGGGTCCTTGCCGACCGGTACGAGACCACGGAACTGCTCGGAGTCGGAGGAGCCGCCTCGGTGTACCGTGCGGTCGACCGCACCCTCGGCCGGACGGTCGCGATCAAGATCTTCAATCCCGCGACGTCCGACGACGACGACTACCGCCGCCAGCACACCGAGACGATGCTGCTCTCCACACTCAACCATCCCGGTCTCGTGGCCCTGCATGACGCAGGGATGCAGGTGGACGAGGACGGCCGGACCACCGGCTTCCTGGTCATGGAACTCGTGGACGGTGAGGACCTTCGCCACCGCCTCAAGCGCGGCGCGCTCAGCGCGGAGGACGTGGCTCAACTCGGGGCGGACCTGGCCGATGCCCTGGCCTACGTCCACTCCGAGGGCGTGGTCCACCGTGACGTGAAGCCCGCCAACATCCTGCTCTTCCAGAGCGCGGACAACAGTACGCGCCTGTACGCCAAGCTCACGGACTTCGGGATAGCCCGCATGGTGGAGGCCACCATGGCGACGGCCGCCGGGGCGACGATCGGCACGGCGAACTACCTGAGTCCGGAGCAGGCCAAGGGCGACCCCGTCGACGATCGGAGCGATGTCTACTCGCTGGGCCTCGTCCTCCTCGAATGCCTGACCGGTGAGAAGGCGTTCCCGGGGCCGGTGGTCGAGGCGGCCCTGGCGCGGCTCCTCCGCGACCCCGAAGTGCCCGATTCGCTCGGACCGGACTGGGCGGACCTGCTGCGCCGCATGACGTCGAGGGACCCGGCCCGCCGACCGCGCGCGCACGATGTCGCCCTCCAGCTGCGCAGCCGGACCGGCGACCACCCGCGGGTGCCGGCTCCGGCAGTGCCGGGACAGCGGACCGCGCAGGGCGCTCGCGCCGCGGACGACGCCGGCCTCGCCACCGGGGGCGTGATCACGGGCGGGTTCGTCACCGGCGGATCCGTCACGGGCGGTGTCCTCGCCGGCAACGTCCGCCTGCCGGATCCGCCCCGGCGCGCTCCCAGCATCGCCTGAGTACTGCATCCGGCGCCTGACCCGGAGGTCCCGCTCCGTGCCCCCTGCTCCGACGACCGGCGCATCGACGCGGAAGGGCCCGGGTCACCGGCACTGCCGATGACCCGGGCCCTTCCGTGTCGGTTCCGGGTCAGGACCCGTCGCCGTCGTCCTCTTCCGGCTCGAAGTTGCTCGGCTCGTCGGTCGATCCCGCCGCCACGCCATCCTCGCTCGCGGGGATGGTCCCCTCGGGGCCGACGCCCTGTGCGTCCTCGGCGCCGTCGTGTCCGGTACCTTCGTGTTCGGTGCCTTCGGTACTCATGTCAGTCCTCCTGCAGCTCGGATGTCCTACGATCCTATGCGCGGCGAGGGGGAAGCGACAGCGCGCCGACCGGTCACGGCCGGCATGCTATGGGGCGCGTCAGCAGGCACTCGGGGACATGCCCCGTCCACTCCTCGCGCGCCGCAGGGCGACGGCGGAGAGGACACCGAGGAGCAGCAGGACGGCTGCCGACGATGCCGGGACCGCCGCAGCGCCTGCGGCTCCGGCCGATTCGGCGAGCGTCCCCGCGAGCGCCGAGCCGATCGCCGTCCCTGCGACGATCCCGCTGGCGAGCAGCGTCATGACCGTGCCGAGCCTGTTCGCCGGAGCGACGTCCGAGCCGATGGAGAAGATGGTCACCATGGTGGGTCCCACGAAGAGGCCGAGGACGAGCAGCACCAGGACCATGGCGCCGATCGTGTCCGGGAGGGCCAGCGCCACGGCGGCGGCCGCCATCGCCGCGGCCGACGCGATCCAGCGGGCCGTGTGGCCGAAACGCCGGGGCCAATAGGCCACTGACAGGGCGGCGAGCGCGGAGCTGAGCCCCATCACGGCGTACAGCAGCCCCGAGGACTCGGGCGAGCCGAAGTGTCCGGTGAAGGCCGTGAGGAACGTCTGCGTGGACCCGAAGAACGTCCCCATGGCGATCATGCCCGCCACGGGAAGCAGGACGAGCCACGTCCGGTACCCGGGCGCGTCCCCGCCGGTGGTGCCGTCCTCGCCCGCGGGCGCGGGGGGCGCATCGCTGAACGCCACCGTCCGGTGCACGGCGAAGGCGCTGACGAGGGTGAGGGTGAGGGCGGCGGCCAGAGCCAGCGGGAGCCATGGCGCGATCAGGCCGGCAAGCAGGCCCACGAGGGCGGGGCCGAGAACGAAGGTCAGTTCGTCGGCCGTCCCCTCGTAGGACAGCGCAGTGTCGAGGTCCGCGCCGCGACCCCGGGTCATCGCCATCCAGCGGACCCTGGCGAGCGGCCCGATCTGCGGGCACGTGAAGCCCATCGCGAAGGCCGCGACGAGCACGAGGGCGAGGGCTCCTCCCGTGAAGCGTTCGCTCGTGAGGGTCACGACCAGCAGGGCCGCGATGGCCAGGGTGTTGAGGACCGCCGAGACGAGCAGCACGATCCGCTGGCCGAGCCTGTCCGCGAGGACGCCGAGGAGGGGCGCGCCGAGAGCCGAGCCGACGCCGACGGCGCCGGCCGCGAATCCGCCGGCGGCGTAGGAGCCGCTGGCGGTGGTCACGAGCGTCAGGGCTCCGACGGTGAGCATCGCGAGGGGAAGCCGGGCGAAGAGGCCGAGCACGAGGAAGGAGGTACCCGAGAGTCGCGGCAGCACGCCGAACCTGCCGAGGCGGGACCGCTCAGGGCTGTCGGGGTGTGGTGCGGGGGACGATGTCGGGGACGGGAGGGAGTCCGCCGAGGCGGGCGTCGGGTTCTTGTACATGCGCTTTCCGGGTGCGTCGAACGCGCATCGTCCCCCCTCCCGATGCGCCCGACCCGTGAACGCCACCAAGTTTACACGCTGGCGGGCTGCTCCACGAGGCGCAGGATCGAGCCCTGCCGCCCTTTGACGACCTGCAGCTGCGCGCTCACCCGCTGCTTGAGTTCGGGCACATGGCTTACCAGCCCCACCACACGCCCCCCGCTCCTCAGGCCTTCGAGCGCATCCATGACCTGCTCGAGGGCCTGGTCGTCGAGGGAGCCGAATCCCTCGTCCACGAAGAGGGTCTCGATGTCGAGTCCGCCCGCCTCCTGCTGCACCACATCCGCCAGCCCGAGCGCCAGCGCCAGGGATGCCATGAAAGACTCGCCACCCGAGAGCGTGGAGGTGTCGCGCCGGTTGCCGGTCCACCCGTCGATCACGTTGAGGCCCAGTCCCGACCGCTTGTTGCCGGCGGTGGCGTCACTGTGCACCAGCTGGTACCGGCCGTCGGACATCTGGAGCAGCCGCTCGGTGGCCGCGGCGGCCACCTGCTCGAGCCGTGACGCCAGCACGTAGGTGGCGAGGGACATCTTGTAGAGGTTCTCCCCTCCCCCGCGGGCGGTGTCGGCGACGGCTGCCACCAGGTGGGCGCGCTCACGCAGGGGTGCGACGTCCCGCTCGAGGTCCTCGAGCTGCCGCGCGTACGTCTCCAGCTGGGCCACGGACTGACCGAGCACCTCCGCCCGGATTCCTGCCCGGTGCGCCCGGATCCTGAGGTCCTCGGCAGCGGCACCCGCGCGCTGCTCGTCCTCCTCGGAGGGCGGCTCGATGCCGTCCCGTTCCTCACGGAGGGCCTCCTGGACCACCGGGTCGTCCCACGCCGCGTCCAGGCGATGGCCACGGACCTCGTGGTCCCTGACCTCCCGCGACACCTGCGCGTGGCGGTCGTCGGGCATGAGCGCGGTCCGTGCCTCCTCGGCCGAGGCGAACGACGTGGCGAGCAGGGCCTCGTCGAGGCGCTTCCGGTTGTCCGCCTGGCGCGCGACGGCGCGCATCACGTCGTCGAACGTGTCACGGACGGCTTCGAGGCGGTCCTGGGCACGCTGCACCACGTCGATGCGCTCCGCCAGCGACGGCGCCCCCGCCTGGAGACCGGCGAGCCGCTGCACGAGGAGGTCCTCCTGGTCCAGCAGCGAGGCCCTCCGTGACTCCGCGGCGGCCCGTTCCTCCCGGAGCGCGTCCCGCAGCCTGCCGGCCCGGTCCTCCTCCTCGACGGAGGCCCGCATCCGTTCCTCGACGGCCGAGCATTCCCTGTACGCCGCCTCCGCGGCATCGAGCGTCGTGCGTGCTGCGCGCGTCGCAGCGGCCGCGTCCTCGGGCGGGATGTCACCGCCCCTGGCCGCGAGGTCGGCGACCTCGAGCCGCACCCTGTCCCGCACCTCCCGGGCGTCGTCCTGGGCGCCTTCGGCCTCGGTCTGCAGGCGGCGCGCGGACTGCTCCTCCTCGAGGGTGATCCGACTCCCGCCGGGTGACGTGACGGGAGCCGGGTGCTCGGGGCTGCCGCAGACCGGGCACGGCTGCCCATCCTCCAGCCGCTCGGCGAGTTCCTCGGCGGACTGCTCGAGCCGGAGCTCGAGCATGTGGAGCCACTCCTCCTTCAGCCGGAGGAAGCGCTCGGCCGCCGCCGCATGCGCGGTGTCCGCCGCGGTGCGGCGCTCCGCGGCCGCACGGTACTGCCGGACGACGTCCTCGGCCGCGACGGCCGCGGCGAGATCGGTGCGGAGGTGCTCCAGCCCGTCGGCCGCGAGGCGAAGCGGGACGAGGCGTTCGGTGTCCTCCGTGCGGGTGCGCTGCAGCCGGGCCACGGACTCGACCGCCTCCTCGATGCGCCGGTCGAGGTCGCCGACCGCCGACATCCCGGACTGCAGCGCGGTCCGGACGTCCAGCAGCCGTCGCTCGTCGGGCAGGGCGGCGCGCAGGATGCCCAGCGCGGACGACGACGCCGCGCAGGCGTCCGCCAGTGCGTCGCGGGGCACGGCGTCGTCGGAGAGTCGCTCGAGATCGAAGTACTCGCCGGCGGTCGTGTCGTCCCGCACGCCGTCGAGGGCTTTCCCGTGCAGGGAACGGGCGCGCTCGACCGCGGCGACTCCGTCGTCGTCCAGTCCGAGGAGGCCCGCCAGCCCCTGCGCCTGATCGTGCTGCCGCAGGACGCCGACCAGATCCGCAATCGTCCCGGCGCGGCCCTCGTGCTCCTCCCGCTGGGCTCGGAGCTGCGCGAGGGAGGCGAAGCTGCCGCGCCGTCGCCGGATGTCCGCGAGCGCACCGTCGGCGAGGGCACTCTGCTCGGCGAGGTCGAGGCTCTCCAGCGCTGCCGCGCCCCGCTGCTTCGAGAGGGCCTCGGTCATCGCCTGCATCGACGCCGACCCGTCCGTCCCCCCGTCGAGGGCATCCCCGGTGCCACCGACGTCATGGCGCTGGGCCTCGTCGATGGCACGGAGGAGGAGATGCCGCTGCAGGTCCTCCTGCTCGGCGAGCTCGCGCCCGACCCGCTGGCTCTCCTCGCCGAACAGTCTCTCGAGATCCTCGAAGCGCGTGGTCGAGAAGAGTTTCTGGAGCAGTTCCCGCCGCGGCTTGGCGTCCGCGCGGAGGAAGGCCGCGAACTCGCCCTGGGGCAGCATCACCACCTTGGTGAACTGCTCCTTGTCCATGCCGAGCAGCGCCTGCAGCTCGAGCCCGGCCTCGTCGTTGCGGGCCGATTTCTGCACCCAGTCGGCACCGACGCGTTCGCTGAGGAGAGTCCGGGCCTGTTCGGTCGTCGTCCCGCTGCCCCGCCGTGCGGGCCGCTCCCAGGCCGGTGACCGCACCACACGGAAGCGGCGATCGGCGACGGAGAACTCGAGGGAGACCTCCGGGGCCACGGACTCGGCAGCGTGGTCGCTGCGCAGTCGCTTGGCTGCCTGGCGTGCGCCCGGGACCGAGCCGTAGAGCACGAAGCACACGGCATCGAGCACGCTCGACTTGCCCGCGCCGGTGGGTCCGTTGAGGAGGAACAGGCCCTGCGCGGACAGGGCGTCGAAGTCGACGCTCTGGCGGTCGGCGAAGGGCCCGAACGCCTGGATCTCGAGGTGGTGCAGTCTCACGGGTGCTTCCTACCGTTCGTGGGCGAGGCTCAGGGCGGCATCGACGGTCCGGCGGACCAGCGCCTGCTCCTCCGCCGAGGCCTTCCGGCCGCGCACGTGCTCGAGGAAACCGCAGCAGATGTCGGCGTCGTCCCTGGCCCCTGCGATGCGTTCGCTGTAGGTCCGGGTGTCGGCGCCGGCTCCGCCCTCGGGGGCGAAGGCGAGCACCAGGGTGTCGGGGAAGCGTGTCCGGAGGCGCTCCATGGCGCGCGCCGGCCGCTCGGGATCGGTGAGGGTGACATGGCAGTAGGCGGTCTCCGCCCAGTAGAGGTCGGCCCGGCCGAGCAGGTCGTCCAGCCGGCCCTCGAGCACGGCGAGGTCCCGGGGTGCGGGCCAGTCGACGGCGCGGATGTCATGCACGCCGGTGTCGTCCACGTCCAGGAGCCACGCTCCCTTGGTGTGGTCGACCTCCGAAAAGGAGTAGGCGAGGGGGGAGCCCGAGTACCGTACGGTCTCGGAGAGCTTCTGCCGGCCGTGGAGATGGCCGAGCGCGCTGTAGTCGAAGCCGTCGAAGAGGGAGAGCGGCACGGCGCCGAGTCCGCCGATGGCAAGGTCGCGTTCGCTGTCGGTGGGGGCGCCGCCCGCGGCGAAGGTGTGGGCCATGACGATCGACACGACGCGCCGGCCCTCCGCCCTCCGTCCGAGGTCCTCCCGGATGCGGTCGAGGGCCGCGCCGGTCACGGCCGTGTGGGTCCCGGCATCCGCAGCCAGTCCGTCCGCGACGACGCGCGGTTCGAGGTAGGGGACGCCGTAGACGGCGAGCTCGGCGTCCTGCCCGAGCGGCCAGGTGACCGGGACGGCGATGTCCTCGATGCGCGTGCGGAGGTGGACTCCCCCGCGGGAGAGGAGTCGACCGCCGAATCCCAGCCGAGTGGCGGAGTCGTGGTTCCCGCTGCTGATGACCACCTGCGCGCCGGCGACGGTCAGGCGGTCCAGTGCCTCGTCGAGGAGTGCGACGACGTCGACGGCGGGCAGGGCGCGGTCGTAGACGTCGCCGGCGACGAGGACGACGTCGACGCCTTCCTCGCGCACGGTCTTCTCGAGGCTGTCGAGGAAGATCCGCTGGGCGTCGAGCGTCCCGGTGCCGTGGAAGGAACGGCCCAGGTGCCAGTCGGAAGTGTGGAGGATCCTCATGATTTTCACGCTACCGCTACACGCCGACATTGTCCGGATCGGCATGCGGCGGGCTGCAGGACGGTGCTAGCGACCCGGTCCGGAGGTCCCGGAGGTCCCGGGAGTCCCGCCGGGGGCCTGCGGCCCGTCGGATGCGGGCGCGTCGAAGAAGGACGCCGCGTCGCCGGACGGACGGCGCGCGTCCTCGGCCGTGCCCTCGCCGTCGGGGCTGCCGCCCGCGGAACCGGCGTCGTCGTCCTGGTCCTGACGTCCGGTCGCCGGGGCGACGGCCGGGGCCCCGCCCTCCGGTGCGTCCTTGCGGCCCGGCACGGAGGAATCGATGCTGCGGAAGATGAGTCCTGCGATCAGGCCGCCCACGATCGGCGCGGCCCAGAACAGCCACAGTTGCTGGAGGGCCCAGGGCTCGGCGAAGACGGCCGATGCGGCCGAGCGGACGGGATTGATGCCGCCGTTCGTCACGGGCAGGAGGAACGAGAGCAGTCCCGCGTAGGTCAGGCCGACGGCGAACGGGGCGAGGTCGCGCCGGGCGCGTCGTGAACCCGCTCCGAGGAAGACCGCCACGAGCATTGCGGTGGCGACCATCTCGAGCAGGAAGGCGCTGGTCAGGGGGAACTGTGCCGCGGAGTGCTCGTCGAAGCCGTTCGAGGCCGAACTGAAGAAGCCCCGGATGTCGGTGAGCTGCGCGTTGGCACTGAGGACGAGCCAGATCAGCCCGGACGCGGCGACGGCGCCCACCACCTGCGCCACGACGTACGGGGCCACGGACCTCCAGTCGGTCCGGCCGGCCACGGCGGAACCGATGGTGACGGCCGGGTTGAAGTGCCCGCCGGACACGTACCCGAATGCGATCATCGCGGCCACGACGGCGAAACCGAACACGAGGACGGGCTGCAGCGCGGTCTCCGTGGCGAGCATCGTCGCGCCGAGACCGGCGAGGACGACGAGGAAGGAGCCGGCGCCTTCGGCGATGGAGCGGGCCACGAGGCCGGGAGCCTGCACCGCGTCGTCGGACGTGCGGCCGGCGGAGGAGGCGCCTGACGTCGCTCCGGGCGGTGTCGTCGCGGCCGGTGTCGTGGGATGGGTCATGGAAGCGGATACCTTCGGTCGTGCCTGCGGGGGGACTGTCCGGTGCTGCACCGGACCGCGGACGAGCCTTCCATCCTAGTCTGCGTGGTGGCTGGGAGCCCTGCCGGTCGGCCGGGAGCGGGAGCGCGCCCGGATCGGGCGGGCTCCCTAGACTGGACGGGTGACGACCGACAGCACCGCGGACCGCAGTACCGCCACTCCGACCACCCCGGCCACCCCGACCACCCCCGACGACGGAGCGCCCGGCTACGGGGACCGCGTGCTCGGCTGCCTCCTCGGGACGATGGCGGGTGACGCGTACGGCGTCCTCTTCGTGGCAGGCGACGATCCGGCCGCCGCCCTCGACGACCCCGCGGCGCTGACCGTCTCGGAGGCGACGCAGCTGACCCTGTACACCGTGGACGGCCTGGTCGACGCCCTGGAGTGGGCCAACGACGGCGTGGCCGCGGACGAGACGGCCTGCCTGTGGCTCGCCTATCTCCGCTGGCTGCGCCGGCAGGGCGAACACCTCCCGGCCGGCGCGCCGGCGCCGCCCGCACGGTGGCTCGACCGCCAGGACGATCTGCTGCCCGTCCACGACGCCGATACCGACACCGTCCGCGCACTTCTCAGCGGCGAGATGGGCACGCGGGCGCGGCCGCTCAATCCGCTGGCCGAAGGCCCCGGTGCGCTGATGCGCTCCGCGCCCTTCGGACTGGTGCCCCGCATCCCCGCGAGCATGGTGGAGCGGCTGACGGTCGACGGCGCGGCGCTCACGCACGGCTCGGGCGCCGCGAGGGGCACCGCAGCCCTCTTCAGCACCATCGTCCGGGCCCTGGCCATCGAGGGCCTCGGCCTTCCGGAGGCGGTCCGTGCGGTCCGCGACGAGGAGCGCAGGCTCGCCCCCGACGCCGCCCAGCCCGAGGAGTCCGCCGAGCGCGATGCCGCAGGACAGGGCAATCCGACCGGCAGGCCGACGGCGGCGGGGACCTTCGAGGCTGCCCTGCAGGCCAGCCTCGAGGGTGCGGCGGTGACGGGCTCGCCCCGGGAACAGCTGGCGGCCGCACTGGCCCATGCGGCGGCATCGGGCAGGCCCGATGCCTCCCCGACGGTCGCGGCGTCCGTGGCGGGGGCGATCCTCGGCGCCCTCCACGGGACGGGCGCCCTGCCTCCCGCCTACCTCGACGCCCCCGGCATGCCCGCCGTCGTCCGGACGATGGCCGGCACCCTGCTCGCCGCGACCACGGGGTCCTGACGGGATGGGCCCGCTGGACGGCGCACCGGGCGCCGGGCGGGGCGGGGCGGACTGGGACCCGGCGGCCCTTCCCTCACTGACAGGCCGGCGGGTCCTCGTCACCGGCGGCAATGCGGGCCTCGGATACTTCGCGTGCGAGCAGCTCGCGGCCGCCGGCGCGAGCGTGGTCCTCGCGTCGCGCAGCAGGGACAGGGCCGGCCGCGCCATCGGCGCCATCCGCGGCCTGCATCCCGGCGCCGACGTCTCCTTCCAGCCCCTGGACCTGGCCGATCTGTCCTCGGTGCGGGCTGCCGCGGCGGCCATCGCGGCGGGTCCTCCGCTGGCCGGTCTGCTCGCGAACGCAGGCGTGGTCGGCTCACCTGAGCGGCGCACCACGGCGGACGGTTTCGAGTTGCAGTTCGGCACCAACCACCTCGGGCACTACGCCCTGATCGCCTCGCTGCTGCCGGCGCTCTCCGCCGCCGGCACCCGGATCGTCCACCTCGGCAGCATCAGCCACCGCTGGGCACGGCTCACGCCGTCGTCCCTGCAGCCGTCGTCGTACCGCAACGCGAGCGCCTATGCGACGTCGAAGCTGGCCGTCATGGCGTTCGGCTTCGAACTGGCGCGCCGCCTCGAGCTGACCGGCAGTGCTGCGACGAGCGTCGTGGCCCATCCGGGCCTGGCCCTCGGCATGCTCACCCCCGCCCGGCCCGGCGTCGAGGTCCACGAGCCTGCCGCCGCCTGGCGGCAACGCATCATGGGGCCCGTCGCGCAGGGCAAGGACGACGGCGCGTGGCCGCTCGTGCGGGCCACGGTCGACGCCGGCATCCCGAACGGCGCCTACTGCGGACCCGACGGCTGGTTCCAGCTCAAGGGCAGGCCGGCCCTGGTACCCGCGAAGCCGCGGGCCCGCGAGAGCAATGCCGCGTCGAAGCTCATCGACCTCTCCGCCGCGCTCACGGGGATCGGCCTGCACTTCTGATCGGCCCTCGCGACTGCTCGCGGCTTACTGGCTCTGCGCCGGCCACCGTCCGCCGGTCATCTGCAGGAACTCGGCCTCCGACAGCACTTCGATGGCCTGGCCCCGCTCGTGCAGTTCGAGCACGCGCCGCGCCTTGCCGGTCACGCGCCCGTTGCGCAGGTCCGAGGCGACGAACCCGTCACCGACCACCAGCACGGTGGTCCTGCGGGTGACGGAACTGGCCGGCTGCGCCCCGAGGCGGGCCGCACGCTCCTTCGCCTGCGGCCGCGGGATGCCGAGGTTCCCGGTGAACACGACGGTCTGCCCGTAGAGCGGGTGCCGCGGATCGGCCTGCGCGTTGGCGTGCGGGTTCTCCCCCTCCTCCGGCCAGCCCGCCCACCTGGTGGGCGACGTGCCGCGCTCGAGGGCGGTGCGGGTGGCCTTCGACAGCTCGTCCACGCCCGGCGCGTACGGCTCGGCGCGGGACAGCGGGAGGTTGTGGTGGCCGAGCACCTCCTCGACCGTCGGCGCGCCGAACCGGCGGGCGATGTCGATCATGATGCCGGCGCAAGCACGCGCGTCCTCGACGGCGTCGTGATGGTTGACCAGCGGGACGCCGGCGGCCTCCGCGACGAACGGCAGGGAGTAGGAGGGCAGCGAGTAGCTCTTCCGCGAGAGGACGACGGTGCAGGCGTAGTCCCAGGCCGGCCCCGGAAGGGCGGACACCTCGAGGGCCGAGCGGATCACGCCGAGGTCGAAGGCCGCGTTATGGGCCACGAGGACGTCGGAGCCGATGAAGCCGCCGATCTCCGGGAACAGGTCGCCGAACCGGGGGGCGTCGGCGACCGTGGCCGAGGTGATGCCGTGGATCGCGATGTTCCGGGAATCGAAGGAGTCGTGGCCGACCGGCGGGCGCATCAGCCAGGACGCCTCCTCGACGATCCGGCCGTCCCTGACCTTGGTCAGCCCGACGGCGCAGGGAGACCCGCGGAAGCCATTCGCCGTCTCGAAGTCGATGGCCGTGAATGCGATTCCCACGGGACGAGTTTACCGCCGCCACCGGCCGCACGTTCACGTAACGTTCACCGCAGGTCCGACACGTCCGCAGGGTTACGGCCCTACCCTGAACCATGGCCCGCATCGACACCCCCCGCAGGTGGTACCTGATCGACTACGGAAACGTGATCTCCACCGCACCCACCCCGCAGGACTGGGAGCTGCTCGCCGAGGCGACCGGCACCCAGGACCTGCAGGACTCCACCTCGGCGTACTGGCAGCACCGGTACGCCTACGACGCCGGCGCCCTCACGTCGGAGGAGTACTGGTCGCTGGTGTGCGGCGAGCGCGTGGAGCAGGTCAGGTCCGCGTGGCTCGACGTCCTGGACGGCAACCAGTGGTCACACCCGAACCTCGACACCCTCGACGTCCTCGAGGACATGGAAGCCCGGGGCGAGCAGCTGGCATTGCTCTCGAACATGCCGGCCGCCATGGTGTCGCAGCTCTCCCAGGCACCATGGACCCGGCTGTTCCAGCACCTCTTCTTCAGTTCCCCGCTCAGGCTCGTGAAGCCCTCCCCCGCGATCTTCGAGCATGTCCTCGCCGAGCTCGCCGCCGACGCGGCGCAGGTCACGTTCGTCGACGACGCGCCCGCCAACATCGCGGCCGCCCGGGCGCTCGGGATCGACGCCCGGCTGTTCGAACCCTCGGCGGACCTGTCGCGGGTGCTGGCCGGCCCGGGAACGGGCGACGCGCGAACGCCGGCCGCGGCGGACGTCAGCCTGCTGGGGCGGGAACCGGTCCGGGACTGAGGAAGTCGAGTGCCGGCTGCACCCCGTGGACCTCGGCGGTCCAGTCCGGCCGGATGAAGTCCTTCCTGGCCAGCAGCAGGTTCTGCTGCGTCTGCACCTCGTCCCGGCGGGCCTCGACGAGCCCGGTGCCGTTCGGGGCGTAGCCGAGGCGTCTGGACACGCCGAGCGACGCGCCGTTCCAGTCGGCCGCCTCCGACACGGCCGACGTAGCACCGAGGTGGTCGAACGCGAACTGCAGCACGCCGGCTCTCATCTCGGTACCGAACCCCTGCCCCTGCATCGATCGCGTCAACCAGGACCCGGACCCCACCTGGCGCAGCAGTGGGAACCGCCGCGCCCTGAGGTCCTGCACGCCGATGATACGGTCGCGGTGCAGCACGGCGAGGTTGAGGGTCCAGTCGTCCGGTGTGACGCCGGCGCGGGTGGTCCACTGGTGCCGTGCCGTCTCGGTGATGAGGACGTCCCGCGGTGCGTCGGTCCAGGGAACGCTGAACGGCATCTCGGCGGGGTCGTGGATGCCGGCGAGGACGGCGTCCACGAGGTCCGGCAGGTGCTCGTCCCGCACCGGCGTCAGGACGAGGCGGGGTGTCGCGATGACGAGCCCGAACAGCGGCCACACGCGCACCAGCGGGTCCGCGCCGTCGTGCGGCGGCCCGTGGGTCACTGCGCGCGCCTGGCCGCCCGGTGCTTGCGCACCTTCGAGACGACGAAGTACACGGCGAACAGCACGACGGCGACGATCACGATCTTCTGGAACGTGTTCGCGTACTGCTCGACGATGTGCCAGTTCTCGCCCAGGTAGAACCCGGCCATGACGAAGATCGTGTTCCAGATCAGGCTGCCCGCGGTGGTGAGCAGCAGGAACTTGCCCAGGGGCATGCGCTCGATCCCGGCCGGGATCGAGACGAGGCTGCGGAAGATCGGAATCATCCTGCCGAAGAACACGGCCCGGTACCCGTGGCGCTCGAACCAGGCCTCCACCCGGTCGACGTCCTCGATGTCGACGAGCGGGACCTTCCCCACGAGCCGCCGCATGCGGTCGCGTCCCAGCCAGGCCCCGAGCGAGTAGAGCGCGTAGGCGCCGACCACCGAGCCGAGGGTGGTCCAGAGGATGGCCTCGAAGAGCGAGAAGTTCCCCCTGCTCGCGGTGAAGCCCGCCAGCGGCAGGATCACCTCGCTCGGCAGGGGCGGGAAGAGGTTCTCCAGGGCGATCGCGAGCCCTGCGCCGGGCGCGCCGATGGTCTCCATGAGGCTCACGGCCCAGTCGGTGACGGCGCCGAGCGCCGATCCGTCCGACGATGTGGTCGCCGTCGCGGCCTGGAGTGCCTGGGCGGCCTGGGCTGTCTGGGTGATGCTCACGGTGGTGTCCGTCCCTTGTCTGGTGCAAGTGGTCCGACCGGTCCGTCCTCGAGGACGGGGCGCGTGGGGTGCCGGCGGAAGGTGGTCATGGCCTGCGGTGGTCCGCTCGGGCTCAGCGCAGCGCGTCGATGAGGTGCGGCAGCAGCGCCCGGAAGGCGATACCGCGGTGGCTGATGGCGTTCTTCTCCTCCGGCGCGAGCTCGGCGCAGCTGCGGTCCAGCCCTGCGGGCACGAGGACGGGGTCGTAGCCGAAGCCTCCCGTACCGCGGGGCACGGTCAGCAACGACCCCCGCAGTTCCCCGCGCTCGGTGTGGCTCCCGGCGGAGGCGCCGGGGTGCGCGAGGGCCGCGGCGCAGACGAAGGCGGCGCCGCGCCGCTCCTGCGGGATGTCCTCGAGCTGTGCCAGGAGGAGCTCGAGGTTCGCGGCGTCGTCCCCGTGCCGGCCGGCCCACCGCGCCGAGAAGATCCCGGGGGCTCCACCGAGCACGTCGACGGCGAGGCCCGAGTCGTCGGCGACGGCGAGCAGCCCGGTGGCCTGGGCCACCTGCTCCGCCTTGAGCAACGCGTTCTCCTCGAACGTCACGCCACTCTCGACGACGTCCGGGGCCCCGGCGGTCGCGGCGTCGACCACCTGCGTGTCGACGTCGAGCCCGGGCACCTGGCCGCGCAGCAGCTCCCGCAGCTCCCGCAGCTTGCCGGGGTTGCGGGTGGCGAGGACGAGCCGGGGCGCGTCAGCCACCGTGCGAGTCCCGGAGCGTGTCGACCTGGATCTGCGCGAGCTGCGCGGTGCCCAGCAGGGCGAGGTCCAGCAGGGCGTCGAGTTCGGCGCGGTCGAAGGGCGCGCCCTCGGCCGTGCCCTGCACCTCGACGAACTTCCCGGAACCCGTGACGACGACGTTCATGTCCGTCTCCGCGCGGACGTCCTCCACGTAGGGCAGGTCGAGCATCGGGACGCCGTCGATGATGCCCACGCTGATGGCCGCGACGGTGTCGGTGAGCGGGGACGCCGAGGCGGGGATGAGCTTCTTGTCCTTGGCGTACCGGATGGCGTCGGCGAGGGCCACGTAGGCTCCGGTGATCGCGGCGGTCCGCGTGCCGCCGTCGGCCTGGAGGACGTCGCAGTCGAGCACGATCGTGTTCTCCCCGAGCGCCTTGGTGTCGATGATCGACCGCAGGGAACGGCCGATCAGGCGCGAGATCTCGTGCGTCCGGCCGCCGATCCTGCCCTTGACGGACTCACGGTCGGAGCGGGTGTTCGTGGCGCGCGGGAGCATGGCGTACTCGGCGGTCACCCAGCCCCTGCCCTCGCCCTTGAGCCAGCGGGGCACACCGCTCGTCAGGCTCGCGGTGCAGAGGACGCGCGTGTTCCCGAACTCGATGAGCGCCGAGCCCTCGGCCTGCTTGGACCAGCCGCGCGTGATGCTGATGTTGCGCAGCTGGTCGGGCGTCCTGCCGTCCGCGCGCAGCACGGGACTCTGGGCACTGTCGGCGGGCGGCACGGGCGTGGATTTCGCGGAGGTCATGATTTCCAGTCTAGACGGGGCCGGGATGCCGGCCATCGGGAGGCACCGGCGCACGGAGCGAGTGCCGCCCCGGGTCACACCGTGTACGAGACCCCGGCGACGGCGACCGCGAGGTGGCCGTCGTAGCTCTCCTTGGCCTCGCTGACGGCGACGTTCGCATCGTTCCAAACCGGGAGGTGGGTCAGCAGCAGCCGCTTGGCGGACGCGCGGGTGGCGACGTCGCCGGCCCGCTTGCCCGTGAGGTGCACACCGGTGATGGCATCGTCGCGGCCCTCGTGGAAGGCGGCCTCACACAGGAAGACGTCGGCGTCCTTGGCCGCGTCCACCAGTCCGTCGCACGCGTCGGTGTCCCCCGAGTACGTGAGGACGTGGGGACGGAAGCCTCCCTGCCCGTCCGCCTCGGTCACCTCGACGCGTAGCGCGTACGCCTCCTCGATGGGGTGCAGCACGCGATACGGCGTGATGGTGAACGGGCCCACCGACACCCCGGAGCGGTCCTCCCACGAGCGGAAGTCGAAGTCCTCGTGCATCCCCGGATCAAGATCGAGGCCGTAGGCGCTGGCCATCCGGTCCGCGGTCGCTGCAGGACCCCAGACGGGGATGCGCGGCAGGCCCCACCCCGAGGGATCCCAGTGGACGGCGACGTGGAGCCCGCACAGATCCATGCAGTGGTCGGGGTGCAGATGGGACAGGAACACCGCGTCGATCTCGCGCAGGTCCATGTAGCGCTGCAGCGCCCCGAGGGAGCCGTTGCCGAGATCGAGGAGGATGCGCCAGGTGCGGCCCTCCCACTCGGCGCTCAGCAGGTAGCAGGACGCCGGTGACTGGGGGCCGGGGAAGGACCCGCTGCAGCCGACGATGGTGAGTTTCATGCGGGTGGGAATCCGGCGGCGATCATCTCGGGCGTGATCCGCGCGAGGCTGCCGGTCGGGTACTGGGCGGCGACGTGGTCGACGTGTTGGACGCTGAGGACCTCGGGCCCGAGGAAGCGCCGGGCGAGCACCTCGAAGCCCTCGGCGTCCCCCGTGGCGATGAAGCGGTGCACGCCGGGCGCCGTGGTGTCCCGCTCGAGGTCGTGCGAGACGAGCGCCCGGTACACGTCCTTGGCGGTCTCCTCCGCGCTGGACACGAGCGTCACGGCGTCGCCCATGACGTAGGAGATGACGCCGGTGAGCAGCGGGTAGTGCGTGCACCCGAGCACGAGGGTGTCCACGTCCGCGTCCTTCAGCGGTGCGAGGTACTCCTCCGCCGTCCTCAGGAGCGCCGGACCGCCGGTGATGCCGGCCTCCACGAACTCCACGAACGCCGGGCAGGCCACGGAGGTGAGCTCGAGGTGGGGGGCGGCGGCGAAGGTGTCGTCGTAGGCGCGGGAGCCCACGGTGGCGCTCGTGCCGATGACGCCGATCCGGCCCGAGCGGGTGGACGCTACTGCCCGGCGGACGGCCGGCTGGATGACCTCGATCACGGGGATGCCGTAGCGGGCCGTGTAGCGCTCGCGGGCGTCCCGGAGGACGGCGGCGGAGGCCGAGTTGCAGGCGATGACGAGAAGCTTCACGCCGGAATCGACCAGTTCGTCCATCACGCCGAGCGCGTGGGCGCGCACGCGGGCGATGGGGAGCGGTCCGTACGGGCCGTTCGCCGTGTCACCGACGTACATTATGGACTCGTGCGGGAGCTGGTCGATGACGGCTCGGGCGACGGTCAGTCCCCCGACACCGGAGTCGAAGATGCCGATGGGCGCCTCGCTGCGGTCGGGGTTCGCTGGCTCTGGGCTCATGATCCTCCGAGAATATGACCTGACGCCCGCGAAAACTATTCGCCGATCCGTGGGTTTTGTCACAGCCCGGCGCCCGTCGGTCGTGAGCGGGCGCCGTCGTGCCTCAGCGCTGCAGCCGCGCGGCCTTCAGCATGGCCTGCACGAGCGATTCCTGGAGCCACGTGACGAAGTTGTACACGAGCGCGAGGTAGGACTCGACGTCGTCCACGTCCTTGGAGTCCGCGACGTCGTGCAGCCGTTCGGCGTCGTCCTCCGTCTCGATGCCGAGGCGGTCGGCGAGGACCAGCCGCACGTCGTTGAGCGCCTGTGCGAGGAGGCGCGCCTGCTCGTCGCCCAGCGTGATGGGATTCGACTCGATCGCCAGGGCGCTGCTGCGCAGGGCGCCGATCTTCTGCTCCCGCAGGGACCGTTCGGTGAGGCGCCGGAAGGCGAGCGCCTCGTCGTCGTCCCCGCGCACGGCGTCGGGCAGGAGGCGCCGGACGGCCGAGTCGTCGGGAGCCGTCGACTCCGCGTCCGCGCCGGACATGCCGACGATCGCGGCCAGGGGGTCCTCGCTGGGGCCCGTCTCGGGTTCGAGCATCGAGATGACGTCGTCGAGCAGGGCGCCGAGGAGGCGTGCCTCGCCCGGCTCCAGTGCCCCGGTGATACCGCGGCGCGTCGATTTGAACGGTTTTGCCATGGGGAGGGCTTACTCGCTTCCGCTTTTCTCGAAGGTGGCCCACAGTCCGTAGGAGTGCAGCGCGACGGTGTCCTGCTCCACCTTCTCGCGGCTGCCGGAGACGACGGCGGAACGGCCCTGCTCATGGACCTCGAGCATCAGGGTGCGCGCCTTCGCCTCGCTGTACCCGAAGTACGTCTGGAAGACGTAGCTCACGTAGCTCATGAGGTTCACGGGGTCGTTCCAGACCACCACGACCCAGGGCTGGTCCAGATCGGTCTTCTCGGCCGTCCGCACCTCTTCCAGGGTGTCGGTGCCGGTTGCAAAGCCTACGGTCATCCCCTCATTCTAGGTGGCATCCACCCCGCCTGCTGGCCGGGTACTCACACCCCGCACGTCCCGCTATCGTTTCAAGGGTGACCAACGCCCTCACCACCGACCCGCCCGCCGCCGGTGCGGCGCCTCCCGCCGCGAACACGCCGAACAGCGCGCTCTTCACCGACCAGTACGAGCTCACGATGCTGCAGGCCTCGCTGCACTCGGGCGCGGCCCATCGCCGGTCGGTCTTCGAGGCCTTCGCCCGCCGCCTCCCGGCAGGGCGGCGCTACGGCGTCGTCGCCGGGACGGGACGGCTGCTGGAGGCACTGGCCACCTTCCGGTTCGACGACGCGCAACTCGCGTTCCTCAGCGATCACCACATCGTGGACGACACCACGCTCTCCTGGCTCGCGGGGTTCCGCTTCACCGGCTCCATCTCGGGCTACGCGGAGGGTGAGGCCTACTTCCCCAACTCGCCCATCCTGACGGTCGAGTCCACCTTCGCCGAGGCGTGCATCCTCGAGACGCTCATCCTCTCGATCCTCAACCACGACAGCGCCATCGCCTCCGCGGCGTCACGCATGACCGGTGCTGCCGCCGGGCGACCCTGCATCGAGATGGGTTCGCGCCGCACGCATGAGGAGGCCGCCGTCGCCGCGGCCCGTGCCGCCATCATCGGCGGTTTCGCGAGCACGTCGAACCTGGAGGCGGGCCGCCGGTACGGCCTCCCGACGGTGGGCACGGCGGCGCACTCCTTCACGCTCCTGCACGATTCCGAGCGGGCGGCGTTCGAGGCGCAGGTCGCCGCGCTCGGCCGGGGCACCTCGCTCCTCGTGGACACGTACGACGTCGAGCAGGGCGTCCGCACCGCCGTGGAGGTGGCGGGCCCCGAGCTGGGAGCCGTCCGCCTGGACTCCGGCGACCTCGTCGCGCAGGCCCGCTGGGTGCGGCAGCTCCTGGACGACCTCGGGAACCACACCACGAAGATCGTGGTGACCTCCGACCTCGACGAGTTCGCCATCGGGCTGCTCGCCTCGGCCCCGGTGGACTCCTACGGCGTCGGCACGTCCCTCGTCACCGGGTCCGGCGCCCCGACCGCGGGCATGGTCTACAAGCTCGTGAGCCGGCAGGACGACGAAGGCGCCTTCATCTCCGTGGCCAAGGCGGCCAAGAACAAGGCGTCCGTCGGTGGGCTGAAGCAGGCCATGCGGCGGCTCGACGAGCACGGCGTCGCCCGGGCCGAGGTCGTCGGCATCGGCATCAGCCCGGCCAACGACGGCGACGACCGTCCGCTCGTGCAGCAGTTCGTGAAGGACGGCGTCGTCCTCGACGGCTGGACCGGGCCGGAAGCCGTCGTCCGCGCCGCCGAGCAGCACACCCGTTCCATCGCCGAGCTGCCCGGGGCCGTGCGGCGCCTGCAGCGCGGCGAACCCGTGATCCCCACCGAATACGAGGAGGCAGCATCATGACGCGCGCATTGATCATCGTGGACGTGCAGAACGACTTCTGCGAGGGCGGTTCGCTCGCCGTGAGGGGCGGTGCGCAGGTCGCAGCCGACATCAGCGACCACATCGACGAGCAGGCCGCCTCGTACGACTACATCGTCGCCACCCAGGACTGGCACATCGATCCGGGCGCCCACTTCTCGGAGGCCCCCGACTTCAAGGACTCGTGGCCGGTGCACTGCGTCGCCGACACGAAGGGTTCGGAGTTCCACCGCGACCTCGACACCGAGAGCATCGACGCTGTGTTCCGGAAGGGCCAGTTCGAGGCCGCGTACTCGGGCTTCGAAGGTGTCAAGGCGCCCGACGACGAGGTCCCCACGGGCGACCAGAAGCTCGGCGGCGGCGCCGCGGAGGTCGACGAGGACCCGATGACGCTCGACGACTGGCTGCAGGACCACGAGGTGGACGACGTCGTGATCGCGGGCCTCGCCACCGACTACTGCGTGCGGGCGACCGCGCTCGACGCGATCCAGGCCGGATACGGCGTCACGGTGCTGGTCGACCTCGTCCGGGGCGTGCACGACGACAAGGCCGAGCAGGTGCTCGAGGAACTGGAGGCCGCCGGCGTCGAGCTGGCGGGCTAGTCCTCTGACGCACGAAGGCCGGGCTGGTCGAACCAGCCCGGCCTTCTCCGTATCGGTACCGTCTCCCCAGCGAATCGGTACCCTTCCTACTTCTTGCCGATGAACCAGTCCTGCAGTTTCTGCAGGCGGCGCTGGAGCTGGTCCTCGTTGGCCTGCGCGACGGCGGGTCCGCCGCACTGCTTCCGCAGCTCGGTGTGCACCTGGCCGTGCGGCATGCCCGTGCGGGCGGCCCAGGCGGAGACGTTCTTGGCGAGCTGGCCGCGCAGCTCGGTGAGCTGGCGGTGGTCCACCACGAGCGGTTCGGCAGGCGCCGCCGCAGGCCTCGCCTTGCGGCGTGTCTGCTGCTCCTGCTGGCGCTGGCGCAGCAGCTGGCCCACCTGGTCGGCGTCGAGCAGCCCGGGGATGCCGAGGAAGTCGAGCTCCTCCTCGCTGCCCATCTCGCCGCCGGTGCCGAACTCGCCGCCGTCGAACAGGACGCGGTCGAAGGACGCCTGCGATTCCAGCGCCTCGAACTTCTGCTTGGTCAGGGAGTCCGACGCCTTGTCCTCGCGGTTCGCGGCCTCCATGAGCCCGTCCTCGAGGCCGAACCCCTCGTCGTCCTTCTCGGGCCGGTCGAGGGCGTGGTCGCGTTCGAGCTCGAGCTGGTTGGCCAGCGCCATGAGGTTCGGCACCGACGGCAGGAAGATCGACGCGGTCTCGCCGCGCCGCCGGGCACGCACGTAGCGTCCGACGGCCTGCGCGAAGAACAGCGGGGTGGCCGTGGAGGTGGCGTACACGCCGACGGCGAGACGCGGGACGTCAACGCCCTCGGACACCATGCGCACGGCGACCATCCACCGCTTCTCGCCCGCGGAGAACTCCTCGATCTTCGAGGACGCCTTCGCGTCGTCGGACAGGATCACGGTCGGGGACTCCCCCGTGATCCGCTTGAGCTGTCCCGCATAGGCACGCGCGTCGTCGTGGTCCGTGGCGATGACGAGTCCGCCGGCGTCGTGCACCGTGCGCCGCACCTCGGTGAGCCGCTTGTCCGCGGCGGCGAGGACGGCCGGGATCCATTCGCCGGCCGGGTTGAGCGCCGTCCGCCAGGCCTGCGCGGTGATGTCCTTGGTCACGGCGGCCTCGCCGAGCGACGCGGCCATCTCCTCGCCCCCGCTGGTGCGCCAGCGCATCTGGCCGGAGTACGCCATGAACATGACCGGACGCACGACGTGGTCGCGGAGGGCCTGGCCATAGCCGTAGGTGTAGTCGGCGCGGGACCGGCGGATGCCGTCGCGGTCCTCGGCGTACTCGACGAACGGGATCGCCGCGGTGTCGGACCGGAAGGGCGTGCCGGTGAGGGCAAGGCGCCGTGCGGCCGGTTCGAAGGCCTCACGGATGCCGTCGCCCCAGGACAGCGCGTCGCCGCCGTGGTGGATCTCGTCGAGGATCACGAGGGTACGCGCGGCCTCCGTCTTCGCGCGGTGCAGCATGGGCTTGCTGGCCACCTGCGCGTACGTCACGGCGACGCCGATGAAGGCTCCACCGTGGCGGCCGTCAGCGTTCTTGAAGTTGGGGTCGATCGCGAGCCCGACCTTCGCGGCGGCGTCGGCCCACTGCCGCTTGAGGTGGTCCGTGGGGGCGACGATCGTGACCCGGTTGACCACGCCGCGGTCGACGAGCTCGGTCGCCACACGGAGGGCGAAGGTCGTCTTGCCTGCTCCGGGGGTGGCTACCGCGAGGAAATCGCTCGGGGATTCCTGGAAATACTTCTCCAGCGCTTCGCTCTGCCACTGGCGCAGCTTGGGGGCGGTCCCCCAGGCTGCGCGCTCCGGATATGCGGGGGGCAGGGCTGCGCCGGCACCGAACAGGGTGTCACTACTCACGCCGGGACAGTACCTTCCATTGACTTGCTGGGGAGACCGGGGGCGTCATCGGATGAGCTGGCCCCTCTCAGACCCGAAACTATACCCGCTGCCGTGAACACCCATAGAGCCAGCCAGATCGCAACAAAGGTCGGCACGTGGCCGGGATCCGCGGGGTCGTGCAGGAGGGCGAACAGGGCCCCTGCGCCGGCCGTCCCGGCCACGCCGCCGAGCTGGTCGGAGATCTGCAGGGCGGCCGAATTGCGTCCCTGCTCGGTGGGCGGTGAGAGTTTCAGCACCAGCACCGACGTGCTCGAGAGCGTCATCCCCATGGCGAATCCGGACAGCCCCCACACCACGGCGAGCACCCACAGCGGAGCTTCAGTCGCGGTCGCAAGGGCGAACCCGCCGAGTGAGAGCGAGAGGATCGACGACCCGGCGACCAGCAGCCAGCGGCGGTTGAAGGTCACGCGCGCCTGCACTAAGGATCCCGCGCTCCAGCCGAGCGCGCCGGCGCTCAGCGTGAGGCCGGCGGTGCCGGGGTCGATGTCCCTGGAACTGACGAGCATCAGGGGGATGAAGGCCTCCGTACCGAAGAAGGCCACGTTCACGATGCCACGGGTGGCGATGATGCTCGGCAGCCCGCGGGCGAGGACCAGGGTGCCCCTGGGCAGGAGCGGAGGCAGGACGAGGAGGGCGACGACGACGCCCACGACGGCAAGGAACACGAGGCCTGTCACGGTCGCTGCAGCGGGGTCCTGCGTGTCGGCGAGCCGGACCACGGCCCACTGCGCGGCGAAGACACCGCCGGCCAGGGCGACGCCGCGGAGGACGCGTCCCTTCGCCGGGCCGACTTCGGCGGCTGCCATGGGGCCGAGTTCCCGGGTTTTCGGCCACACGATGACGACGGCCGCGATCACCACGGGCACCACCCCGAGGAACACCCAGCGCCAGCCCACGCTCTGCGTGACGAACCCCGCGACCACGGGTCCGATCAGCGCCGGCAGCACCCACGCGGCGGCCAGCCATCCGAACACGACCGGCTGGGCCGAAAGCGGGAAGGACCGCCCGATCACCACGTACACCGCCACGATCATGGAACCACCGCCCAGGCCGGAGACGGCGCGGCCGACCGTGACGAGCCAGAAATCCGGGGCGGCTCCCGCCAGGAGGAGCCCGAGGATCATGAGGGCCAGCCCGACGGCGAGGGCGGGGCGGGGCCCCTTGCGGTCGCACCAGGAACCGGCGACGACGGTCCCGAGCAGCGATGCCGTCAGGTACATGGAGAACGCCAGGCCATAGCTCGACTCGCCGGAAAGTTCCTTCGCCACCGAGGGCATGGCGGTGATGACGGCCATCGCCTCGAAGGCCGCACAGGTGATGATGGCGAGGATGCCGATCGTGAGTGGGCGCAGCTCGGGCGACATCGCGCCGGCTGTCCCGGCTCCTGCCCTGTCGGAGGTCTTGCTCATGTCACCTGTGTTCTGCTGGGTATCGGGCGTGGTTCTTCGGCATATCGCGCATGGTTCTGCTGCGTATCGCGCATGGTTCTGCTGCGTATCGCGCATGGCGGCGCACGGTGTTCCGGACTGCTGGATCAGCGGGTGCTGGTGGGATCCGGCGCGGGCCTGGCCGGAGCCAGGCCTGCGACGACGAGCGTGCGGCTGTGCCGGCGGGCATCGAACTCGAACGGTGAACGCCGGGTAACCGGGCGTGTGCCCACGGCATCGCACGTGCTGTTGCTCCGGTGTCAGCCCGGCCTGTCGTACACGGAGTCGGTGTTCACCCCGGCGTCTCGATGACGTCGGCTCCGCCGCCGGCCGGGTCTAGCGTCAGTCGGGTCTGCCTCTGGCCGTGTCTACCGTCAGTCGGGTCTACCATCCGTCGGACTTGCCGTCAGTCGGCCTGCCGTCAGTCCTTGGGCTTGTCGTTGCCCGGGCGGAGACCGTTGTAGACCTCCTTGCACTCGGGGCAGACGGGGAACTTCTCCGGGTCGCGGCCGGGAGTCCACACCTTGCCGCAGAGTGCGATCACAGGTTCGCCGCTGAAGGCGGACTCCATGATCTTCTCCTTGCGGACGTAGTGGGCGAAGCGCTCGGCGTCGCCGGGCTCCACCTCCTGGCGGAGTTCCTCACGCTCGATGGTCGCCGTGGAGCCCCCCGTGCCGGCGTCGAGGGGATCGTTTGCGAAGGGATCTGCGGGCATAGTCATGGTTCCAGTCTATCGCCCGGGCGCCTCCGTCACAGGGAGTCGGCGAATCCTTTCGTCGACAAGTCCGCCGGAGAAGGAGGCCGACCGGTTACCGATGAATAGTTCTTTTCTTTGTTCCCTGATCTGCTGATCGGCAAGTTATCCACATAGTGTCGCGGCAATATGGGGGGCCCTTATCGTGTCGGTGGCGGGCGGGAGAATAACGGGTATGAGGACGAATGCGCAGTACCGGGAGGAATGCGAGCGGATCGACGCCCGTATCCTGTCCCTCGCCGCGCAGAAAGCCCGCATCGACGCGGACCTGGCGGTGGCCACCGAGGAGCTGCGGACACTCCTGGAGGACGAGTTCTTCGACTACCAGGCCGGCGCACACCCCGGCCCACACCCCGGCGGGCGTTTCGGTGAGCACCCCGGTGGGCGAGCGGGCAACCAACCTGGTGGAAGAGCGGGCGTGCGGCGGCGGACGAATCTCGCCGACACCGCCACCGCCACCGAACTCGCGTGCCTGCTGCGGATCCCCGAACGCACCGCCCACCGCCTCGTCCAGCACGCGAGGGTCCTGGTCAACCACCAACCCAGAACCCTCGCGGCCCTGCACGCCGGGACCATCTCCTGGACCCACGCGGCCGTCCTGGTGCACGAATGCTCCAGCCTGCCCCAACCGGCCGCGGCCCTGCTCGAAGAACACCTCCTACCCATCGCCGCGGACACCACACCCGGCCGGACCGCGACCAAAGCCCGCACCCTGCGCACCCGCCTGCACCCCGAACCCCTCCACACCCGCGCCGCGACCGCCGCCG
>NZ_JBZCNH010000011.1:0-70119 GCF_058269215.1 Arthrobacter sp. TJ-238 | reverse complement strand
CTTGAAAGGGCCATTGTTGCATGGCCTCCAGTCCGCAGCCACGGGCCGGTAAACGCTTTCTCTGATACTGTTTCCGGGACCGCATTCCTGTCCGATGATGGCGGAACGGCGAAAGCCTGCATGTCGCCAGCACCCCCGCCTTCCCGTCTCCATACTGGGACCGAGCACCCCCAGCGGAAGGTCACCCTGGAGTCCTCGTGATGGCACCGAGCCGGGCGGTAACCGGCACGACTATCGGGCGGTGGCGGCCTTGCGCGCGACGTGGACGGCGTCCCGGGTCGTGGTGCGGATGCGGTAGAGGCTGGAGCTGGCCGCAATGTAAAGGGTGCGACCGTCGTCGCCACCGAAGCACAGGTTGCCGATCCTCTCCGGTACCGCGATCCGCAGGATCCGCTCCCCGGAAGGCGCGAAGACCTGGACGGCATCCAGGCTCGAACTCCACACGTTGCCGTGCTCGTCGACACGGATCCCGTCCGGCAACCCGGGCGAGACCTCGGTGAAGGCCCTGCCGTTCTTCGCGTGCCGGCCCCCATGGACGTCGTAGGCGTGGATCGCGTGCCCTACCGGCCGGTCCGCGTCCACTTCGCCGCTCGCTGGGGACACGGACGAATCCGCGACGTACAGTGTCTTTTCGTCCGGGGAGAACGCGAGTCCGTTGGGAGCTTCGACGTCGATCACGACGGGCACGACGGAGCCATCGCGCGGGTCGAAGCGGAACACGTACCGGTCCCCGTACTCCTCCTCACCGGCGTGCCCCTCGTCGGGCCGCATGATCCCGTAGGACGGGTCACTGAACCAGATGGTCCCGTCGGACTTCACGACGACGTCATTGGGGGAATTCAGCCGTACGCTCCCGAACCGGTCGACCAGCGTCCTCGGCGCGGGGCTGTCGCCCGGCCGTACCGAGAGATCACGCTGGACGGCACGGCGACCGTGTGAGCACTCCACCACGTTTCCCTCGAGATCGAGGGTGCGGCCGTTGGCGAACTCCGCATCGTCCCGGAAGACCGTCAGGTCGCCCGTCTCCTCGCTGAACTCGACGATCCGGTTGTTGGGGATGTCGCTGAAGCGGACAGCGCGGCGCTCCGGCAGCCACACCGGCCCTTCCGCCCAGAGGGTACCGGTGGCTACCCGTTGCAGCGCGGCGCCCCGCTCGAGTAGAGGTGTCGACGTCATGTGTATCCCTGGGATGTCGGTGCCGATGGGACCGCTGGCGCACTGGGAGCGATGCCCCCTGGCATGGTGCCATGCAGCCTTGGTTCCGTGTTCTGCCATGACAGGCGACTTTATCGGACGTTCGAGCGACCGACCCGTCGGGCGGCACAGGACCGGTTGGGGCCGTCCCTGTGCCGCCCGACGGTGTTCTGCCTGGACGCCGCTGTGCTAGACGCTGCTGGTGGCGTCCTGTACTTCGCCGACGAGTTCTTCGAGGATGTCCTCGAGGAAGAGCATGCCGGTGGTGTTCCCTTCGGCGTCGAAGACTCGGGCGATGTGTGCGCCGGTCCGGCGCATGGTTGCCAAGGCGTCTTCGAGGTCGCTGCTGCGGTATGCGGAGGCGAGCCGACGGATACGTTTTTGTGGGATCGGTTGAGTGAAGGCCTCGGGTGTGGTGAGGTCCATGACGTCCTTGAGGTGCACGTAACCGACCGGTTCGTCGGAGACGGTGAGGATGTAGCGGGAGTACCCGTGCGCGTCGACGGTTCCCTGGATGTCGGCGGGGCTCGCGGTTTCGGGCAGGTGCACGATGTCCTGGATGGGCACTTCGACGTCGGCGACGGTCTTCGAGGTGAACTCGAAGGCGTTGGTCAGGGTTCCGCTGCCATCGGCGAGGAGGCCTTCCTTTGTGGACTGCTCCACGATGGTCGCGACCTCGTCGAGGGTGAACGCGCTGGTCGCCTCGTTCTTCGGTTCGACCTTGAACAGGCGCAGGATGCCGTTGGCGATGCCGTTGAGGGTCCAGATGACGGGTTTGACGACCTTCGACACGAACACCAGCGGGGGTGCGAGGAGCAGGGCTGCCCGGGTGGGGACGGAGAAGGAGATGTTCTTCGGGACCATCTCACCGAGGACCACGTGCAGGAACGTGACCAGGAGCAGGGCCACGACGAACGCGATCACGCCGATGGCTTCAGGTGGGATCGGGGTCAGTGCCAGCGGGTATTCGAGGAGGTGGTGGATCGCCGGTTCGGAGACGTTCAGGATCACCAGGGAGCACACGGTGATGCCGAGCTGGCTGGTGGCCAGCATCAGCGTGGCGTGTTCCATCGCCCAGAGCGTGGTTCTCGCGGCTTTGCTGCCCGCGTCGGCCTTCGGCTCTATCTGGGAGCGGCGGGCGGAGATGACGGCGAATTCCGCGCCGACGAAGAAGGCGTTGGCGGCCAGCAGGATGAACAGCCAGATGATGCCGGGCAGGTACTCACTCATCGGGCGGCGTCCTTCACGATACGGTCGACGACTTGGTCGTGGCCGTTCTTCGGGCCATTCGGGGTGTTCGAGGATTGGGCCTGCTCGGCCGGGGTGAAGCGGATGCGTTCCACGTGTGATCCGACGACGCGCTCGACCCGCAGGGTCCCGCGGTCGAGGTTCGCACCGTCCAGCGTCTCGCCGTCGAGGTCGACCTCGTCACCGAGTTCGGGCATGCGGTCCAGGACGTCGGTCATGTACCCGGCGATGGTGTCGTAGTCCTCGCCCTCGGGCACGTCGATACCGGTGCGTTCCTTCAGCTCGTCCGGGCGCAGTGACGCGTCGAACGTGACGGATTTACCGGTGCGGATCACGCCCACGTGCGCGCGGTCGTGTTCGTCCTCCAGCTCACCGACAATCTCCTCGATGAGGTCCTCGAGGGTCACGATGCCCGCGGTGCCACCGTGTTCGTCGGTGACGATCGCGACCTGCAAGCCCTGTCCGCGAAGGAGACCGAGGAGTGTGTCGACGCTCATGGACTCCGGCACCCGCAGGGGCTCGACCATCAGCTTGTCGGCGGTCACGATGTGCCGTGCGTCCAGGGGCACCGCGAAGGCCTGCTTGAGGTGGATGACGCCGCGGATGTCGTCATTGTCCTGCCCGATGACAGGAAAGCGGGAGTACCCGGTGCTGACGGCTGTCGCGATGATGTCAGCGGCAGTGTCGGAGAACCGCACGGACGTCATACGCACCCTGGGTGTCATGACGTCATCGGCCGTGTGGTCCGAGAACAGCAGGGTGCGGTGCAGGAGTTCGGCGTGGTCCTGATCCAGGGACCCCTCGAGGGCTGAGCGGCGCACCAGGGACGAGAGTTCCTCGGCACTGCGTGCCCCGGAGAGTTCTTCCTTCGGTTCGATACCGAAGGAGCGGATGATCTTGTTCGCAGTGTTGTTGAACAGCAGGATCACGGGTTTCAGGACCGTGGTGAACAGGGCCTGGAACGGGACGACGAACTTCGCCGTCTGCCGCGGCAGGGCCAGGGCGAAGTTCTTCGGCACTAGCTCACCGATGACCATGGAGAACACGGTGGCCAGGAAGATCCCCACGACCGCGCCGATGCCGGGCACGATCGCTTCGGGGACGCCCGCACCGAGCAGTGGTCCGCGGAGCAGCGAACTGATGGCGGGCTCGAACGTGTACCCGGTGAGCAGTGTGGTCAGGGTGATGCCGAGCTGGGCGCTCGAGAGGTGCGTCGAGGTGATCTTCAACGCCTTGATAGTAGGCTTCAGGCCCTTTTCGCCGCGGGCGTCGCGGGCTTCCAGATCGCCTCGGTCGAGGTTCACGAGGGCGAATTCGGAGGCCACGAACATGCCGGTGCCGACAGTGAGGATCAGGCCGACGCCGATCATGGCCAACTCATACATGGTGCGCCCCCCATCCTCGATCGGCCGGCAGTCCGGCGGTCAGGCAGGTGAGGGGCACGGGTCTATGTGAAGGAGGGTCATCCATGATGCATAAAACGATACCAACACTGGACGGGAAGTGGATGGGAAAAGGACGATCCAGGGGACGCCCTACCATCCCTGCCCTGCACTGACCTGGGTGTTGGCGGTCTTAAGCCGATAGCTCAAGATCAAGGACCAAGGCCTGGAGCGGGGCCGCAGCCTGTGAGCTGTGGTCCGCTTTTCCGAGCCGGGTGTGCCTAGAGTGGGATAGTCGGCCTATTGGCCGGTCGACCACTGAAGTCAACCGTAGGGAGAACATCATGGGACTCGACGACAAGATCAGCAACGCCGCCCAGAAGCTCGGCGGACAGGGCAAGGAAGCCGCCGGCAACGCCACCGGCGATGAGAACCTCAGGGCCGAAGGACAGGGCGACCAGGCAAAGGGCGACCTCAAGCAGGCCGGCGAGAAGGTCAAGGACGTCTTCAAGAAAGACTGACCGCACCAGGCAGCGCTAACCGCCGTGAGGCGGTGAGGACGAAAGGGAGCGTACCGACCAGGTGCGCTCCCTTTGTTCTGCCCGCCCGATCCCTCGGCCCGGTGTCGTCAGCGGCATACGCGCGGTGTATCAGTGCGGGTGTTCCGCGGGCCTGGGGCCCAGCGAGAGCGGCAAGGCTCAGCGGGTCTCAGGTTCCGGACGGATGCCTAGCGGCGTGCCCCGGATCGGACGCGCTGCACCAGGAAGAGGGCCACGGATGCGACGAGAACGACCAGCCCTACGTAGAGCAGGAACTTCAGGGTCTCGACGGCTACGCCGAGAATGAGCAGGACGAGGGCGACGAGCGCGAGAACGATCAGTAGGGATTTCATGGTTCCAGTATGTCGGGCCGCCTGGCTCAACCCCGAATCGGTCGGAGCCGGCGCCCTGTCCGCTTCGAGCCGAGACAGTTCTGATGCCCCGACGGTTGCTGTGCGTGATGGAGTGCGGGGGTCCTAGCCGAACGGATTGGTGTCCTGGCAGGACACCTGGTCGGCCGTCTGGTTGATCGTGCCCGTGACGTCAGGGGCTTTGAGCTTGTCGATGCCATCCCGGGCGTCGTTCCCGAGGTAGACCTGGATGCCGTTCACGGATTCATCCGGTGAAACGACGTGCGCGGGGATACCGAGTGCTGCGGCGAGGGTGTTCGCGGCGTCAGCATAGCCCTCGCTGTAGTAGACCCCGGTCAGCGGCGTGGGGGGCGCCGGGATGTCCTGCACCTGGGTGAACCCGGCGGCCTGGAGCTGGGGCCACAATGTCGCACCAGTGGCCGTGCCGCCGCTACCGTCCGCGACGGTCACGGGCACCAGACCCGGCGCCGGCCCCTCGCCCTGACCGGGCGCGTCCCCGGCGGATGGTTTTCCGGCGCCCTCATCGTCGGTGGTGCCGGCCGCGGCCACGGTCAGGTCAGCATCGGCGCGCAGCGCGGTGAAGAGTCCGGCGGCGATCGGCGCGTCGAGGGCGAGGCGGTTGGGATCGGCTGCGGGGACTGTGGGCACTGCGATGAAGTTGACCTTTCCCGGATCGATGTCCTTCATCCGATCGGCGATGGTCACCATGGCGGGGATGGAGGCGAGCCCGCTATCGACCGAGAGGTTGCTGGTCAGTGCGTCCGCGATCGCGAGGATGCGCTGAGGGTTCCGTAGTGTTCCCTCATCTTTCATCTTGCGGGTCAGCGATCCGAGGAAAGCCTGCTGGGCCTGAATCCTGCCGAGGTCACCTCCGTCGCCGAAAGCAGCCCGCGCACGGAGGAAAGCCAGGGCTTGCTCCCCCTGCACGCTGGAGGTACCCGCGGGTAGTTTGAGACCTGATTTGGGTTCATCGATGGCCTCGGTGACGCAGACGTCCACCCCGCCCACGGCATTGGAGAGCTCGGTCACAGCGTGGAAGTCCGCCAGCATGAAGTGGTCGATCTCCAGCCCGGTCAGTTCATTGACCGTGTCGACCGCGCACCCCGGGCCCGCGTCGCGCATCGCGCTGTTGATCATGGAGCCCGGCCGCTCCTCGAACTGTCGACCGGTCCGCCCATCGACGCAGGAGGGGATATCGACCAGAAGGTCTCGCGGGAAGCTCAGGACGTTGACAACCGAGTTGTCCTCCGCGAGGTCGAGCAGCATCATGACATCCGACTGTCCGTACCCTTCCGCATCCTCCTCGGAGCCATACTCCGCGTTGGGACCACTTCTGGTGTCCGACCCCAGGACCAGAATCTGCAACCGGTCCGTCCGGTCGTCCGCCACACCCTCGGTGCGACCACCACCGGCATTGAGATCGAACGAGTCGACGTTCGTGACCAGCCGAACGGTCCAGTACCCGGCGAACACGACGACGGCAGTCACTGCGCTGATGGCGATGAGGGAGACGAGGCGAAGCCAACGCGGGCGTGGAGGTTGCAAGGGGGCCGAGGTCGCCGCTACGAGGCGGCCCTGCTCGGGGTAGGCCAGGCGCCGGTCAGTGGCCGGGCCTGAAGCGTGATCTGGTTCGCTGGTCAAGCGTGTTTCCTCCGAGTCGGGGTCCGTCCGCGCAGGCAGGACCGTGCAGACCGGGCGATACGGGCTGCCACGATAGCAGTCGGGTATGGACGTCGACCGGGAGACCGTATCCGGGTCACGCTTCCTCATCGATTCCGTCACGGGTCGGTCATCCTCGATGCCGGGTTCGACGCCGAACGGACCGGGTGCGTACCGTAGAAACAGTGACTCCTTCCTCGTCGACCGCGCACAGCCCGAAGAACCGACTGGCATCGACTGCCGGGCACGCCGCACGAGGCGCCCTGATAGGCCTGGTCGAGCTGGTGCCCGGCGTCTCCGGTGGCACGGTCGCGCTCGTCCTGGGGATCTATGACCGCCTTGTCGTCTCGGCGCACAATCTCATCCGGGGCGCCGTTCTCACCCTCACGCGGATGGGCGGCCGCCGTGGTCGGTCAGCGGCCGCATCTCGGTCCGCCGGTGTTTTCGCCGGCGTGGAGTGGCCGCTGATCCTGCCGCTGGCCGTCGGCATGTTCCTGGCGCTGTTCGCTCTGTCCGGTCCCCTGCATTCCTTCGTCGAGACGGAACCTGTCATCTCAAAGGCATTGTTCCTCGGCATGGTCTCCGCGAGCCTGCTGGTCCCGATCAGCATGATCCGCGCCTCCGGCCCTTTCCGTCCTCACCACAAGCCAGTGACACCGTTCTCCGGCTTGTTCTCCGGTCCGGCTGTCGTCCTCGTCGTCGCGGTGGGCGTTTTCCTGCTCCTGGGTCTGCCCACCCTCGCGGTGGAAGAGCCATCCGGCTGGGTCATCGTCCTCAGCGGGGCCGCCGCAGTCTGCGCACTGGCGCTTCCCGGGCTCTCCGGATCCTTCGTCCTGCTCACCTTCGGAATGTACGAACCGACCCTGGCCGCAGTCAGCGCACGCGAGGGAGGCTACCTGGCTCTCTTCGTCACCGGCGCACTCCTCGGACTCGTCTCGGTGGTGCAACTGCTCACGTTCCTCCTGCGTGTTCACCGACGCGCGGTTCTTCTGGTCGCTACCGGTCTCATCCTCGGTTCGCTCCGGGCCCTCTGGCCGTGGCAGGACGGAAGCACCCTCCTGGCACCGGCTGCAGGAGATTGGGTAGGTCCTGCGCTCACCTTCCTGGCAGGCGCACTGGTGGTGCTCGCCCTGTGGTGGCGGGACCGCCCCAGGAACGCCGGCCCGGTGTCCGGAGGACAGGCATGACCGTGCAGCCCGAGCCCGAGGAGAAGGACCGCGGGGAACATCGTCCGGGAGCCACGACGTCGCGCGCCATGATGCAGCGAATCCGCAGCGGCGCGGTGCTGGCGGCACTGACGACGACGACAGCGGTCCTCGGGCGGATCCTCATCATCGCGATCACGGTCGCGGGCCTGTTCTACCTCCTGTCGGCACTGTGGGTCGTCGTCCTCCCACTGATTCTCGCCCTGCTCCTTTCCTCGATCCTGTGGCCCGTCAACAAGCTGCTCCGCCGCGTCCTGCCTGCCGCGGCCGCCGCCGCGGTCACGGTGATCGCCCTGCTGGCCGCAGCACTCGGAGTCGGGTGGACCGCCGCGGTTCTTTCCATCGACGGCGTGCGGGATCTTTCGATACAGGCCGTGGACAACATACGGAACCTCGGCGACTTCGCCGAGACCCTGCCCTTCGCCGTCCCTGACGTCGACGAACTGCTCACCTCGGCCCTGGCATGGCTTCGCGAGAACGTAGGCGCGATCTACAGTCAGGTTTCCTCCGGCCTCGGCACGGTCGGATCCATTACGGTGACGACGCTCCTGAGTCTTGTCCTGACGTTCTTCTGCCTCAAGGACGGCGACCATTTCTCGGGTTGGATGCTGCGGTGGACGACCGGCACGGTGTTCGTCCACGCCGCCGAGGTCCTCTCCAGAAGCTGGAGGGCACTGTCCGCCTACGTGTCCTCGCAGGCGGCCGTAGCGCTCGTCGACGCCCTGTTCATCGGAGTCGGCCTCGCGGTTCTCGGCGTCCCACTCGCCCTGCCCCTGGCAGTCCTGATCTTCTTCGGCGGCTTCCTTCCCGTCATCGGAGCAGTGATCACCGGATTCCTTGCGGTACTCGTGGCACTGCTCTCCGACGGCTGGGTCACCGCACTGATCGTTCTTGGCATCGTGCTGCTGGTGCAGCAGCTCGAAAGCAATGTGCTGCAGCCGATCCTGGTCGGCAAGTCCCTCAAACTGCACCCCGCTGTGGTCCTGACCGGAGTGACCGCCGGCGGATCCCTCTTCGGAATCGTCGGAGCATTCCTGGCTACGCCCGTCATAGCCGTCGCGATGGTCGCCTTTCAGTACGCGCGGGAACAGGTCCTCGAATCCGCCTCGACACCCCACACGGACGCGGGTGAAGACCTCATGAGGACCGAAACCGAAGCCGCGACCTCCGATTCATGATCGCCCCGGCATCCACATCACCGGCCCAGAGGGCATGAGGCTCCGGGTCCGCACGGCAGGGTCCCGACATAACGATTGGCTCACATCCTTCCACCCTCGCCCGGGACGGCCCGTGCTACCGGTGTACGCCGTCCTGACAACGATCCACAGGGGTGGTTGATGGTCGGAGATGACTCCTGGCAGAGACCGGAGCGGTGTCTGCGCCCCTCTGGACGGTTCCGGTCGAGGACACGATCGCTACGCTGGATGCCGGTCCGAAACGATCCCGGCTGACACAGGATTCATGGCTGCGGGTCGCCCACACACCTCAGAAGGAGCATGACAGTGAGCATCAAGTCGCGGGATGAAGCCGCCACCAGCCCGCCCCAGCGCCCGGGCGAGGCAGCGGGAACCCTCACCGCATCACGGGCGCGACTGGCCCTGCCGGTATTCATCCCAGCGTCGGCGCTGATCGTACTCTTCGTTACGTTCGCCCTCATCGCACCGGACACGGCCTCCTCGCTCTTCGCGGGCATTCAGAAGAACGTCATCGGTGCGTTCGGCTGGTACTACGTGGCCCTCGTGGCCTTCTTCGTCGTGTTCGCCCTCTGGGTCGGATTCAGCCGTTACGGTGACATCCGCCTCGGCAAGGACGAGGACAAGCCCGAGTTCTCCACCATGTCCTGGTTCGCGCTCCTCTTCGCGGCAGGCATGGGTATCGGTCTGGTGTTCTGGGGGGTGGCTGAACCGCTGAATCACTTCGCGAGCCCTCGTCCTGGGGTCACCGGTTCCGACATCCAGTTGGGCCAGCAGGCCATCACGCAGACCTTCCTCCACTGGGGACTTCACGCGTGGAGCATCTACGTCGTCGTCGGCCTCTCCATCGCCTATGCCGTCCACCGGCGTGGCCGGCCCATCTCGATCCGCTGGACCCTCGAACCACTCCTGGGTGATCGCGTCAAGGGTGGTTGGGGCCACGCGATCGACGTCGTCGCCCTTGTCGGAACCCTGTTCGGAGTCGCGACATCCCTCGGACTCGGTGTCCTCCAGATATCCTCCGGCCTGGAGAGCGCCAACATCCTCGCGGCCACCGAGGCGACGCAGGTGGGGCTGATCCTGTGCATCACCACCCTGACCATCGTGTCGGTCGTGTCCGGCGTCGGGAAGGGGATGAAGTGGCTCTCCAACATCAACCTCGTGCTCGCAGCGCTGCTGCTGCTCGTGGTGCTCTTCGCCGGCCCCACCCTGTTCCTCCTGCGAGAGTTCGTCCAGTCGATCGGCCACTATCTGCAGAACGTCGTCGGCCTCACGTTCAACACGCTGGCGTTCTCCGGCGCGGAAGGTGAGGCATGGCAGGCTTCCTGGACCACCTTCTACTGGGGCTGGTGGATGTCATGGGCGCCTTTCGTCGGGATCTTCATCGCCCGTATCTCCAAGGGACGGACCGTACGGGAGTTCGTCGCCGGCGTCCTCCTCGTCCCCACGACGCTCGGATTCCTGTGGTTCTCCGTCATGGGAGGGTCCGCGATCTACCGCGAGATCTTCGGGCAGGGTGGCCTGATCGCCGACGACGGCTCCGTGGACACCGAGAACGCGCTGTTCGGGCTTCTCGGTAGCCTTCCCGGCGGTCCGGTGTTGCTGATCGGCGCCATCCTCCTGATCGCGATCTTCTTCATCACCTCGGCGGACTCGGGAGCCCTGGTGATGAGCATGATCTCCACGGGCGGTGACTCGAACCCGCGGAACTGGATCCGCGTATTCTGGGCGGTCCTTGCAGCGCTGGTCGCCATCGCCCTGCTGTTGGTGGGCGACACCGGACTCAGCTCGATCCAGACCGCGGCCATCCTCACAGCCCTGCCATTCAGCGTCGTCATGCTCCTCATGTGCGTCGCTACCGCCAGAGCATTCCATGGCGAGCACCGGGCCTGGCAGGCCGCGCAGCGCAAGGCCGCTGCCGCGGCAATGGCGGACCGCGTCAGCGACCAGGTCAACGAGTCGATGTCGGACCAGGTCGAACGGCAGGTCCAGGAACACCTCGCGGACTACTCCCGGGAGCAGGAGCCCACGATTGCACTGGCGGACAGCACCCGGGATGCCCCGAGGTCGAATCCTGTCCCGCCTGCCTGAGCCTGTTCATTGTCGGTTCGTCCCTCTGCCTGCTGGGCGGGCAGGACAGGCCGAGGGACGAACCGGGCAGCCCGAGTGCATGTGGCAAGGCCACCGACTCGATCACAGAGGTCGGCTAGGTCTGGTGCTGAATGAGCTCGTCTTCATCGTCGTGCGCGTGCCACCAGTCTCGACCGAAGGACCGGCCGCAGGCAGCGGGATCGGCCTACGGGCGCCAACCCGCAACTCATGGCAATGCCGGTGTGACCGGGTCGGTGGACGTCGGGCCAGGGCCGCCAAGTGTCTTGCCGCGATGGAAACAATTCATTAGTCTTTCCGTCATGGAAACTAACCCGCAGGGGCCCTCACGCAATGAAGCCATCCATGCGCTGGAGGGGCTTTCGGCAGACCGCGACCGACTCGCGGCAGGCATCCGGGTCCCCTGGTTGCTCCTTGCAGGTTTCGGAGCAGTGGCTGCGTGGTGGGTCGGCGCAGCGGCCGCGACATCTCCCGGCGAGAACTACGACTCGCCGGCGACAGGTGGGCTGGTCCTGGCCATAGTGGTCGTGATCATCTATCTGATCCAGAGAAAAACCGGCGTCCGATTCAGGAGCATGGGGCTGCTGGCCGGATTGGCCCTGATCGGTATCGTCGTCAGTTGCCTGGCGCTGTTCAGCATCTCTCTCGGCCTGGTGTCCTTCGGCCTGCACTGGGCCGTCACCCTCACCAGCATCATGGCGTTCGCCCTCACGACGTGGCTGGCTTCAGTGGCCTACCGCTCCGCAGCCCAGAGACTCCGCCGTGGATGAGGTGCGCTTCGACGACGTCATTCACGCGCCGCTGCGCTTGCGGATCTGTGGGCTTCTGCGCCCCGTCGACCGACTCGACTTCGCGGTCCTCCGGACCGCCCTGGAGGTCTCGGACGCCACACTGTCCAAGCACGTCAAGACGTTGATCACGGCGGGATACGTTGTTTCCGACAAAACGGCGTCGGTGGATCGAAGTGATGCACGTCGGGTGATGTGGCTGTCACTGTCCCGGCCCGGAAGGGCGGCTTTCGATGCGCACATACGGGCACTTCGGGAAATAGCCGGCGCCGTCTGACGCAGCACTCGTCAATGGATCAACCCCAGGTGGGCGCTTCGACGCAAGAGGCGTGGTGACCGGCGATCAGGGTGAGGAGACGCTCATGGGGGTGGATGGAGCCGATCTGCGCGGCCACAGGGTGTAGCTCAGTGCCCAGATGAACTCGGCGGCGACAGCGATTCCGAGGATGCCATTCCACCCGGTCATTGCTTCGGTGCGAACCGGGTCATCGATCCACCGGGTTATTGCGGCGAGGATGCCTCCGGCGATCAGAGCAGCCCCGAGCGTTCGCAGGAAGTCAGCCCAGCACCGCTGTGTGTACTGCGCCCCGGTGATCCTCGACGGTGCGGGACCACCGGCAAACCGATGGGCAAATCGCGCATCAGCCCACGCAACCATCCGGTGGCCGTACGTCACGGAGAACCCGACGTAGAGCGCGGCTAGGCCATGATGCCAGGAAGCCGTAGCACCCGTCGACAGGTGGACGGTGACTGCCACCAGAAGCACCACATCGATCAGTGGAGCGCAGAGGAGCAGGACAGCTCCGAGCCGTCCGGCGCCGAGGATGTATCGGACTGCCAGACCGGAAAGTACGGCGACCCAGAAGCCGACCTCGCACGCGATGATGACACCCAGGATCACGATTCCCCCTTTTTGGTACGACCGTGCCACGAAGTTATCACACGGTCGTGCCAAAATGGGGGTCATGCCCAAGTTGATCGACAAACCAGCACGGGAACGGCTGGTCGGAGAGGCCGCCTGGCGGGTCGTCGTGCGTGACGGGATCACCAAGCTCTCCGTCCGCAATGTCGCAGGGGAGGCCGGCATAGCGGCCGGATCATTGCGCTACCTGTTCCCGACGCAGGAATCCCTGCGCGTCTACGTGCTGGACCTCGTCCGTCAGAGGGTTCTGGATCGCATCGCCGCGATCGAACGTGCTTCATCCATGCGGCAGACGGTGGAGGACTACTTCTCCCAACTCCTACCGCTCGACGCCGAGCGACGCGTGGAGATGGAAGTCTTCCTCTCGGTAGGGGTTCTTGCCTTCACTGATCCCGTGCTCCAGCCCGCATACGATCGGGCGCATCAGGACCTACGGGGAGGGTGCTTGAGATTTCTCGAACTGCTCACGGCGGATTCCAGATACAGCGGGCTTGACCCGGTGGCCGAGGCAGCGCGCACCCACGCCGTGATCGACGGGCTCGCTCTTCACCTCATCCGGCAACGCAGGAACGAAGACACGGGCTGGGCGTCGAAGGAACTCGGCCGCCATCTCGACTCCCTCGCCATGGTCGCTGCATGAATCACATCGTGACTTCCAGGAGAAAGCACTGCACTTACCGCGCACCGTATTGCCTGCGCACCGCGCGATCAGCAGAGGTGCGGCCGATTCAGGCTGCTCGCGGCTTCCTCGGGCGGAATGGGTCGAGGTCGACGGTGAGACTGAGGGCGTGCGGAACAGGATCCGCGCACACGAGATCGTGCATCATGCTCAACCACTGCAGCGCCAGGGTTTCCTCCGTGAAGTACTCACCCGGATACACGGCACGCAGATAGGGGGCTGCGAGCACCTCGTCCATCGCCCCCTGACCGAGCATCGCCGCGGCGAGGATGTTCCGCGACGAGGACAGCACCTGGCGGGCGTCGGCGCTGATGTTCATGATGTGGTCGACCACGAGCAGGACGACGTACTGTCGATTGTCCGTCAGCTCGAAGCTGCGCCTCAGGATCATGAGCGCGTCCGCTTTCGAGATGGAGACATCCGCCTTGGCACGCACAGAGACGGCGCACCGCTCGAAACGGACGACGTCGAAGCGGTCATCGAAGGTGTAGGCGTTGATCACAGGGCTCTTCCTCGGTCGACAGGGGGCGCAGCACTACCGAGGCAGCGTCGGTACACCAACTCAACGCACCAGCATTGTGAGACCAGTCGGAAAGAACCAGTCCCTGATTCTACCGACCAGCCCTGGTCCCCGCCATCTTCGACCACCGGGGAACCAGGGTGAGAACCAGCAGCCGGCGTCCTCCCGACAGCCTGTGATGCCGCTTGTCCGAGCTGCCGGCGGCCAAAGCACTCGGCGTGTCGCTGGGCGTAAGTCTGCACACAGTTCTGCACGCCTATCAGGACCTGCGCCACCGGGGTGCTCCTCGGCGCCCTCGCGCCCACCCTGAGCTGAAGCGGTCCGGCAGACTCACCGGATGGGGGCGCCGGCTTTCCATTGCGGCCGTCTCGGCCACTTCCGTCTTCACCACCGCGTCGCTCCCCGTCATGCTCGACGGCCAGGTCGGACTCACGGACCCACTGCTTGCCCCCGATATGCGGCCCATGATGGGCGTCACCGCCGCCCTCAGCCTCCTCTACGGTGTCCTCGCAGCCCTCATCACCGGCGGACGCCCCCTCGCCACCCCGACCGAGGGCACCAACCCGACTCCGGCCCTCGAGCCAGGACCGAACGAGATCGCCGGCCGGACCACCACCACGACCGCCTGGCTTCCTTGGTTCGCGCCCTCCATGCGCACCTCTGGCCGGGCTGACCACTCCCCTGCGGCAGACAGCTACCGCACCTGTTGACTGCCAACAGCATGTAAAGCAGACTGGACAGTGTAAAGCGACATGTACATACGAGGGGGCAGCGATGACGGATCAGGGCGTACGCACGAAGTGGGGTCGCACGACCTTCGGAGCACGGCGGTACCCGGCCATGGCGATCGCTCTCCCGTGCGGGATCGTGATCGGCGCCCTGCTCGGTGTTCTGGCTGCCATGCTCGGTGTCGGTGGATCCGACCCCGTGCTTGTAGGAGCAGTATTCGCTGTCTGCCTCGCACCCCCGTCGACGATGCTGGTCTACCTCCTCGTGGTCGACCGGTCGACCATGACGGGCGCTGCCGAGCGACCGGAGGAGTCCGTGGAGGCGGGCTGGTACGAGAAGGCAGCTGCCGGGGCCTTGACGGATATCGTCCTTGTCGCCGGAGTCACCGCGACCGTCCTGTCCTTCATCCCGGAGAAATTCGTCCTGGACCCCAGTCTCCTGCTGGCCGCCGTCGTCGCTCTGGCCTTCGTCTCGGTCGCGGTACGTTACCTGCTCCAGCGATACCGAGGCTGACGTGCGGAACCTGGTGAACGAATCCCGCACGCGGCTTCAGTGGTCCCAGCAGAAGCTTGCCGACGAGCTCGGCGTCTCCCGTCAGACGATCATCTCCATCGAGCGCGGGCGCTTCGATCCGTCATTGCCGCTGGCCTTCCGGCTGGCGGCGATCTTCGGGACGTCCATCGAAGAGCTCTTCTTTCCCGACGACGCATCCTCCGTGGGAGCGGCCGCAGACGCATCCGCCACCTCCGTGGAGTCCCAGGCATGAGCACCATCGCCGTGGCTGGTGCGAATTGACGGTCCGGTCGGTGACGGGAGGCAGGGGGTCGTGTTACGCGGGTTGCTGGCCGACCACACCGGTTTCGTAGGCGCGGATGACCGCTTCGACCCGGTTGCGGAGGCCGAGTTTGGAGAGCACCCGCCCGACGTTTGCCTTGACGGTCGACTCGCTGAGGTACAGGGTCGCTGCGATTTCGCTGTTGGTCTCGCCTTGACCGATGAGGACGAAGATCTCGCGTTCCCGTGCAGTGAGCTCGGACAGTGCGTCGTCGTCTGCCTTGGTGGTCCGACGCGCAAGGAGGTGCGGCGCGGCGATCTGGATGAGTTTCGCGGTGATGCGTGGGGACACGGCAGCGTCTCCGGAATGAATGGCGCGTATCGCGGCTACGAGATCGTCAGGGCGGGTGTCCTTCAGCAGGAAGCCGGCCGCGCCGGCCTCGAGCGCACCGAAAGCGTATTCGTCGATGTCGTAGGTGGTGACGACAAGGACGCGGGTGTCCGGATGGAGACGGGTGATGCGTTCGGTTGCTTCGATGCCGCCGATTCCCGGCATGCGGATATCCATGAGTACGACGTCGGGCTGGAGCCGGCCGACAGCGCTGACCGCTTGTGCGCCGTCGGACGCTTCACCCACGACGACCATTCCGGGATTGACGTCCAGCATCAATCTGAAGCCGTAGCGGACGAGTTCCTGGTCGTCGACGAGCAGCACCCGTATGTCGTCGCTCATGGTTGCGGTTCCTCGCGTCGTAGTCGTACGAAGACGCGCCACCCGCCATCTTCGTGAGGTCCGGCCTCCACCGTCCCAGCGTAGAGTGTCGCTCTTTCCCGGATGCCGAGAAGGCCGCGGCCTGTAGGTGAGGGCGTCGGTGCGGGCGCGGGCGGTCCGGCGTCCCGGACGAGGATGGTCACTGCGTCCGTAGCCCACATGACCGTCACCGTGACGTCTTCAACCCCGCGGGCGTGGCGGAGGACGTTCGTCAGTGATTCCTGCACGATCCGATAAACGGTGAGGCCAAGACCGGGATCGGTGGAGGGCACCCCTGTCACGCTGAGTCGTACGGGCAGTCCGGCCGATGCGAACTCGGCTGCGAGCGCGGTGAGGTTGGACGCAGTCGGTTGCGGTGTGTGATCCTGCTCCGAAGTCTGCTCGTCGCCTCGAACACCCCCGAGGAGGCGGCGCACTTCCACCAGGGTTCGGCGGCCGGTCTCGGCAACCCGGCCGATTGCTGCTTTCGCTTCAGCGGGGCGTTCGTCTGCGACAGCGTGTGCACCGTCGGAGACGGCGATGATGACTGAGAGGCTGTGCGCGATGACGTCGTGCATCTCGCGCGCAATGCGTTCGCGCTCGAGGGCTCTGGCGATCTCTCCTTGTTGATCCCGCTCGCGCGCCAGTCTGTCCGCTCGGTCGAGGAGCTCGCCGACATGGCGTCGCCGGTGTCCCACGTTCATTCCGAGCAGTGCCGCGATCAGCAGCGCCGCGGCGATGATCAGATAGGCGTTCGCCCAGTCCAGCAGCGGATCCCTGGTCAGGACTCGCGGGGCCAACCCCAGAACGGGCGGCCCGATGATCCCCCGAACGGACAAGGCCACCGCCCCTATCGCACCGCAAACCATGGCAACACCGAGATAGGTCCAGCCGACCCTTCCTGTTCGGTGCACCCCGGCGGCGTATACCGCCATCACGGCGAGTAGGAACTCAGCACCCGAACCGCCGGCCAGGGAGAGCACCGACAGCACCATCGCGGCGGTGAAGGTCAGGCCCGGATTGCCACGACGGGTCAGGAGGACCATGAGACCGCCGACGCCCAGTACGACCATCGACCACAGAGGCGTGATGTGTGGTGGCTCGGAGGACAGGAGCGCCATGCCGATGGCCAGGCCGGCGTAGAACGTCAGGATGAGGATGTCCGTGATCTGCGCACGACCAGGACGAGTCCGAAGGGTGGTGCTCCGATCGCGCGACGCCACAGTCAGGGCGCCGCGCGATCCGTCCTGCGCGAAGATCAGGCGTCCTTACGACGTAGCTGGATGAAGCCCATGAGAAGGAAAAGACCCGCCCAGGTGGCTGCGACGAGCCAGCCTGCACCCGCGCTGACGTATCCGTCTGCCAGATCCATGAAAATCCCTCCGTCATCCGGGGCGTTGGACATTGCATCGCCGGCCTTCGACATCGACAGGAGGTGGAAGTTCCTGACCAGCGACGAAGCAGGAAGGACGGACAACACGATCGGTAGCAGCAAGATTATCGAGATGACGGTTGCTACCCCAGCAGCGACAGAACGCAACAGGGCGCCGATGCCCAGACCGAGAACGGCCGAGAGGCCGATATAGACCGACCCGCCGATGAGCGCGGACATCACCCCGGCGGACGTCAGACCCACCTCGATCCCGAGGGCGGTGAACATCGGATAGGTCACGGCCCATGAGCCGCACATCGCAACCAGAGCTGCGGCGGTCACGATGAGGAACAGTACGACCGCTTTGGCGGCGAGGACGGTGCCTCTGCCCGGGACTGCGAGGAGCGTCGATTGAATCGTCCCGCTCGAGTACTCACCGCTGATGATCAGGACCCCGAGAACCCCTGCCAGGAGCTGCCCGAACAACACGGTTCCGATGGTGACCTGATCCAGCATGAAGCCCACCGAGGGCTCGCTCGGCACCCCGGCGCTTTCCGCGGTGACACCCAGGACCGCACTGATCGCGACCCCGGGGACGACGATGGCCACCAGGAGGCTGACCGTCGATCGAAGACTCGTGAGCTTGATGGACTCGGACAGGAGGACGTCGACGAACCTCGGAGTGTTCTTCGCGGGAGCGGTCGCGCGTCGGGCTTCGAGCACGTTCATTCGTGTGTTCCTGTCCCTGGGGTGGTCGATGATCGGTATTCGACGTCTTCCGCGGTGAGGGCGATGTAGGCGTCTTCCAGCGAACCCGATATCGGGGTGACTTCGTAGAGGACGACCCCGCCCGCTGATGCAGCAATAGCCGCCTGCTCAGCGGTCAGCCCAGTGATCTCGATGGCACCATCGGTCAGAACCGAGAAGGTGATGTCAGGCCCGGTGATCGTCGTCATCAGACGATCCGGGTCAGGAGTGCGCACTCGAGTCACGGAACGAGTCGCCCCGGAAATGACGCTGCCGATGGAGTCATCCGCCAGGATCCTGCCTCGCCCGATCACGATGAGCCGGTCGGCGGTCTGAGCCATCTCGCTCATGAGGTGCGATGACAGCAACACCGTTCGGCCCTCGGCCGCCAGATCCCGCATCAATGTCCTCACCCACCGGACGCCCTCCGGGTCCAAGCCGTTCACGGGCTCGTCGAGGATGATTGTTGCCGGATCGCCGAGCAGGGCAGTAGCTATACCCAGTCGTTGACTCATCCCGAGGGAGAATCCGCCGACACGCTTGCCTGCGACCGAATCGAGTCCTGCCAGGCCGATGACCTCGCGCACGCGAGGAGCTCCGATCCTGTGCGTGGCCGCGATCGCGAGGAGGTGTCTGTACGCCGAGCGGCCGCCGTTGACGGCCTTCGCATCCAGCAGCACACCGACCTCCCGTAACGGTGCCCGATGCTCGTGGTACAGGCGCCCGTTCACCGTCACCCGGCCCGCGCTCGGTCGATCCAGGCCGACGATCATCCTCATCGTCGTGGATTTCCCCGCCCCGTTCGGCCCCAGAAAGCCCGTGACCTGCCCGGGTTCGACCGTGAAGTCGACCGCATCGACCGCAACCTTGGTCCCGTAACGCTTCACGAGCGCTTCTGCCGCAATCATGTTCTCCTCTTTCGCATGCGAACCACGCTAGGCGTGCTCGCCGGCGAACACATCGGACCTGGGTCCCGCCCTGATCTGCAGTGCAGTACCTGGGTACTGCAGATCAGGGCGGGACCCCTTGATCTCACTCGCTGCCGCGTTCTTCCTCGTCGCGCCATGGCTGTTCATCGCCCTGAAAGTGGCCGGCGCCCTCTACCTGCTCTGGCTGGCCTACAAGACACTGCGACCGGGCGGCATATCCCTGTTCGAGCCGAGCGGGCTTCTCCGCTATTCCTCGAGCAAGCTCTTTCGCATGGGACTGGTCACGAACCTGATCAGCTGGTGAAGGTACTGGCTGTAAGGTCGGCGATTCTCCGGCCGTGAGAGATCGGATCGGTGGGACTGCCGCGCAGGAAGCTTGTCAGAGTCCCGTTGTAGATGAGCAGAATAGACGCTGCCAGGTCCTCCGCGCGGACCCCGGCCAGTGGTTCTGAAAGCCTTTGGAGGCGCCGGGTGAGCAGTGCCGTGTCGGCGCCGATCAGGTCACCTGCCGGATGGGCGGTACTGGAGATCTCCACAGCGGTCGACAGGAACGCGCACCAGCGGACGTTGTGCTGGCGTGCGCGGTACAGCTCCAGGGCGTCGAAAACCGCCAGCAGACGATCCTGATCGGAATTCGCCGCTCTGATCGCCTCATCCCAATAGGCCTCCCAGATCTCGAGCCGCCGCTGAAGACTGGCCTGAAGCAGGCCGTCCTTACTGCCGAACTGCGCGTAGAGGGTGGCAACGGAAACGCCCGCCCGTTGAAGTACCTCATCCACCCCGGTCCTGGCGATGCCGTTCAGAAAAAAGAGTTCGTCCGCGGCATCCAGTAGCCGCTGCCTCGCCGGTGAATGCCTGACTTGTACTTCCATGGCGTCCACTATAACGTCGGTTCTACTATAACGGTCGTTCTACCTGGGAGGCGGAGTGCGCACCGATCTGCCGTTCGTCATCAGTGCTACCGCCCTCATCGCGGCCACCTACGGGCTGAGTCGATTCGGCTATGGATTATTCGCTCCAGCCTTCGGCCGGTCCTTCGACCTGACTCCCGCGGTCACCGGCACCATCTCCAGCGGCAGCTTCGTCGCTTACTGCATTGCGGCAGCCGCGGCGTACCGCATGACCGGCGCACCCCGCCGGACAGTGCTCCTTGCTGGAGCGGTCGCGTCCGCGGGCAGCATCGGAGTGGCGCTCTCAGGGTCCGTGGCGGTTCTGGCGGTCAGCATGCTCATCGCCGGCGCCGGCGCGGGGTTCGCCTCACCCGGCCTGGTCACGCTTGTCGAGGAGAAGATCAGCTCATCCGATGCCGCCCGGACACAAGCGGTGGTCAATTCAGGCACAGGATTCGGTGTCGTCATCGCCGGGCCCCTCGCCCTCATCCTCACCGATCAATGGCGGACAGCCTGGTGGATCATCACCATCATCAATATCAGCGCCACCATCGCCGTACTGGCTACGGGCCGACGATCCGCAGCAGTCCCACGCACCCAAGAACGCCCCACCTCCCGCATCGCAGACCTCAGACCCCTGCTTCTGGCCGCGGCTGCCGCGCTCCTCGCAGGTGTCTCCAGCGCCGCCGTCTGGACCTTCGGCCGGTCCCTGGTGGTCACGCAAGGACAAATGACCGAACCCGAAGCGACCGTCTTCTGGGTGTGTCTGGGAGCGGCCGGCATCGCAGGCGCCTTCTCCGGCGATCTCGTCACCAGATGGGGTCTGCGAACGGGATGGATCACCACCACGACACTGATGGGTTCGGCCACGCTGGTCATCGGCGCCTGGCCCGCTGACGTCACAGCCGTGTACGTCGCCGGTGGGGCGTTCGGCGCCAGTTACGTCGCGCTCAGCGGAATCCTGATCGCCTGGGCCACCCGTGTGCTTCCTGGACGCAGCGCAGCCGGAACCGCGGCCCTCTTCATCACGCTGGCCCTCGGCCAGGCCCTCGGGGCACTACTCATCGGTGCACTGCTGGGGATGGTCGGCCCCACAACGGCTTTTGCCATCTCTGCCGTGATCGCCGGTGCAAGCATCGCCCCGGCGATCCGTGGCACGACCCCTACCCGACCGAATTCCCGCGCCCGGTGAGGAATCGTCCGACGGGTTGTCGAGCGTGACGCCCGGTGGCGGGACGGTCGAAGTGCAACTGCTGCCCGTCGACCTCCTAGTGCCGGCCGGCGAGGAGCCTGTACTGGGGGTTGTCGGCGAAGAAAGCCGAAGCCATGGGGCATCGGGGGGTGAGGCTCAGACGGCGTTTGTGGGCGTTGAGCACGGCGTGACGCATGAGGGTCGCGCCGATCCCCTGGTCCTGGAATCCGGGCTGTTCCACGCCGTCGAGGAGCACGATCCGGGCTCCGTTCATCGTGTACTTCAGCCATGCGGCGAGGGCGCCGTCGATGATCAGCTCGAACCGGCAGTACAGGGCGTTGTCGCGGAACGTCTCCTTGAGCTCGAGCGCGAGATCGGGACCGCGGGTTGCGGCCTGCCGTGCGCGGCACTCGAGTTCATCGACGATCGCTTCGTAATGATCCATGGCACCGGCGGGCGGATGTCCGGTATCCATGAGTTTGAAGGCCTGGTTGGCCAGGACGCGCAGTTGTCGGGTCGATCGTGCTGCAAGGCCTCCATGGGACCGGTCATCATCGAGCAGCGTGATGTCGCGCTCATGACGGGCAGTCTGCGGCTCGGGTTCCTCGTGACCGGCCGGAGGGTCGGCCAGCGAGAGCGTAGAGCCCGACTCGACCGTCGTCGTCGTGCGAGTGGGACTGGTGTGGACTGGGTGCGAAAGTTCTGTCATAGCCGTTCCTGTATGGGTCAGAACCATGGCCTTCGTCTAGACCCCGGTGTCTGCAAGAGGATATCGAGAAGACACCCGAAAGCAAACCAAGCCGGCTGACGACCCTGCCTGGCGACCGGAATCGGCAGCCCCGGCCTAGACCCAGAGTTCGAGCTGGACCTGCCCGGCCAGACGCCTGAGGACCTGCACATCCTCCTCGGTGAAGGTGCGCGGTCGCTCGTCGATGAGGCAGAGGGTACCGATACGCCAGCCCTCGACTGTGCTGATGGGGTGGCCTGCGTAGAAGCGAATCCGGGGCCCTCCGGCGACGAGGGGATGATCCCGCCACTGCGGGGCGATGGTGGCATCAGGAATGACGAGAGTGCGGTCCTTCTCGATGGTCCTCGCGCACAATGCCAGGCCCCGTGGAAGGTCCTGGCCGATAGGTCCGACGACGGACTTGATGACCTGTGCGTCCTCGGTGATCAGGGCGATGGAGGCCGAGCTGACGCCGAAGTACTCGCGGGCCTGCCGGGTGATCCTGTCGAAGCGTTCCTCCGGCCCGGTCTCGAGCAGCCTCGACTCGTACAACGCGTGGACGCGCCGGAATTCGGTCTCGTCCGGGTCAGGATCATGTCCAGCTTCGGCATGAGTGGGGTCACCGGAATCAGCGGCAGGAACACCAGCGCCGGCGCCATGGTCCCCGACCGGCGGGGCGGTGAAGTCGTAGCCGTCGGGGGAGAGTGCCAGATCGCGGAGGTATTCGCTGTAGCCGGAGAGGGAAGCGACGTCCTGGTCGCTGTAGTGCGCGCCGTCGACCGTGGAGCCAGTGCTGTCGAGCAGTTCATTGATGGCCTGGGCGAGCAGGTCCCGCTCGGGTGCGGAAAGCATCACCAGGCCGGACAGGTATCCCTGGATCTCCAACTCGTCGGCTTCGCCTGCGAGTTCGGAATACGTCGTCAAAACATCTTCGAGGTACAGGGCGGCGGCGCGGACGGCCTGGATCGCGCTCCACTGCTGCACATACTCATCCAGCATGCCTGATTCCTCCACCAACTCATTCGGGTTTCCCTGCAGGGCGTTCCGACGGAATGCGCGCTACGGATCAAGATTAGCGCTATGCGTGTCCTGCGTGGTCGGACCGACCATGAGCAGGAAATTGATGCGAGCCCTTGAACCTGCAGAATGCCTTCGTCCCGAGCGGATCGGGGCCCCCGAGTCCGGCGGTCACGAGCCGCCGAGCAGCACGAGGCGTTTCTCCTTCGCGTCCCAGCGCCGGACGATCCCCGCATCGAGTCGCTCCCTCGGGCGGTTCCGCAGGATGCCGAAGGCGGACGCCAGCTGGTCCGCGGTGAGGCCATGGCCGAGGGTGATGTGCGGCGTCCACGCGCCGGGCACGGTGGTGGGGACGGCGTCCGCGACGCCGTCCAGAACCCGCCAGATACGAGAGTGCAGGTCCGTCAGGGCGGCATCGGCCACCACCTGGCGGGCGAGCACGAACTTGCGCCGCGTCGGGAAGACGAGGAAGCCCGCCGTCACCAGCGTCGGCCCGTCCCCCGCCACGACGGACGCGAGATCGACGTCGTAACGGTCGTCCATGCGTGCGGCAGCCGCCAGGGTGATGTGCGGCGCGTTGCTGAAGGACTGGTGCTGGGACTGGTTGGGCAGACCGGCGGCCTCCAGCGCAGCCCAGTCCTCGAGCAGGAACGCCTCCGACGCCGGTCCCAGCAGGAGTTCGACGTCATCGGCCATGCCGTGCGTGCCCTCCTGCCGGTCCCGGCGGCTCCCCTGCCCGCCGGCTCAGCGTGGCTGTCGCCGGAAGTCGCCGACGCCCTCCGAGCCGTCCACCTCGGTGGCCCCGGTACGGGGATTGCGCTGCGGACGCTGGTAGGACAGCTCCCCACCGTTGCGACCGCCGAACGGCCTGCCGTGGTCCGCGTACTCCTCCCGGAAGAATGCCAGTGCCCAGGCGCCGAGCTGGATCCGCGCGCCGGTCCGCAGGATCGAGGGTTCCCTGCCGTTGACGCTGCCCGTGATGGCGCCGCGCGGCACCAGCACGTACTCGTCATCCTCGGTGTGCAGGACCTCCGCGTGGACGTCATCGAGGCCGTCGAGCCTCAGCATCGCGTCGCCCGAACTGCCGATCGTGGTGTGGTCGGCCACGAGTTCGAACTCCCGCGGCACCTGGCCGTTCCAGACCTGCGAGTTCTGCACGAAGATGAGCCGCGGGCGGCCGCCTCCCCGCACGTAGTGCGTCGTCGTGATGGTCCGCCTGATCCGGCGGTTGACCGTCGGCACCAGGGGGAACGGCGTGGACGGCGGGAGGAGCGACGGTGCGGAGCCCTTCTCGAGCGCGCGCCGCCCGATGCCGAGCAGCGGCGCGAGCGTCCCCGGCGACCCGAGCCGGATGTGAGGGGAGCGTGTGATCAGGCGCTGCGCCATGGAGGTCTTCACCGCGCCGAGGCTGACCAGCGGGCCCTTGGGACCGGCAACGGACACCGCGAGTCCGCGGCGCGCCAGGGCTCCGGCGAACGCCCGTACCTGCCCGATGCCGGGCAGGTTGTTCCCGCGGAACGCTGCCGGGTCGTCGACGAAGATCTCGACGGTGGTGCCGGCCGCCTTCACGGTGCCGGTCAGTCTCGCCTCCGGCTTGCCGTCGGTGGCCGGCTCCGCCAGCGAGAAGTCGATGTCGATGTCGAACCTGAGTGACGATGCCATGTCGGTCGGGGCGGTTCAGCCCTGGGCGGTGCCGGCGGCGTTGTCACTCGTGGTGATGCGGAGCGTCCCGTCGAACTTCCAGGTGGCACGCGGGGCGTCCGGGCCGATGTCCCTCGGGACCTCGATGGTCATGTCCTGGAGCGTGTAGTTGATGGCGGCGCCCCGGCCGGTGAGGTAGGACCACATCTCCTCGGCGAGGTCCGTCCAGTCACGGATGGTGTGGGTATCGCCGGCGCTCGCGCTCGAGGTGTTCTCAGTCATGTCGATTCCTTCATCGGTTCTTCAACAATGACAGACGTCCTCTGACTCCGTCTGACGTGGGTACCCCACACCCTAGTCGAGGCGCCGAGCCACCGGTACCCGCCGCGATACGTGCGCACCGCCGGCGGGTCCCGGTGTCCTGCAGGTCACCACTTCGGGTGGACCGTGCCCCTGAAGTGGCGGTCGTAGATGCCGGCGACGTCCGCGCTGATCCTGCCGCCCAGTTCCGTGTGATCGGCTGCGGCGGCATTGGCGCGTGCCTGCTCTGGGTTGCGTGCTCCGGGGATGACCGTGCTGACGCCGTCCTGCGCGATGATCCAGGCGAGTGCCGCCTGCGCGGTGGTGACGCCGTCCGGCACCAGGTCGGCGAACTCCTGCGCAGCCTGCAGCCCGGTCTCGTAGTCGACGCCGGAGAAGGTCTCACCGACGTCGAAGGCTGCGCCGTTGCGGTTGTAGTTGCGGTGGTCGTTCTCCGCGAACGCGGTGTCCTTCGTGTACTTGCCGGAGAGCAGGCCGGAGGCGAGGGGGACGCGCGCGATGATGCCGACGCCGGCCGCCTTCGCGGCGGGCAGGACCTCGTCGAGCGGCTTGAGGCGGAATCCGTTCAGGATGATCTGCACACTCGCGGTGCTGCCGCGGGAGATGGCCGCGAGCGCCTCGTCGGTGCGCTCCACGCTGACGCCGTAGTTCCTGATCACGCCGTCGGCCACGAGGGTGTCGAGGGCGTCGTACACCTCGTCGGAGCTGTAGACGGAGGTCGGCGGGCAGTGCAGCTGCACGAGGTCGAGGGCGTCCACGCCGAGGTTGGCCCGTGACCGGTCGATCCACTGGCGGAAATTGGCGAGCGAGTAGTTCTCGGGGGTCTGGTCCACGCGGCGGCCCATCTTGGTGCCCACCAGGATGTCCTGGTCCGGGTTGTCCGCGAGGAACCGCCCGATCGTCGTCTCGCTCCTCCCGTCGCCGTAGACGTCCGCCGTGTCGAAGAAGGTCACGCCCGCTTCGACGGCGGCGTCGAGGACGGCGACGGCGTCCTTGTCCTCCACTTCGCCCCAGTCCGCGCCGAGCTGCCAGGTGCCGAGGCCGACGACGGAGACGGGACGGCCGGTTCTTCCGAGAATTCGTTGTTCCATGATTCCGACTATAGGCCGGGCAGCGTGGCCTGGGTCGCCGGAGCCCCCGCCGTCGCGCGATCCTCCGGCGTCGTGCGATCCTCCAGCGGCGCGCGCGCCTGCGTCCGCGTGCGCTCCTCCGTGCGGGCCGGGCGGTACTCGCCCACCGACGTCGACCCCTTGCCGGCGATCCAGCGGGCGGCCTCGTGCTGCAGGTCCCTCTGCCGCTCGGCGTCCATACGGTCCAGGAGCGCCACCACCATGTTCGACCGCGGGTTGCGGGCGAACAGGTCCCGGTAGTCACTGACGAACTCCCAGTACAGCGCGTCCCAGCTGAACCGCCAGGGGCCGTCCCTGAAGTCGCTCATCTTCTTGATGTAGTTGCTGCCGCTGACGTAGGGCTTGGTGGTGATCATGCTGCCGGCGGCATATTGGCTCATGGCGTAGACGTTGGGCACCATGACCCAGTCGTACGCGTCGATGAACATCTCCATGAACCACTCGTAGACGGCGTCGGGCCTGGCCCGCATCAGCAGGGCCGCGTTCCCGAGGATCATGAGGCGTTCGATGTGGTGCGCGTACGCCGTGTCGAGGATCCGCGTGATCACGGAGTCCACCGGTGCAAGGCCGGTCTCGCCGGTCCACCACCGCTCGTCGAGGTCCGCGGTGAGCTCCAGTGTGTTGCCGGTCCGCATCTCGCGCCCGCGGAGCACGTAGGACGCGCGGATGTACTCACGCCAGCCGATCACCTGGCGGATGAAGCCCTCCACGCTGGCGATCGGCGTGTCGTGGCGTTCCGCGAAGTCGAGCGCGAGATCCACCACCTCGGCGGGACTGAGGAGCCCGGTGTTCATGCTGGAACTCAGGGCCGAGTGGAACAGATAGGTCTGGCCCACGGCGATGGAGTCCTCGTAGGGGCCGAACAGCTCGAAGCGCTCAGTGAGGAACGCCTCCAGGGCGTCGGACGCCTGGCGGTGCGTGACGGGCCAGTTGAAGGACTCGGCGTTGCCGGGGTTGTCGGGGAAGGCGGTCGCCACCCAGGCGATGGCCTCCTGAACCTCCACGGGGCGCTCGAACGCGGGCAGGTCCGGCAGGGTGAGCGTCCTCGGGAGTTTCTTGCGGTTCTCCGTGTCGAAGCTCCATTTCCCGCCCGTCGGGGAGCCGTCGGCTTCGACCAGGAGGCCGAGCCGCTTGCGCTGCCACTCGTAGAAGGTCTGCATGCGCCAGTTGTGCGAGGAGAAGTAGGTGCCCAGGACGTCGCGTGCCGTGAGGAACTGCGGTGTCTCGAGGACGTGCGCCTCGACGCCGGCGTCGGCGAGCGTGCGGGTGAGCCTGCGCTCGAGCCAGTCGTCCACGACGTCGTAGTAGGTCACCAGGGTGGCCCCGCGGTCGGCGAGCACTGCGGCCAGGCGCTCCTGGCTGGCGTGCTCGGCCGACGTCTCCACGTAGTCCACGTCGTAGCCCGCATCCTCCAGGCGTCCCGCGAAGAGGGTCATCGCGGCACGGTGCAGCACCAGCTTCTGCTGGTGGAACCGCAGGCTGCGGAACAGGAGGTCGTCCTCGAGGAACACGAAGCGGGTGTCGCGGGAGGCCTCGAGGTGCTCCTCGAACAGCTGGTGCGGCAGGACGAGTCGAACGTGCACCGGGGCGCCTTCCTGGAGGAAACAGTCGTCGGCCGCCACCCTAGCGCCCGCCTCAGACACTGCCTCGGACGACCCTCGGACGCTTGACTGTAAGCAGGCTTAGTGGTTCCGTGGGAGCACCGTTCGGCTCCTGAGAGGACCACCGTGAGATCACTCTGGCTCGACACCGCCCCGCCCATCCCGTCCGACTCCCTGCAGGACGGCGCCGCGTACGACTCCGTGGTGGTGGGGGCAGGGCTCACGGGCCTGACGACGGCGTTGCTCCTGGCCCGGGCCGGCCACCGCGTGGCGATCCTCGAAGCCCGGACCGCAGGGGCGGTGACCACGGGCAACACCACCGCGAAGGTCTCGCTCCTCCAGGGCACCAGCATCTCCACCATCCTCAAGCACCACGACGCCGAGTTGGCGCGGGCCTACGTGACCGGCAACCGGGAGGGCCAGAGCTGGCTGCTGCGGTTCTGCGACGAGCACGGTATCGGCTACGAGCGGCGCGATGCCGTGGACTACGCGACCACCGACACCGGTGCCCGGAAGCTCACCGACGAGCACGAGGCCTGCACGGAGGCCGGCCTCGTCACCGAACTCGGCAACGCCGCGGAACTCCCCTTCCCCGTCCGGAAGACCCTGCGCCTGAAGGACCAGGCGCAGTTCCACCCGCTCGAGGTCCTCGCCGGTCTGGCCTCCGAGTTCCGGCGGCACGGCGGATCACTCATCGAGGGTGTCCGCGTCGAGGGGGTCGCGAAGGCTCGCGCGGGGGGCGACGGCGTCGAACTGAGGACCAGTGCGGGCGCCGTGACGGCATCGAACGTGGTGCTCGCGACGGGCATCCCGATCCTCGACCGCGGCGGGTACTTCGCCGTGCTGCAGCCCATGCGCTCCTACTGCGTGGCGTTCACGGTCGGCGACGACGTGCCGGAGGACATGTACCTCAGCGCGGACTCCCCCACCCGGTCGCTGCGGACCGCCACGGTGAACGGCACGAAGTACCTGATCGTCGGTGGCAACGGCCACAAGGTGGGCCACAGCTCCAACACGCAGGCGAAGGTGGACGACCTCACGCGCTGGGCGCAGGAGTACTTCCCCACCGCGCGGCCCGCCTACGCGTGGTCCGCCCAGGACTACACCCCGGCCGCGGCCGTCCCGTTCGTCGGCAAGGTCCCGGCCGGTGGCGGGCACATCTACGCCGCGACCGGCTACAACAAATGGGGCATGACCAACGCCGTCGCCGCGTCCCTCGCCCTCGCGGCCGAGATCCTGGGCGGCAACATGCCGTGGGCCGAGACGCTCTACCGCACGAAGGTCAGCCCGGCCGATGCCCTGCAGACCGCCCAGGCGAACGCCGTCGTCGGCATGGAGATGGTCACGGGCTGGCTCTCGGGCCTCGCGCGGTCGGCGTCGTCCGCTCCCGCCGAGGGCGAGGGGCGCGTGATCCGCGAGGGCGCACGACCCATCGGCGTCTGCACGGTCGACGGCGTCCAGCACCGCGTCTCCGCGGTATGCCCGCACCTGAAGGGCGTCCTCACCTGGAACGACGCCGAACGGTCGTGGGACTGCCCGCTGCACGGCTCGCGGTTCACGGCGGACGGCAAACTGCTGGAGGGCCCGTCGACGTCGGACCTGGCGGACACCCGCAGGTAGGCCGGAGAGCACGCCCGTCTCCTGACCCTGTTGCGCGCGGCGAGGAGCCCGCCACGGAGACGCACCACCGACGGAGGGAGATCGCGATGACGACAGGATGGGCGGGAGACGCGCACCTCGTGCGGGCCGTGGACCGCGCGGTCGGATCAGCACCCGCAGCGGTGGCGGTCGTCGCCCCCGGGCGTGAGCTGACGGCGACGGCGCGCTCGGACCACCGCTCCACCTTCGAGATCGGGTCCATCTCGAAAGGGCTCACGGGGCTGCTGTACCGGGACGCGGTGGAGCGGGGCATCGTCTCCCCGGACACCGTGCTCCGCGAACTGCTCCCCCTGGAAGGGCACGGGGACGTCGGCTCCGTGAGCCTGGGGTCCCTGGCCACCCACCGCTCCGGGCTCCCGGGCCTGCCGCCCGGCATGCAGCCGGTCCGCCGATCGCTCCGGTTGTGGATCCGCGGCGAGAACCCCTACGGCGATTCACTCGCCGAGCTCCTCGAGCAGACGCGCGGCCTGCGGCTCGGCACCCCCCGGCCCCGCTACTCGAACCTGGGGTTCCAGCTGCTCGGACACGCCGTCGCCGCTGCAACCGGCAGCAGCTACGAGCGGCTCCTGCACGACGTCCTCGGGCCGGAATTCTCGACGCCTGCACGCGCAGGGGACCTCGGGCCCGCGGACCTGAGGGGATCCACCCGCTTCGGGCGCCCCATGCACCCCTGGGTCGGCGAGGCCATCGCGCCCGCGGGAGGCATCCGCGCGACCATCGATACGATGCGCGACTTCCTCCGTTCGGTCCTCGACGGGACGGTCCGGGGCGTCTCGGCGCTCGATCCCGTCGCGGACCTCGCGCCCCGGGTCGGCATCGGCGCCGCCTGGATCACCATCGAGCATCACGGCCGCAGGGTCACGTGGCACAACGGCAGCACCGGAGGGTTCAGCAGCTGGATCGGCGTCGACCGCGCCGCCGGTACAGGAGTCGTCGTGCTCACGGCGGTCCACCGCTCCGTCGACCGGCAGGGTCTCCGGCTCTTGGAGGACTTCACGTCCGGGACGGCGTCGTCGCCCGACCGCTGACCGGTGCGGGGTCGAGGTCCCGCCGACGGGAACTTCCGGACCCGGCGGTCGAGTTAACCCTTCAGCTGCTCCTGGGGGCTGTCGGGCAGCACTTCAATCGCCACACAAGGGGTCCGTCATCGTGAGCCGAACCGTCGTCACCCGAGCCGGGCTCTTCGGGCGGCTGCTCCTGGGCGTCCTCCTGCTCGGCGGGCTCGCCGCGGTGGCGGTCCTCCTCGGGCCCGGTGTGCTCGGCGCCCTGCGCACGGAAGGCATCCCCCTGCCCGGCGGCCCGGATTGCACGGTCGGGACCTCCGACGGGGTGATGGGAATCGACCGAGCCCAGGCGAAGCACGCCACCACCGCCGTGGCACTCGCCGCCCGGGGCGTGGCGGCCCCCGACACCTCCGGCCTGGACGACGCGGTGCTGCAGCGACTGGCCGACGGGCCGGTCGGTGACGCAGGGCCCGTCCTGAGCTGCCGGGGATCAGCGGCGACGGATCTGCCGCTGGAAGAGCTCACCGCCACCGGCCTGACACCCCGTGCCGAGCAGGTGCGCACGGACATGGCGGAGGTGTTCGGCGAGCAGAGCGTGGGTGGCTTCGCGCCGGGGGGTGTCGGCCAGGGGCACGGCGGGGATTCGACGCACTACGACGGCCGGGCCATCGACATCCTCTTCCGCCCGGTGACCGAGGAGAACCGGCGTGAGGGGTGGATGCTCGCGCACTGGCTGGTCGCCCACGCGGACGAATTGGACATCCAGTACGTGATCTTCGACGACCGGTTCTGGAGCGCACACCTCGACCGGGGGCAGTGGCATCCCTACGACGCACCCAAACCCGCCAACGAGATCCTGCGCCACCTCGACCACGTCCACGTGGACGTCCTCGGTGGTGGCCCTGCCTGAGGGCGGGTGTCAGCCTCGCGTGCGGCGGACCCTGGCGGCGAGTCCGCTCACGGAACCCGTGGACCTGCTGATGAGGATGACGAGAGCGCCGAAGCCCGCGATGGAGACGGCGATGCCGGCCACGTAGAGGAACGCGGAGAGATAGCCTGACGCCGGATCGAGGAACGCGTACGGGACCCAGCCGTCGGTGGCGCCCCGCACGAGCAGCACGACGGCAGCCGCGATGTTGCCCTGCATGGTGAAGAACCCGAAGGAGTTGAACGGATTCACCGCAGCACGCAGCGGGACGCGCTGCGTGCCCACGGCGAGGACGGTCATCGCCGGGCGTCCCGCGCAGCCATCTCCTTCAGCAGGTCCCGCATCTCGGTGAGGAGCGCGGTGTCGACGGGCATGGGCTCCTGCACGGGGCCCTGCGCCTCGGCATGGGCCCGGAGCCGGGCATTCGCGCGGTTCATCGGCACCACGAAGAGGAAGTACACGACGGCGGCGGTGATGAGGAACGTGATCATCGCGGTGATGACGGCTCCGACATCGACGAACGTCGCGTCATTGCCGGGTCGGAGGCGGAACCCGAGGCCGGAGGCGTCGATGCCGCCCGCGGAGGCCACGATCGGGTTGACGATGTTCGCGGTGAACGCCGCGACGAGCGCGGTGAAGGCGCTGCCGATGACGACGGCGATGGACAGTTCGATGACGTTGCCGCGCAGGATGAAGTCGCGGAAGCCCTTGATCATGGGATCCTCTCGGGGTCGTGGCATGGACGGTCGGCAGGCTCCGACGGGGCCGGGAACGCACGCCGTCAGGAGTTCGCAGGCGCGTTCCCCCGCCGGGAGACGATGAGGTCGACGACGTCGAGCAGGTCGTCGATCTCCCCGCGGCTGGTGCGGCCGGCCCCGTCCGTGGCGAAGAAGGCGGCATCGTAGTAGAGGCCGTCGCCGAGCAGCTTGACGGCGCGCGCAGCGGTGCGGTCACCGAGCTGCGCCTGGAGCGTATCGAGCCAGCCCTCCTGGATCTCGGCCAGCGAGGACTTCGCCGTCGGGTGTCCCTGCTGGGCGAGCCGCGCCATGGACACGAGCGCCCGGTCGAGGGCGCTGTCCTCGAAGACCGAGGTGCGTACGTAGTAGCGCGCGGCTCCGTCCTCGGCCGAGGCCATCGCCTCGCGGTCCCGATCGGCGAGTCCGCGGAGACGATCCGCGAGGCCGTCCACGAGGGCCTCCTTCGAGGGGAAGTGGTAGAGCAGTCCGCCCTTGGAGACGTCGGCTGCGGCGGCCACCGCCTCCATGGTGGCGGCCCGCTCACCGTCGCGGATCAACGCGTTTTCGAAGCTGTCGAGGATGCGCTCGCGGGAACTGGACACCCGCTCATGATACCGGTCACGTTTCTTGTACTGTACCGGCTGGACGGTATAGCCTTGAGGGATGACAACCACACCCTCCGCTTCCGCACGTGTGTCCGAGGTGAACCCGCGTGCCGTTCAGCTCCCCTCCCTTGCCGGCCGCCGCGAGTGGTTCGCCCTCGCCGTGCTGATGCTGCCGGTGTTGCTCGTCTCCGTGGACAACACAGTGCTGAGCTTCGCCCTGCCGGAGATCTCCCGCCACTTCGCCACGAGCGGCACCATGCTGCTCTGGATCGTGGACAGCTACCCGCTCGTCCTGGCGGGACTCCTGGTCGCGATGGGCAGCTTCGGCGACCGCTTCGGCCGGCGCCGCCTGCTCATCATCGGCGCGGTGGGCTTCGCCCTGTTCTCCGTCGCGGCCGCCTTCGCGCCGACCGCCGGTTACCTCGTGGCATCCCGCGTGGGACTGGGTGTCTTCGGCGCCATGCTCATGCCCTCCACGCTCTCGCTCATCCGCAACATCTTCACGGACCGCAACCAGCGCCGGATCGCCATCGCCGTCTGGGCCGCGGGCTTCTCGGCCGGCGCCGCCCTCGGGCCCCTGCTCGGCGGCCTGCTGCTCGAGCACTTCTGGTGGGGTTCCGTGTTCCTGCTCGCGGTCCCCGTGCTCGTGCTCATGCTCGCGTTGACCCCCGTCGTCGTCCCCGAGTCGAAGGACGCCAACCCGGGCCGCGTGGACTACGCGAGCATCATCCTGTCCATCGGGACCATGCTGCCGGTGGTCTACGCCATCAAGAACCTCGCCAAGGGTGGACCGCTGCTCGTCTCCGTGACCGCCGCGTTCATCGGCCTCGCCGCCGGCACGGTGTTCGTCATGCGTCAGCTGCAGCGCCGCGACCCCATGCTCGACGTGCGCCTGTTCACGGTGCGGGCCTTCACGGGCGCCGTCCTGGTGAACCTGCTGGCGATCTTCTCGCTCGTGGGATTCCTGTTCTTCGTGTCCCAGCACCTGCAGCTGGTGCTCGGCTACACCCCGCTCGACGCCGGGCTCGTGCTGCTGCCGGGGCTGGTCATGACGATCGTCGCGGGCCTCGGCGTCGTGCCCCTCGCCCGGCGCCTGCCGCCGCACGTCGTCGTGTCGATCTCACTGCTCTTCTCCGCCGTCGCGTACTCCATGATCGCGCTGCTCGGTGAGGGCGGGTCCGCCGGCTTCCTGATGATCGCGTTCGTGGTCCTCGGGGTCGGTGTCGGCGCTTCGGAGACCGTGTCCAACGACTTGATCCTGTCCACCGTCCCGGCCGCCAAGGCCGGTGCCGCGTCGGCCGTCTCGGAGACCGCCTACGAGGTGGGGTCGGTCCTCGGCACCGCGGTGCTGGGCAGCATCCTGCTGGCGTCCTACCAGCGCAACCTGCTGCTGCCCGCCGGCCTCAGCAGCGCCCAGGCCGAGTCCTCCACCGAGACCCTCGGAGGGGCGGTCGAGGTGGCCACGCAGCTCGGTCCCACCAGTGCATCCCTCCTCCGGGATTCGGCCTTCCACGCCTTCGACAGCGGGGTCACGGTCACGGCCGGCATCGCCGCCCTGCTCATGGTCGGCGCCTCGGTCCTCGCGGCATGGAGCCTGCGGAGCACGACGGCGGAGCGCGTCGGGCACTAGGCGACCCGCACTGCGCGAGGGGTCCGTTCCGGGAGGAACGGACCCCTCGTGGGTTCCGGCGGGTTCCTGTGGTCCCGTCGGTGTCCGGGCCGTTGTCCGCCGACGGGGAGGGTGGAACAGTGGACCCATGGTGATCGAGGTGCGCCCCGCGACGGTGTTCGCCGATGTCGCAGCGATGGTGGGGCCCAAGCGGCCGGACGCGAATGTCTGCTGGTGCCTCAGCTACCGCATCCCTTCCCGGCAGAACACCGCCCTGGTGGGCCCGGATCGCGGCGACCTCGTGCGGCGCCTGTGCGCGCAGGACCCGCCGCCCGGAGTCCTCGCCTACGACGGTGACGAGGTGGTCGGCTGGGCCGCCGTGCACCCGCGCGCCGACACGAGCTTCGCCCGGAACCGCAGGATCCCGCACATCGACGACACCGACGTGTGGTCCGTGTGGTGCATCCGGGTCCGGCCCGGCTATCGCGGGAAGGGCATCTCGCACCGCCTGCTCGCCGGCGCCGTCGACTTCGCGCGCTCCTACGACGCGCCGGCCATCGAGGGGTACCCCGTGGACAACGGGGACAGGAAGGTTGATCCCACCATGGCGTACGTCGGCACACGCAGGCTCTTCGAGCAGGCCGGCTTCACGCAGGCGGCCGAGACCACGTCTGTGGTGAACGGGTTCCCGCGCATCCTGATGCGGCTGTGACCGCGCCGACAGCGATGCGCACAGCGAACACGGGCCCTCGCCGCCGGGTGTCCCGCCGGCATCGGGGACAATGGGAGGGTGGCCCTGCTTACCGAATCCCCTGTCCTCGACGCCGACGCCGTCCGCCGTGAGGCCGGACGCCGTCGTACCTTCGCCGTCATCTCCCACCCCGACGCCGGGAAGTCGACGCTGACGGAGGCCCTCGCACTCCTCGCGCGCGCCATCCAGGACGCGGGCGTCACGCACGGCAAGTCGAGCCGCCACGCCACCGTCTCCGACTGGATGGGCATCGAGCAGGAGCGTGGCATCTCGATCAGTTCCGCCGCCCTGCAGCTGACCTACCGCGACACCATCCTCAACGTCGTGGACACCCCCGGCCACGCCGACTTCTCGGAGGACACCTACCGCGTCCTCGCCGCCGTCGACTCCGCCGTCATGCTCATCGACGCCGCCAAGGGCTTCGAACCGCAGACCGTGAAGCTGCTGGCCGTGTGCAAGGCACGCAACATCCCGATCATCACCGTCATCAACAAGTGGGACCGCCCGGGCCTGGACGCGCTCGGCCTGATCGACGACGTCGGCGAGCGCACCGGCATGACCCCGGTGCCGCTGACGTGGCCCGCCGGTATCGCCGGTGACTTCCAGGGCCTGATCGACCTCCGCGCGGACCGGGCCATCGCGCTCGAGGCCGTCGAGGCCGGTGCCCAGGCCGCCGCCGAGACCGAGGTGGACATCGACGCCCTCGACCCGCGGGACGCCGGCGCCTGGCTCGACGCGCGCGAGGAGTCGGGGCTCGTGGAGTCCTCGAACGGCTCCTTCGACCGCGAGGAGTTCGAGGCCGCGCGCCAGACGCCCGTCCTGTTCGCGGCCGCGGCGAAGAACTTCGGCGTCTCGCAGCTCCTCGACATCCTCGTGGACGTGGCCCCCTCCCCCTCACCGCGCCCGTCGAAGGAGGATGAACCGCGCCCCATCGACGCACCCATGTCCGGTTTCGTCTTCAAGGTGCAGGCCGGCCAGGACAGCGCCCACCGCGATCACATCGCGTACCTCCGCATCTGCTCGGGGACGTTCGAACGCGGCATGGTCATCACCAACCAGCGCACGGGCAAGCCCTTCGCCACGAAGTACGCGCACCGCGTCCTCGGGCGCAGCCGTGAAGTGGTGGACACCGCGTGGCCGGGTGACGTCGTCGGGCTCGTGAACGCGACGAGCCTCCGCGTGGGCGACAGCCTCTTCGCGGAGGAGCCCGTGCAGTTCCCCGACATCCCGCGCTTCTCCCCCGAGCTGTTCGCCGTCGCCCGGGCGAAGGATCCGGGGCGCTACAAGCAGTTCCGCCGGGGCATCGAGCAGCTCGAGCACGAGGGTGTGGTGCAGGTGCTGCGCTCGGATCTCCGAGGCGACCAGGCGCCCGTGCTCGCCGCCGTCGGGGCCCTGCAGTTCGAGGTCGCGGCCGAGCGGCTCGGCACCGAGTTCAACGCACCGACCTCCCTCGACAACCTCTCCTACACGCTCGCCATGCGGGTGGCCCCGGAGAGCCAGGGCGTGCCCCAGACCTTCCGCGGCGGCGAGATCCTGTTCCGGTCCGACGGCGAGATCGTCGCGGTGTTCGGTGACAAGTGGAAGGTGGGGCACTTCCGGAAGGACTTCCCCGACGTCGTGCTCGAGCCGATCGGCGCCGCCGTCGACCAGTAGGGCCGCTCCCGGGCCCGGAGGTCAGTAGCTGCCCGACGCCCCGCCGCCACTGAAGCCCCCGCCTCCGTTGAACGAGGACCCGGAGGCGTTGCCCCCGGTGCCGCCGGAGTAGAGCGCGGGGTTGGTGAGGTAGAGGGGGAGCCAGACGGCCGGGTTGCTCACCGCGTCGTCTCCCCGGCGGCTGTACCGGTACTTCCGGTACGCCTCACGCTGTTCCTCCGTCAGGCGCAGGTCCGGGTCCGCGGCCTCGGCCGCCCGCAGCTCCTCGTCGGAGATCCGACGACGGCGGCGCGAGTCCGCCGCGAGCAGCCAGACGATCCCGCCGAGGAGCACGGCGACACCGCCCGCGACCCACCCGAAGAGCACCCAGTCGAAGGGCTCCTTCACCGGATCCTGACCCTGCGCGTACCCGTAGATCCGGCTGACGGCCTCCGTCAGCCCCTGCGCATACTCCTCGTCGCCGAACGCCGGCTCGAGGACGTCCTCGACGACCTCCTCGGCGTCGTCGTCGGAGAACGCCTCACGCACGCCGTCGGCGGTCTCGATACGCAGCTCGCGCTCACCGGTGTCCGCGACCACGAGCACGCCGTTGTCCGCGCCGGCGTCGCCCACTTCCCAGTCGGTCGCGACGGACCGGGCGTAGTCCTCGATCGATCCGCCCGCGTTGTCCACCGTCAGGACGGCCACGCGCACGGCGTCGGTCCGGCTGTTCTGCTGATCGATGAGCGCGTCGAGCTCCTGCTCCTGCTCCGGGGTGAGGACGTCCGCTGCGTCGAGGACGTTGCCCTGCGACGGCGGCTCCGGGACCGATGCCGGCCCCCCGTCGCTACACCCCGTGAGGAGGAGCAGCAGGACGGCGCCCGCTGTGACCGCGGCGCGACTGTTCGTCATGATCGTCCCCCTGCCTCGACGGCGGAGCGGGACCGGCGTCCCGTTCACGCACAGTCTAGAGGCCCTCGCCGGCGCTCCGCCCGCGACGGTCACCCGCAGGTCAGGAGTCGAAGTGCGTCTCGGGGAGCGGCTGCCCTATCGACGTGACGACGGCCGCCGCGATGGCGGCGAGCTTGATGTTGCGCCCGCTGGAGGCCGCCTTGAGGATGGTGATCGCGGTCTCGTGGCTGCACCTGTTCTGGGCCATGATGATGCCCGCTGCGACGTCGATGGTGGTGCGCGAATCCATCGCGGACCTGAGCTGCTCGCTCGTATCCGCGGCGTGTGCCACCCGGACGGCCATCCGCAGCGACTTCGACGCCTCGTGGGCCAGCTCGGCTGCAGCCGCGATCGCCTCCTCGTCGAAGACCTCCGGCTGCGTCGAATAGAAGTCGAGACCGGCCGCGGCGAGCCCATCGAGCGGGATGGGCACTCCGAGCGCCGAGCGGATCCCGTGATCCATGATGGCGCGCGTGTACTCCCCGAACCGCGACTCCTTCGCGAAGTCCGCGACGACGTACACCTGGCCCTCGCGCGCCGCGCGAAGGCAGGGGCCGTCGTCGAACTCGTACTGCACCTCGTCCATGCGCAGCGCATGCTCGCTGCTGCTCGCCACCGAGGCCCGGGCACGCGGCCGGAGGAGCGTGACACCGCAGGACACCTCGGCGCCCGGGGAGGAGAGCGTGTCGGCTGCGAGGGTGGCCAGCCCGTTGAGGAACTCGTTGATGTCGGAGCTCTCCAGCACCATGTCCTGGAGCATTCCCGGCAGGCTGACGTCCCCGAAGGTCTGGTTGTCGGTCACCGCTCGCTCCTGTCCCGTGACTCCGGACGGCCGTTCGGCCGCCCGCTGGTGCAACGCTACCGCCCCCGCACCCGGTGGGGAACAGCGCCCCGCACTGGGCGCGGGCACCCGGCCCGTGCGGGGCGGGTGGGACGGTGACGGCGCGGCACGCCGTCACCGGCCCGCCGCGCCGTCAGCACGTACGAGGAGTGCCGTCGGGCACGGGGAGGAATCAGCCGGCGCGCCCCGCGGGGGTGATCCCACCGGAGCACGCGGCACCGGGTTCGCGGGTCTGCTCGCCCTGGATGTACTTGTCGAGGAAGGTGCCGAGCCGTGCGTCGTCGGCGGAATCGACCTTCAGCTGCAGGCCCCAGGCGCTGGCCGCGATCGGGCTGTCGAGGTCGGGATAGGGGCTGAGCAGCACGTAGGAGCGCGTGCCGACCAGTTCCGTGAGCTTGTCGATCTCCGCCTGGCCGATGTCCGGGTTGTACGTGATCCACACTGCGCCGTGCTCCAGGGAGTGCACCGAGTTCTCGTTGGGCAGGGGCTCGGTGTAGACACCGCAGTTGGTCCACACCGGGTTGTGGTTCCCCCCGACGGGTGGTGACTGCTCGTACTCGACCGGGCCGTCGACGTGGTCGAAGGTCACGTCGGAGAACGTCTGGACGCCGTCGATCCCCTGCGCGGCCGCCGCCTCCCGGTCCCGGTTCACCTGGACCTGGTTCACGATCACCAGGGTGACCGCGATGATGATGGCGAGGATCACGGCGCCGATGCCGCCGAAGATCAGGGCGTTGCGCTTGCGTTCACCGGCCCGCTGCTCGGCCTGGATGGCGGCAAGGCGCGCCTGACGGTCCAGGTTCTCCTGGGATCGCTTCTTGTTCAACGGGTGTCCTTCGTGCTGGGGCGGCTGCGGCATTCACCGCGGATCGGATATCGCCGGGAACCAATCTACCGGCGGGGCGCGGCAGTCCTCGAACGCCCCGGCGGGCGCGTCCCGGACCACCCGGGCCTACAGGGCGTTCAGCATGTTCTGCATGAGCGTGATCTCGGCCTGCTGGCCGGACTGGATCTTCGTGGCGAGGGTACGGACCTGCTCCGTCTCGGCGAGTTCGGCGCCGGCTCGGGCCATGTCCACGCCCGCCTCGTGGTGGTCGATCATGAGGTTCAGGTACAGCCGCTCGGCGTCCTCGCCGCGGGCGACGCGCAGCTCGTCGAGCTGGGCGTCCGTCGCCATGCCGGGCATCAGCCCTTCGGGAGTGAGCATGGACGCGGTGTCCGATCCCATCTCCATGCCGCCGTGACCGCTTCCCGCGGCCATCCACTCCATGCGCGGCTGGGAACTGCTCTGGTCCAGTCCCCATTCCTCGAGCCAGGCGTACATCTGGCCGGCCTGCTGCTGCTGGGTGAGCGCGATGTCGTAGGCGATCGCGCGAAGCGTCTCATCGGTGACGTTGTCGCGCACGATCATCGACATCTCCACGGCCTGGTTGTGGTGCACCTGCATGTCTCGGGCGAATCCCGCATCCGCACTGTTCGTACCCGGGTACGAGGGCCCCGCCGAGATGCGTCCGGCGGTGAACGCCAGCGCGAAGAGCGCGAGGACCGCGATTCCGGTGAGGGCCAGGAGGACTCGCTTCTGCCAGCCCGACAGGGAGAGGGTCATGAACATCCTTGGATCGGGGGTGTGCCATCAGCCAACGTACGGCATTGCGCTGGGCGTTCCCTCAACGTACGGGGAGCCCACGGCGGGAATAGCATCGCGCCATGGCAGGTTATACCCCCCAAGGGTATAGTTGATCAGAAAAGGAACAAGACCATGAGCATTCCGGACACCGACCACACGGCACCGTACGGCTATACCGCCGACAAGGAGGCCTACCTCAAGCGGCTACGGCGCATCGAGGGCCAGGTCCGCGGGATCGCGCGGATGGTGGAGGAGGACCAGTACTGCATCGACATCCTCACCCAGGTCGCAGCAATCAACAAGGCACTCCACGCGGTCTCCCTGGGCCTGCTCGAGGACCACATCTCGCACTGCGTCGTAGGAGCCGCCCAGGAGTCCCAGGCCTCGGGCAACGACGACGCCGTCCAGGAGAAGGTCCAGGAGGCGACGGCCGCGATCGGCCGGCTCCTGCGCTAGACCCACCTCACCCATCCACCTCACCCATCAAGGAGAAGAACCATGACCACCACCACCATCGGCATCACCGGCATGACCTGCGGACACTGCGTCAGTGCCGTGCGGAGCGAGCTGTCGGGACTGCCCGGCGTCGAGAGCGTCGACGTCGACCTCGTCGACGGCGGCATCTCCACTGCCACCATCTCGTCCACGGCACCGCTGGACGCCGCGTCGATCGACGGAGCGGTCACGGAAGCCGGCTACAACGTGGCGGCTTCCTGACATGACCACCCAGCAGATCCCGGGTACCGGGCAGGAGACGCGCGTCGTCGAACTCGCCATCCAGGGGATGACGTGCGCCTCCTGCGTAGGCCGGGTCGAGCGGAAGCTCGGGAAGCTCGACGGCGTGGAGGCGAGCGTGAACCTGCCGCTGGAGAGCGCCGTGGTCCGGGTGCCCGCGTCCGTCAGCGACCAGGACCTGGTCGACACCGTCGTGGCAACCGGTTACGGCGCCCACGTGGTGCACCCCGACCATGCGCACGAGGACGCCCACGACCACACGCCGTCGCTCCTCGGAGCGCGCCTGGTCCTCGCCGCCGTCCTGTCCGTCCCGGTGCTGCTGATCTCCATGGTGCCGGCCCTCCAGTTCCCGGACTGGGGCTGGGTGGTCCTCGCCCTGACCCTTCCCGTGGTGACGTGGTCCGCATGGCCGTTCCACCGCGCAGCCGCGATCAATGCGCGCCACCTGTCCTCCACCATGGACACCCTCGTCTCCATCGGCGTCACCGCGGCGTTCCTCTTCTCTGTCTGGCAGCTCCTCGCCGATCCTGCCCTGACGCAGCACCCCGGCATGGCCGGCATGGCCGCGCATGCCCTCTACTTCGAGGTCGCGGCCGTCGTCGTGACGTTCCTGCTGCTCGGCCGGTTCCTCGAAGCCTCCGCGAAGCGCCGGGCCGGGAATGCACTCACGTCGCTCCTGAACCTCGGCGCCAAGGAGGCCCGTGTCCTGCGCACCGTCGACGGCGAGCGCACCGAGGTCACGCTGCCCGCCGACAGGCTGATCCCCGGCGACGAGTTCGTGGTACGGCCCGGGGAGAAGATCGCGACGGACGGCGTCGTCACGGAGGGCTCCAGCGCCGTCGACACCGCCCTCCTGACGGGCGAGAGCATCCCCGTCGAGGTCACCCCGGGTGATGCCGTCACGGGCGCCACGATCAACACGTCCGGCAGGCTCGTGGTCCGGGCGACGCGGGTCGGCTCCGACACCGTGCTCTCCTCCATGGGCCGCCTGGTCAGCCAGGCGCAGAGCGGCAAGGCGCGGATCGCCCGGCTGGCCGACCGCATCAGCGCGGTCTTCGTCCCCGTGGTCCTGGTGATCGCGATCCTCACCTTCGTGCTGTGGCTCGTCCTGACGGGGGACCTCGACGCCGCCTTCACTGCGTCCGTGACCGTGCTCGTGATCGCGTGCCCCTGTGCGCTGGGGCTTGCGACGCCGACGGCGCTGCTGACCGGCACCGGGCGCGGCGCCCAGCTCGGCATCCTCATCCGCGGGCCGCAGGTCCTCGAGGACACGCGCACCGTGGATACCATCGTGCTGGACAAGACCGGTACGGTCACCACCGGCGTCATGGCCGTCGGCGACGTCGTGGTCCTCTCGGACGTCCCAGCTGCCGAGCTGGTACGGCTCGCGGGTGCCGTCGAGGCGGCGAGCGAGCACCCGATCGCACGGGCCATCGCGCAGCATGCTGCGGGCGAGGGACGGCTTCCGGAGGCCAGTGACTTCTCGAGTGCACCCGGAGGCGGCGTGCGCGGCGAGGTCGACGGCGTGATCGTCACCGCCGGCCAGGCCGGCTGGCTGGAGCAGCACGGGATCCGCCCCACCGCCGGGCAGGCGGCAACCTTCAGTGCCGCGCAGGATGCCGGGACGACGGCGGTGTGGGTCGCCGTCGGCGGTGACGTGGCGGGCTTCATCACGCTGTCCGACACCGTCAAGGACGGCTCGGCGGCCGCCATCGGGCGCCTGCGCCGGCTCGGCCTGAAGCCCGTACTGCTCACGGGCGACAACCTCGCCGTGGCCCTGCGTGTCGCCGCCGCGGTGGGGATCGACGCGGCGGATGTGCGGGCGGGCGTGACGCCTGCGGGGAAGGTGGACGCAGTCCGGGAACTGCAGGCCACAGGTGCCACCGTCGCCATGGCCGGTGACGGGGTCAATGACGCCGCAGCGCTCGCCCAGGCGGACCTGGGTATCGCGATGGGCTCGGGCACGGACGTGGCCATCGAGGCGGCCGATCTCACGGTGATGGGCAACAGCCTGGATCAGGTGGCGCAGGCCATCGAGCTCTCCCGCCGAACGCTGGGCACCATCAAGGGCAACCTGTTCTGGGCGTTCTTCTACAACGCCGTGGGCATCCCCGTGGCGGCACTGGGCCTGCTCAACCCGATGCTCGCGGGAGCGGCGATGGCGGCGAGCTCCGTCCTCGTGGTCGCCAACTCGCTGCGGTTGCGCAGCTTCGGGCGGTGATCCCGCGGGCCGGTGCCGGCACCCGATCGGCTGCCGCCGACCGGGTGCCGGCATCGCTGCGGCCTTCCCATGGTCCTTCAGCGGGACGCGGACGATGCCAGATCGGACAGCGACGTCAGGGGGACCTCCCTGGGCCGCTCCGTCGTGCTCCGCACCGGTACCGAGGCGCCGTCCGCTGCCGACTGCAGGAGTGACTCCATGACGTCGAGGACATGGTAGGCGAGTTCGCCGTTCGCCCGGTGCTGCTCGCCGGGCGGGGTCAGGGCCATGTCCGCGAGGCCGTACCCGCGGCCCGCCCCGATGTAGCCTGCACTGGCGGGAAGGACCTCCCACCCGATCTCCCTGTCGTTGCCTCTGTTCTCCAGATCGCAGACGGACACCTCCCCGTCGAAGTAGTTCGGGTCGGGCACCGTGAGGCTCGCCTTCTCACCGTGGATCTCGATGTTGGAGGACCTCGTCTGCACGGCGTCGAAACTCATGACCAGGGTGGAGAGTGCGCCGGATTCGTGGACCAGCACTCCCGTGACGTGCGAGTCGATGGAGACCGGTATCGTCTCGCCTGCGCGCGGGCCCGACCCGATGGTCCGCTCCTTCCGCGTGTGGCTGGCCGCTCCGATGACGGACGTGACCGGCCCCAGCAGGGTGACCAGCGCCGTGACGTAGTACGGACCCATGTCCAGCAGTGGCCCGCCACCGGGCACGTAGTAGAAGTCGGGGTTCGGGTGCCAGCGTTCGTGGCCGGGCGTGACCATGGTCGCGGTGGCCGAGATGGGACGGCCGATCAGGCCCTCGTCGATGGCATGGCGTGCCGTCTGGATGCCCGTCCCGAGCACTGTGTCGGGGGCGCACCCCACCCGGACCCCGGCGGCCTCCGCGAGGGCGAGTACCTCGCGGGCCTCGGTCGTATTCGCCGCCAGCGGTTTCTCCCCGTAGACGTGTTTCCCTGCGGCGATCGCCCGAGCCGCGATCTCCGCATGAGCGGCAGGGATCGTGAGGTTCAGGACGGTGTCGATGCCGGGATCGGCCAGGAGTTCGTCCACGGTCAGCGCCCGCACTCCCTCCTGCGAGTCCGCGGCGGCCTGCGCCCGGCTCGGGTCCAGGTCTGCCACCGCCCTCAGGTTCACCGATTCCAGCGACGGAAGGGTGTTCAGGTACTGGGCCACGATCGCTCCGCAGCCGATGATTCCGACGTTCAACGGCTCGCCCACAGCAAACCCCTTTCGATGATGGTCCGGACGTTCGGGTCGTCGAGGATCTCGACGCGGTGCCCGGGGGTGGCGACGAAGATACGCCCCTTGCCCCACTGACGGGTCCAGATGGCGGGGGACGTCACCGGACGGTTCCAGGGATCCCACTCGCGGACGGCCTGGGTGGTCGTCGCGAGCACGTCGATGTAGTCGTCCGCGAGTACCCAGTACTGCTCCGTCACGAGGTCGAAGTCACCGATCCCCTGGGTAATCGGGTGCTCCGCGGCGGCCGGGAGCATGTTCACCCGGTACGGCACATAGTTGTCGGACTGCTCGCCGACCCTTTCCTCCGGATGCTTGCCCGGATGGCACGCGAACTGTCCACCGATCAGGTGGAGGTAGTCGGATTCATTGCGGTACGAGTCGGCGATCCCGCCGTGCCAGCCCGCGAGTCCGGTCCCGGCTTCGACGGCCGCCCGGAGTCCGGCGAACTCGTCCTTCTCGATGGTGTTCATCGTGTTGCACTGCAGGATCAGGCTGACGGTCGACATGTAGTCGGCATCGGCGTAGATCTTCGGTGATTCCTCGATCCGGACGTCGAACCCGTTGTCCCTCAGGAACGGGATGAACCGGTCCGTCGCTTCGACGGGTTGATGGCCGTCCCAGCCGCCGCGGACGACGAGTGCTTCCTTGCTGGTCATGGTGCCTCTTTCGTGGTCGTGGATTGGCTGTTCTGCGCGCGGGCGGAGAAGGCTGCGTCGAAGGAAGCCCCGGAGGGGGCTATGGTGGCCAGCTCCCGCACGAGAGCCAGGGCCTCTGGCGCCCCGATCAGGCGGTCCATCCCGGCGTCCTCCCATTCGATGCTGGTGGGACCCTGGTAGCCGATCGAATTGAGCATGCGGAAGATGGGCTTCCAGGGCACATCCCCGTGCCCGGCTGTGACGAAGTCCCAGCCCCGCCGAGGATCACCCCACGGCAGGTGCGAGCCGAGGCGTCCGTTGCGTCCGTTCAGCTGCCGCACGGATTCCTTCACGTGGACGTGGAAGATGTGCGGCGCGAAATCCTCCAGGAACATCACGGGGTCGAGGTCCTGCCAGACGAAGTGCGACGGGTCGAAGTTGAGCCCGAACCCGGGCCGGTCCTTCATGATCTCCAGCGTGCGCCTCGCGGTCCAGTAGTCGTAGGCGATCTCGGACGGATGCACCTCGAGCGCGAAGCGGATCCCCTCGGCGTCGAACACGTCCATGATCGGGTGCCATCTGGCGGCGAAGTCCTCGTAGCCCCGCTCGATCATCTGCTCGGAAGCGGGAGGGAACATCGCGACGTACTTCCAGATGGAGGAACCGGTGAATCCGGTGACCACCGACGCCCCGAGCCGGGCTGCTGCCCGGGCGCTGGCCTTGACGACCTCGGCGGCCCGCCGGCGGACCCCCTCCGGGTCTCCGTCCCCCCAGACCTCGGGGGTGAGGATGTCCTGGTGGCGCTCGTCGATCGGGTCGTCGCCCACGGCCTGCCCCGTCAGATGGATGGCGATCGCGTGGACGGCGAGGTTGTTCTCCTTGAGGATCCGGAGCCGGTCCTGGACGTAGTCGTCGTCCTGCGCGGCCCTCACCGGGTCCAGGTGGTCTCCCCAGCACGCTATCTCGAGGCCGTCGAAGCCCCAGTCGCCGGCCATCCTCGCCACGTCCTCGAACGGCAGATCGGCCCACTGCCCGGTGAACAGCGTCACCGGGCGTGGCGTGCCACCAGGTGTAGTGACGCGTGTGGCGAACTCAGACATGCTGCCACCCCGAATCGGCCGCGGCGCTCTGCTCGATGGCGTGCAGGACCTTCTGGACCCGCAGCGCCTCGTCGAAGGACGGCGACGGCGTGGAGCCGTCCGCGATGGCCTGCACCAGGTCCACGACCTGGTGCGTGAAACCGTGCTCGTAGCCGAGGCCATGCCCGGCGGGCCACCAGTTGCCCGTGTACGGGTGCTCGGGTTCGGTGACGTTGATGGTGCTGAAGCCCGCGGTCTCCACGGGCTGCGTGCCGTCGTAGAACTCGAGCGAGTTCATGTTCTCGAAGTCGAAGGCGAGCGAGCCGAGGCTCCCGTTGACCTCCAGGCGCATGGAGTTCTTCCTGCCGAGCGCGAAGCGGGTGGCTTCGAAGACGCCGATCGCTCCTCCCTCGAAGCGTGCGCTGAAGATCGCGGCGTCGTCGACCGTGACCGTCCCTGTTCCTCCGTCGCTGGAGCCCTGGCCGCCGAGGCCCACCAGGGTCCCGCCGAGGGGACGTTCGTGGACGAAGGTATTCAGGAGACCGGAGACTCCCGTGATCGGCAGCCCGGTCACGTACTGCGCCGCATCGATGCTGTGCGCTCCGATGTCCCCGAGGGAACCCGATCCCGACTTGCTCCTGTCCAGGCGCCAGGTCATCGGGGCGTTCTCGTCCGTCAGCCAGTCCTGGAGGTACTGCGCCCGGACGTGCCGGATGGTGCCGAGCCTCCCCTGCTCGACGAGCCGCCGGGCCAGGGTCAGGGCGGGCGTGCGGCGGTAGGAGAACCCGCACATGGCGAAGACCCCGTTCGCCTCGGCCGCCCGGGCGGCCGCCGCCATGCGTTCCGCCTCCTCCACCGAGTTCGCGAGCGGCTTCTCGCAGAGCACGTGCTTGCCCGCTTCGAGTGCTGCGATGGCGATCTCGGCGTGGGTGTTCCCGGGGGTGCAGATGTCGATCAGGTCGACGTCGTCGCGCTCCACCAGGGCCCGCCAGTCGGTCTCGGTCTCCCGCCAGCCGAACTTGTCGGCCGCCGCCTTCACGGCGGCCGGATCACGGCCGGCGAGGACGGCGAGTTCGGGCCGGAGCGGGAGGTCGAAGAAGCTCGGCGCGGTGCGCCAGGCGTGGGAGTGCATCGCTCCCATGAAGGCGTAGCCGACCATCCCGACCCTCAGGGCCGATTGCTGCGTGGAAGTCATCAGGCTGGAGATTCCTTTCCGTCTACTTGTTGAACCCGGCGGTCAGTCCGCTGACGAGCTGGCGGCGAGCCAGGACGTAGAGGACCACCAGCGGGAGTGTGGAGAGCACGACGGCGGCGAGGACCGCCGGTATGTTCACGCTGAACTCGTCCTGGAACGCCCAGAGCGAGAGCGGCAGGACCCGCTTGTCGGGGTCCTGCGTGAGGATCAGCGGGAAGAGGAATCCGTTCCAGACGTGCAGTGCGTTGTAGATGGCGATCGTGACCACCGCGGGACGCACCAGCGGCAGGGCCAGGCGCCACATCATGCTGAACTCCGAGCAGCCGTCGAGCCTCATGGATTCGAAGAGTTCCCGCGGGACGTCCCGGAGGAAGTTCGACAGGATCAGCACCGAGATGGGGATGGCGAAGGCGATCGACGGCAGGATCAGCGCGAGCAGGGTGTCGTAGAGCTGCGCTTTCGTGATCATGAAGTAGATGGGGATGATGGTCGCCTGCAAAGGGATGGCGAGTCCCATCAGGAACAGCGTGTGGGCCGTCCCGATGATGCGCCCACTTCCCCTCACCACCGCATACGCCGCCATGAACGAGACGATCACGGCCGGGATGACACTGCCCACCGTCACGATGACGCTGTTCACGAAGTACCGGACGAAGTCCGCTTCCAGGACCGTCCGGTAGTTCGCCAGGGTCGGCTCCGTGGGTGGAGCCAACGGATTGGACCCGAAGAAGCCCGCCTGGTTCTTCAGGCTCGTGATGATCACGTAGTAGACGGGCAGGATGATCAGCGCGAGCCACACCCATCCCCCGAGCCCTCCGAGGAGGTTCGGCGAGGTCCTGCCCACCGGCTTCCCCTGCGAACGGGGCCTGGGCTGCGGTACGGTTTCCTGCGCGGGTTCGGCGACGAGTGCCATGCACCTACGCTCCTTCCAACTGGCTCGAGCTGCGGTTCTTGCCGCCGAGGCGCTGCAGGATGAGGGCGAGGCCCAGGCCGATCACCACGAGGATGACGCCGAGGGCGCTCGCTGCGCCCATGTCATTGGCCCGGAAGCCGGTCAGGTACATGTGCAGCGGCAGGAGCCGGGTGGAGTACCCCGGACCGCCGGCCGTGAGGACGAAGATCAGGTCGAAGTACGCCAGCGATCCCAGGACCATGAGGGTCGACGAGGTGATGATGGTGTACTTCAGCTGGGGCAGCGTGATGTGGAAGAACTGCTGCATCCGGCCCGCGCCGTCGATCTGCGCCGCCTCGTAGAAGGACGCCGGGATCTGGCGCACACCGCCCTGGTAGATGAGCGTGTGGAAGGGGACGAACTGCCAGGCGATGACGAAGATGACCACGAACAGCACCAGGTCGGCACTACCGAGCCAGTTCTGGGCGAGGAACGGCAGGCCCAGACCCGGCCCCATGCCGAAGTTGGGATCCAGCAGTGCCTTGAACGCGATCGCCACCGCAGCCGACGAGAGCAGCAGCGGGACGAAGTACAGGACGGCCAGCACCGCCCGGTAGCGCTGGTTGCCCGCCGTGAAGACCCCCAGGAGGAGACTGATCGGAACCTGCACCACGAGCGAGTAGACCATGATCTTCAGCGTCACGATCAGCGCGTTCATCGTCACCGAGTCCGTGAGGGCCGTCTGCCAGCTCTCCAGTCCCGCCCAGGTGATCGCACCCAGTCCGTTCCAGTTGGTGAAGCTGAGGAACACCACACCGAGCAGGGGCAGGACGGCGAAGACCAGGAAGAAGGCCAGCGCCGGGACGACCATCCACGCCGAGGGGCCTTCGGCCCGCGCGCCCCGCACCTTCATCGCGGGCTTGGGCTTCAGCAGCGTGCTCATTTGCCCAGGGTTGCGTTCATGTTCTCGGCGAACTCCTCGGGGGTGATCTCACCGATGAAGATCTGGTCGAGGTTCGCGAGCATGGCGTCACCCTGGGCGGGGCTCAGCGCCTGGTCCCAGGAGAGCTGGAAGCTCGGTGCGTCCTGCGCCAGGCCGTAGACGAACTCCACGAAGTCCTTGTCCTCGGACGCGGCGAGCTGGTCCTCGATGCCGTTGACGGCGGGAACCGCGCCGGAGTCGATCATGGCCTGCGTGTACTCCTCGCTGAACAGCCCGTCCTTCAGGTAGTTCAGTGCGGATTCCTTCTGCTGGTCTGAGGCCGTGGAGGAGACCGACCACATGTTCGCGGGGTTGCCCACCACGTTCGCGGGGTCGCCTGCACCGCCCTCGACCTCGGGGAACGGCACGAAACCGACCTCTCCCGACTCGACGAACTCCGGGGCGTCGTTCTTCAGGTTCTGGTACACCCAGCCGCCGTGGAGCATCATCGCCGCCTTGTCGGTGTACAGGAGGGCGCTGTCCGCGCCGGCGTCTGCCGCGATCGAGGAGAAGCCGTTGATGAAGCCGCCGGCGTCGACCAGTTCCTGGATCTTCGTGAGGGCCTCGATCACGGCGGGATCGGACCAGGCGTCCTCTTCCCCGTCCAGGATCGCCTGGAAGACCTCCGGGCCACCGATGCGGTCCACGAGGTAGGACAGCCACATCAGGTTCGGCCACTTGGACTGGCCGGCCAGGGCGAAGGGCGCGATCCCCGCCTCGTTGAACTCCGGCACCAGGGCCATCAGGTCGTCCCAGGTCTCGGGGGGCTCGACACCCATGTCCTCGAAGACCTGCTTGTTGTAGTAGAGGACGACCGGCTGCATGTTGTTGTTGGGCAGGGCGTAGGTCTTGCCGTCGATCACGCCGTTCTCGAGGACGGAGGGGATATAGCGGTCCTTCACCTCGGGGTTGTCGGTGAGGAACTGGTCCAGGTCGCTCACGTGTCCGGCGTCGACGTAGGACTTGAGCACGCCGCCGCCCCATCCGTAGATGAACGTGGGCCCCTCGCCTGCTCCGACCGCAGTGCGTACCTTGGTCTTGTAGGCGTCGTTGGCAAAGAACTCCTGGTTGATCTTGTCGTCCGCATTCGCCGTGTTCCAGTCCTCGACCGACGAGCGGAAGATGTCCTCGCTGCTCCCGGTCAGGGCCCACATCGTGGGGGAATCGGAATCCGCGGCGGGATCAGCCGGACCGCTGGATCCGCAGGCGGTCAGGCCGAGGGCGAGGGTGAGGGCGGAGGCCGCCGCGATCTTGGAGGTGGTTGTTCGCATTTTCATCAGTTCTTCCGTAAGTCGACTCAGGACGGGGCACGAGGGCCGGCTGAGGTGGGCAGGTCAACTCCGCGGGTACGCGGTCGCTGACCGCCACGCTGCGGAAGAGATTTCGAAATGTTTTCGATAAAAACAAACTAACAAGCGTAAAGTTACCTGCATCACATGTATCGGTCAATGCCTCGCGGTGAAAGGCTTCGAACCAGGCTCAACGCGTCCACCAGGGTGCGATCTGGCTCAGGCAGTAGGCAGACGACGACAGCCCTAGAGAGGATTTCGAAACATTGTCGGAAAGTGAAGTTCGGACGAGAGCCACTCTTGCATCCGTCGCAGCCCTCGCCGGAGTATCCACTCCGACGGTCTCAAAGGTCATCAACGGTCGTGAGGACGTGGCCCCCGCCACCCGCAAGCGCGTGCTGGAAGCGCTCAGGACGTCCGAGTACCAGCCCCCCGGACAACGCCTTGCCCTCGCGCCCCCGACGTCCGTGCTGATCGACGTCGCCGTGGACAGCGTGACGACGGCGTACTACTCGGAGGTGATGGACGGGATCCTCGAGTGCGCGGAGATGCAGGGAGCGGAGATCGTCCTGTCGAAGACGGGGCTCACCCATCTCTCCGCGGGCGAGCGGGCCGAGAAGATGCAGGCATCGGGCCGCCGCGGCCTCCTCCTCGTCACGTCGCGGTGGTCCCCGCGGGAGATCAAGGACGTGAAGAAGCGTGGCATCGCGGTGGTGGTCATCGACCCCATCAACCCTCCCGGGCCGGGCGTCACCAGTGTGGGTGCCACGAACTGGGCCGGAGGGAAGGCCGCCACGGAGCATCTGCTCGGCCTGGGCCATACCCGTATCGCATTCATCGGCGGGCACCCCAGCGCGGAGTGCAGCCAGGACCGCGAGCATGGCTATGTCGCCGCCCTCCTCGAGCGGGGCATCCCCATCTCGGAGGAGTACGTCCTGGCAGGCGCGTTCGATCCGGAGACCGGGCGACGGAGCCTGGCCCGGTTCCTTGCCCTGGAGGGCCCTCCCCGGGCCATTTTCGCGGCCTCCGACAGCATCGCCCTGGGCGTGCTCGCCGAGGCACACGCGAGGGGGATCGGGGTCCCGGATGAACTGAGCGTGGTCGGCTTCGATGGGACGTACCTCAGCGAACAGTCGTCGCCGCAGCTCACCACCGTCGTGCAGCCGCTGCGGGACATGGGCCGGACGGCCGTCCGCGCACTCCTTCGGGAGATGGGCGGGGAGCCGCCGGATTCCACCAGGGTGGAGCTGGCCACCCACCTGATCGTGCGCTCGTCGACGGCTCCGGCGAGGTCCTGATGTTCCCCGGGATGCACGCATGCCGTCTACGGAAGGCCTCTGGATCAGATGGCCATCCGCTGGCTATCCTATAGAATCTACGAAAATCGGAAGGGATCGCAATGACGCGTCTGTTCAATGAACCGGAGAACTTCGTCGACGAGATGATGGTCGGCTTCGCGGCCGCCGCCTCTCGCTGGGTACAGCAGATTCCCGGGGGTGTGGTCCGCGTGGGACGACCGGCGGAACCGACGGTCTCCCTCGTCATCGGGGGCGGCAGTGGGCACTACCCCGCTTTCGGTGGCCTCGTCGGACCGGGACTGGCGCACGGGGCGGTGATGGGCAACCTGTTCGCCTCACCGTCGGCCCACCAGGTGCGTACTGTCGCACGGACGGCCGACCAGGGGCGGGGCGTCCTCCTGTCCTATGGGAACTACGCGGGCGACGTCCTGCACTTCGACGAGGCACAGGCCGAACTGCGCGAGGCGGGGATGGACGTCCGGACGGTGACCGTGACCGACGACATCATCAGTGCGCCCCGGGGTGAGGAGCACAAGCGCCGCGGCATCGCCGGCGACCTCACGGTGTTCAAGGTCGCGGGTGCAGCGTGCGAGCAGGGCTACGACCTCGACGGCGTCGAGCGCGTCGCGCGCCGCGCCAATGACAGGACGCGTTCCCTCGGCGTCGCCTTCGGCGGCTGCACCCTTCCCGGCGCCGATGCGCCCCTCTTCGAGGTCCCTGCGGGACGCATGGCCGTCGGCCTGGGCATCCACGGGGAGCCCGGCATCGACGAGGTCGACATCCCCACGGCCGCGGGCCTCGCCGAGCTGTTCGTCAGCAGCCTCCTCGAGGAGGTGCCGGACGGGGTCGACCTGGCGGACGCACGGGTCGTACCCCTGCTGAACGGCCTCGGCAGCGTCAAGTACGAGGAACTCTTCGTCGTCTACCGCACCGTGCACGCACTGCTCCTCGAGCGCGGTATCAGCGTCGTCGATCCCGAGGTCGGCGAGCTGTGCACCAGCTTCGACATGGCCGGCTGCTCCCTCACCCTGCTGTGGCTCGACGAGGAGCTCGAACGCCTCTGGACGGCGCCGGCGGACACCCCCGGATTCCGCCGCGGACAGGTGGGTGAGCAGCAGCGCTTCGACGCCGTGGTGAAGGACGACGCCGAGGAGGTCATCGGGACCTCCTCGGCCGAGTCCCGCGCCTGCGCCGCGACCATCGTCGCGGCGCTAGAGGCGCTCGCGCTCACGGTGGACGATCACGCCGACGAACTCGGCCGCCTCGACCAGGTGGCGGGCGACGGCGACCACGGGATCGGGATGCAGCGGGGCGCCCACGCCGGCCGGGACGCGGCCCGCGCCGCCGTCGAGCAGGGCGCCGGCGCCGAGACGGCCCTGCGGCATGCAGCCAACGCGTGGAGCGACCGCGCCGGTGGCACCTCGGGGGCCATCTGGTCCACGATGCTCAAGGCGCTCGGCTCCGTGGTCGGCGATGACGGCCGGCCCACTCCGAAGGACCTTGCACGCGGAGTATCCGCGGCCAGGGACGCCGTGATGGCCTTCGGAAAAGCGAAGGTCGGCGACAAGACCATGGTCGACGCCGTCGTACCCTTCTCCGACGAACTCTCGGCACGGGTGGGCGACGGGTCCGGGCTCGCCCAGGCGTGGTCGGGAGCTGCTGCCGCGGCCACGGCAGCAGCGGCGGCCACGGCGTCGATGCGGGCGACCCTGGGGCGCGCGCGGTCCCATGGTGAGAAGTCCGTCGGCACGCCCGACCCCGGCGCGGTGTCCTTCGCGCTGATCTGCACCACCATCTCGAACGTCATGCGTAACGCACCGGGCGCCCGCCCGGACGATCACTAGGAGAGAGAACATGGCCCTCAGGCTCATCGTCGGCTGCGACGACGCGGGATACCAGTACAAGGAGATCCTCAAGCGGGATCTCGAACAGAACGACCTCGTCGAGTCGGTCGTCGACGTCGGCGTGGGCGAGGACGGACACACGTCCTATCCGAAGATCGCGATCGAGGCTGCCGAACGCGTCGCACGGGGAGAGGCGGACCGTGCGCTCCTCATCTGCGGAACCGGCCTCGGCGTCGCCATCGCCGCGAACAAGGTGCAGGGCATCCGCGCCGCCACGGCCCACGATCCCCTGTCCGTGGAGCGGTCCGTCCTGTCCAACGACTGCCAGGTGCTCTGCATGGGGCAGCGCGTCATCGGCGTCGAACTCGCCCGCCGGCTCGTCCGGGAGTGGCTGACCTACACGTTCGACACCTCGAGCGCCTCCCAGGCCAAGGTGGACGACATCTGCGCGTACGAGGGCGTGTAGCGCATCCATGCCGAGGTTCACCATCGGTTCGAGTCTCAAGATGTACTTCGGCCATCGGCGCCAGCTCGAGTGGACGCGCCGGGTGGCCGAGATCGCCTCGACCCACCCGGCGGTGCAGCAGAACGTGGTGCAGCCCTTCGTCATCCCGACGTTCCCGTCCATCTGCGCGGTGCGGGATCTCGCCGCTCCCGGGGGGCTGCTCGTGGGCGCGCAGGACGTGCACTGGGAGGACGCGGGCGCCTATACCGGCGAGGTGTCGGCGGCGGAACTGGCGGAGATCGGCGTCCGGCTGGTGGAGATCGGCCACGCGGAGCGGCGGTCCATGTTCGGTGAGACGGACTCCACCGCCGCGCTGAAGGTGCTCGCGAGCCTCCGCCACGGCCTCGTGCCGGTCCTCTGCATCGGCGAGGAGGAACACGGCGAGCACCGTTCGGCGGCCCACGCATGCCTGCGGCAGCTCGAGGCGTGCCTCGCGGCCGCCCGCCGCGAAGGGATCGGCGGGGCTGTGATCGTGGCCTACGAACCCGTCTGGGCGATCGGTCGCTCAAATCCTGCACCCGACACCCACATCCGTGCCGTCACCAGTGCACTCCGCGCACACCTGGCGGATGACCCGCTGGTGCAGGAGCCACGGGTGATCTACGGGGGTAGTGCCGGCCCCGGCCTGCTGACGCGCATAGCCCCCGATGTCGACGGCATGTTCCTCGGCCGGTTCGCGCACGATCCGGCCGCGTTCCGGGACATCCTGGACGAGGCGTGGGAGATTGGATCCGGTGATGACAGCAGCGCATTCTGACCGACCGGTTCCGGAGATCGACCGGCGCGGCCTGCGGGACCGTGTGTACGACCGGATCCTGGACATCCTCCTGTCGAGCGAGATGGAACCGGGGGCGAGACTGTCGATCGACACCGTCGCCAAACAGCTCAAGGTCTCTCCGACACCCGTCCGTGAAGCCATGGTCCAGCTCGAGCGCACCGGGCTCGTGACCCGGGAGGCGCTCAAGGGCTACCGGGTCGCACCTCCCCTCGGCCCCGAGCAGCTCGACGAGCTGTTCGAGGCCCGCATCATGCTGGAGGTCGAGGCTGCCCGGCTCGCGGCGCCTCGCGCGGCCTCCTTCCTTCCCGCCCTCCGGCAGGCACACGAGCACCACCACGAGATGGGAGAGCGGGTCACCGCCGCGATGCGGGACGGTGAGGTCCCGATCCGGACCATCCACGATTATTTCGACGCCGACAACGCCTTCCATCTGGTCATCCTCGATGCCGCGGGCAACCGCTACGTCCAGGACATGTACGCCAATCTGGGTGCCTTGACGCACAGGATGCGCCAGGCCGTCATCAGGGGAACGAGCGATGTGTCCGAGGCGGCCGCCGAGCACGCCGCGATCCTGGAGGCCTTCGCCGGCGGCGACCCCGACTCGCCCGTCCGGGCACTGCGTGCCCACATCGAGGGCGTCCGCGCCCGCTCGCTGGAGGACTCCCCCGACACCTGAGAACCGGCTCGCGGAAAAGCCTTGCAGAGGTAGGAGTGGCCGTTTATATTTCCTATAGGATCTTTCCTCTTCCGAATCCCCCGATTGCAATGGAGCAACGAGATGTCTCTGCAACCCGCGTTCTCGGCGCAGGACTGGCCGATCGCCACCTGCCTGCACGGCATTTCCACGGTGAGCAGGGACGGCGTGGCACTCCACGACGCCGCCCCCGAGGCGTGGGACGACATGTTCAGCCAGGTGGAACACGTCGGTTTCTCGCTGGCCGAGCTCGCCGACAGCCATGTCCGGCCCGCCGATCTCGAACCGTCCCGGCGGGACGAATTCCTGTCCATCGCCGCCTCGCACGGCGTCCGGATCCCGTCGGTCCACCTGCAGCGGCAGAGCGTGATCATGCCGGGTCACGAGGAGCGCAACCTCGCCTACGCACACCGCACGATCGATGCGGCGGCCGAGTGGGGCATGGAGGTCTTCTCCACCGGACTCCACCAGCCCTTCAGCGAGGCGCAGCGGCGGGCGCTCTGGTTCTGGACGGCGCAGGGACCGAAGGACCCGGACGATCCGGAGGTATGGCAGGCTGCGGTCACGCGCCTTCGTGAACTCGGCAGGCATGCCGCAGACGTCGGACTGAAGATGTCACTCGAACTGTACGAGGACACGTACCTCGGCACCGGTGACAGCGCCGTGCGGCTCGTCGAGGAGATAGGCCTCGACAACGTGGGGATCAATCCGGACATCGCCAACCTCATCCGCCTGCACCGCCCCGTGGAGGACTGGCGCGAACTCCACACGAAGCTCCTCCCGTACGCCAACTACTGGCACGTGAAGAACTACACGCGGGACGAGGCCGCCGACGGCTCGTGGGCGACGAGCGTCCCCAGCTCGATGGAGGCCGGGCTGATCAACTACCGCCAGGTCATCCGCGACGCCCTCGAGCTCGGTTTCGACGGCATCTTCCTGTGCGAGCACTACGGCGGGGACAGCCTCGGCAACTGCGCCACCAACCAGACCTACATCCGCTCACTCCTGCCTGGGAAGAAGGACGCATGACCCCGAAGAGAATCGCCGTCGTCGGATCGGGCTACATGGGCGGCGGCATCGCCCAGGTCCTCGCCCTGGCCGGGCACACCGTACGCATCGCGGACGTGAGCGCCGAGATCGCGGCGTCGAACCTCGAGCGCCTGTTGACCGAGGCGGAGCAGTTCACCGCCGACGGCCTCTTCCCGGCGGATGCACGCGAACGCATCGAGGCGAACGTCTCGGCCGCCGAGTCGATCGAGGACGCGGTGTCCGACGCCGAGTTCATCGAGGAGGCCGTGCCGGAGCGCATCGAGATCAAGCACGAGACACTGCGGCGGATCTCCGCGGCGGCCAGGCCCGACGCCATCATCGGCTCGAACACCTCCACCATCCTGATCGCGACCCTTGCTGAGGCCGTGAAGCATCCGGAGCGCTTCCTGGGCGTCCACTTCTCGAACCCCGCACCCTTCATCCCCGGCGTCGAACTCATCCCGCACCCGGACACGGACGACGGCGTCATCCCCGTGGTCGAGGAGATCGTCGCGTCCACCGGCAAGGAGACGGCGCGGGTGAAGGACGCCACCGGCTTCGTGCTGAACAGGCTCCAGTACGCGCTGTTCCACGAGGCCACGCAGATCGTCGAGGAGGGCATTGCGACCGCCGACGACATCGACACGATCGTCCGCACGACCTTCGGCTTCCGGCTCCCCGTCTTCGGCCCTTTCGCCATCGCGGACATGGCCGGACTCGATGTGTACTCGTTCTGCTATGCGTCGCTCCAGACGCGCTGGCCCGAGCGCTTCGCGACACCGGATTCCCTGAAGGAGCTCGTCGACGCCGGCAAGTTCGGCACCAAGACCGGCGCCGGCTACCTGGACGTCCCGGCGGAGCGCACCGCGGAACTGATCGCGTACCGCAACAAGGCATACGTGGCCATCAAGAACCTCATGGACGAACTCGGTCCTGCACCCATCCACTGATCGCAAGGAGAACCCCTCGTGGCATCAGCATTCCCCGACTCCAGGTCGGTCATCCTCACCGGCGCCGCCTCGCCGCGCGGCATCGGTCGCGCGTCGGCGCACTATCTCGCCGGGCTCGGCTGGAACATCGGCATCATCGACCTCGACGAGGAGGCCGCGAAGGCTGTCGCCCGTGAGATCGCCGACGAGCACGGCGTCACGGCAGCCGGGGCCGGAGCGAACGTGGCGAACGAATCGGAGGTGCGGGCAGCCTTCGACAGCCTCGAGGCCGAACTCCCGCAGGTCGTCGCCCTGGTGAACCTCGCCGGCGTCTCCAGCCCCGTGCCCTATCTCGAGGTCACCGCCGAGGAGTGGGACCGCGTCATGGGCATCAACATGAACGGTGTCCACTACGCCACCCGGCGGGCCGTCGAGTCCATGGTCGGGCACGGCGTGGGCCGGGTGGTCAACCTGTCCTCGGTGTCCGCGCAGCGCGGCGGCGGGACGTTCTCCAAGACCGTCTACTCCGCCGCGAAGGCCGGCGTCATCGGCTTCACGCGCTCCGTGGCACGCGAGCTGGGCGGGGCGGGCATCACCGTCAACGCCATCTCGCCCGGTCCCATCGACACGGACATCATGGGTGGCACGCTCACGGAGGAACGGAAGTCCGCCATGGCGGCCGACGGCGTCCTCCCGCGCATCGGCACCCCCCGGGACATCGCAGCAGCCATCGCCTACCTCATCAGCGAGGACGCCGGATTCGTGACGGGCCAGACCCTGAACGTCGACGGCGGCCTCTACATGCACTGATGGGCGACTGGTCGAAATCCCGCATCCTGTTCCTCGCCGTCGGCATCATCCTCGTCGGTATCGGGGCCTGGCTCATCTTCCCGTCACTCCTGGGCTGAGCCGCACACCACCACACCAACCGCACTAAGGAGAGTCCCATGTCCGCTACGGACGCGGTCAAAGACGACCTGGACAGCCCCGCGCTTGCCTCCGCCGTCAAGAAAGCCGCACGGCACCTCATGCCGATGCTCATCATCCTGTACTTCGTCGCGTTCCTGGACCGCACGAATGTGGGATACGCCGAAGCGGCCCTCGAGATGGACCGCGGCATCAGCGCCGGCGCTTTCGCCCTCGGTGCCGGCATCTTCTTCATCGGCTACGCGATCTTCGAGATCCCGTCCAACCTGCTGCTCAAGAAGTTCGGTGCCAGGTGGTGGCTCGCCCGCATCGCCATCACCTGGGGAATCGTCGCCTCGGCCTTCGCCTTCACCACCGGCGACACCATGTTCATCGTCCTGCGGTTCCTGCTCGGAGTGACAGAGGCCGGGCTCTTCCCCGGCGTCATCATGTTCCTCTCCGAGTGGTTCCCCAACAAGGTCCGCGTCCAGATGTTCGCCCTGTTCTACCTCGCGCAGCCCTTCTCGCAGATGCTCGGCAATCCGATCTCCGGCGCGCTGATCTCGTTCGGTGACACCTACACCCCCTGGCGCGGCTGGCAGGTGATGTTCTTCACCGAGGGCATGATGGCGGTCGTCGCCGGCATCGCGGCCATCTTCTTCCTCATCGACAGTCCGCAGAAGGCGAAGTGGCTGGACAAGGACGAGAAACGGGCGCTGCTCAGGGTCATGGAGGCGGAGGACGAGGTCCGCAGCACGGACGGGCCCTCCGGCATCCTGCGGGCCATGGGCAACTGGAAGGTCTGGTACTTCACCGTCATCTACTTCTGCCTCCAGGTGGCCGTCTACGGCACCACGTTCTACCTGCCGCAGCAGGTCCGGCGCATCATCAGCCCGGACGCGGAGTTCTGGCAGATCGGCCTCATCTCGGCCATCCCGTGGTTCGTCGGCCTGTTCGTCTGCTACTTCGTGGGCAAGAACGCGAACACCATCCGGCGTCGGCGCACATGGGGGACCATGTTCTACGTCTCCACCGGCCTGGCGACCATTGGTGCAGCGTTCGCCGGTGAGAACGGGATGCCCGTCCTGGCGATCGCCTTCCTCGTGATCTCGGTCTCCAGCTTCCTGGCCTGCGGTCCCATCACGTGGTCCTACCCGACGGCGTTCCTCACCGGCACGGCAGCGGCAGCGGGCATCGGGCTGATCAACTCGCTGGGCAACCTCGGCGGGTTCGTGGCCCCGATCATGCGCACCGCGATCGACGAACGCTTCACGACGGAGACAGGGCTCTACGGCACCATCTCGGTGGGCGTCTTCGCCTTCCTCGCCGCGGTGATGTTCATCCTCACCAAGAACATGCGGTCCCGCTCGGATGACCTGCTGGCGGCCGAGGAGAAGACAGCGGCGGCAGCACCCGGCCACTGACGGGAACGACCACCGGCGGCGGTACGCATCCCTCCGTACCGCCGCCGGTGGGCACCCTGCCCCCCCCCCCCAGGCGTCCACCCACGGCACGACGGAGCGCTGCATGCCCACTGAAACGAACCTGTTGTCCGACTACCCGTCAGAAGTATCCATCTCCGCGCTGGAGGTGGCAGCGGCCGTCCGGCCCTCCGGGGGCCGGCCGCGGATCTTCGTCGTCCTCGACGACGACCCGACCGGGACGCAGTCCGTCGCGGACCTCCCCGTCCTGACCCGGTGGGAGATCGAGGACTTCTCCTGGGCCTTCCGTCAGGGGAAACCGGCGGTCTACGTGCTCACGAACACCCGCAGCCTCGACGCACCGGAGGCGGCGGCCCGGAACGAGGAGATCGTCCGGAACGCACTCGCCGCAGCGGCAGCAGAATCCACTGCCCTGCGACTCGGCTTCGTGAGCCGCGGCGACTCCACCCTCCGCGGGCACTATCCCCTCGAACCGGACACCATCGCCGCGACCGTCCTCGATGCCACGGGGGAACCCACCGACGGCGTCGTGATCGTACCGGCCTTCCCCGACGCCGGACGTGTCACGATCGGCGGCGTGCACTACGTGCGGGCCCCGGACCTCGGCGAGGACCAGCTCGTTCCCGTGTCGGATACGGAGTTCGCCCGGGATGCCACCTTCGGGTACCGGAACGCCTCCCTCGCGCAGTACGTGGAGGAGAAGACCGGCGGACGTGTGCCGGCGGCATCCGTGATCGTCCTGGACCTCGGCATCATCCGTGCAGGAAGCATCGGTGGCGGCGCTACGGCATCGGCCCGTGCCATCGCGGATGCCGTCGCCGATGCAACCGGGGCGACACCGATCGTCGCCGACGTCGTGACCGAGAACGACCTGCGTGCCCTGGCCCTCGGCCTGGAGGAAGCGGAACGCCGCGGCAAGAGGCTCCTGTACCGCGTCGGACCGCCCTTCATGCGGGCCAGGATCGGCCAGGACATCCGGGCGGAGCTCAGCGGCCACGAGGCCTATGCCGGCAACGAGCCGGCGGCGGCGGGCGGGCTGATCGTGGTCGGTTCGCATGTCGGGGTCACGACCCGGCAGCTCGGCATCCTCACCGAGCAGCACCGGCGGGCGCACATCATCGAGATCGACGTCGAGCAACTCCTGGGCGAGCGTTCGGCCGACCACCTCGACGCGGTCGTCGAGGAGGTCGTCACCCGGCTCACACAGGGCGACGTCATCCTGCAGACGAGCCGTCTGCTGGTCCGGACCAGCGATGCCGCCGCCAGTCTCGGGATCGCCCGGACCGTCTCGGCCGCCGTCGTCGCCGTCGTGAACCGCACGCTGGCAGTGTCCCCGCCCCGCTTCGTGATCGCCAAGGGAGGGATCACCTCCTCGGACGTCGCCGCCCACGGGCTGCAGATCAGGCACGCCATGGTCCGCGGACCGATGCTCCCGGGCATCGTCAGCCTGTGGGAGCCGGTCGACGGACCCGCGAAAGGCATCCCGTTCGTCGTCTTCGCCGGCAACGTCGGAAACGATTCATCCCTCGCCGAGGTCACGAGGAAACTCAGCTCCACCTTCTGACCCCTCCCGACAGCTCCTACCCCAGCATTGGATGCGATCCCCATGACCGAAAGCTACTCCGTCACAGTGCTCGGCCTCGGCGCCATGGGCCTGCCGATGGCCACCCGCCTCGCCACGGGCCTCACGGTCCACGGCTTCGATATCGCAGAGCCGCGGCTCGCTCTGGCGCGCGACGCCGGTATCCGCACCTTCGCCTCCGCGCAGGAGGCTGCGACGGGCACGGATGCCCTGCTGCTCGCGGTCCGCAACGGCGAACAGCTCGACGACGTCCTGTTCGGTGACCAGGGGGTGGCTCCCGTGCTGAGGGAGGGCGCCGTCGTCATCCTCACCAGCACCGTCGGGACCGACGCGATCCCGGCCACCGTAGCGCGCCTCGCGGACCACGGCGTCGCCCTGGTCGACGCACCGCTCTCCGGAGGGCCGAAGCGCGCCGGCGAGGGTGACCTCCTGATCGTGGTGGGAGCCGCCCCCGCCGCGCTCGAGGGAGCCCGCCCCGTCCTGGACCTCCTGGCGTCCACCATGACCGTGGTCGGGGACAACCCCGGGGACGGCCAGGCACTCAAGACCGTCAATCAGCTGCTGTGCGGCGTGCACATTGCAGCCGCGGCCGAGGCGATGGCCCTCGCCGACGCGCTCGGACTCGATCCCGCCAAGACCCTCGCCGCCCTCGAGGCCGGGGCGGCCGGCTCCTTCATGCTCTCCAACCGCGGCCCGCGGATGCTCGAGGCCTACTCGGAGGAGGGGGCGGAGGTGCTCAGCCGCCTCGACATCTTCGTCAAGGACATGGGCATCGTCGGCAAGGCCACCCGTGCCGCGGGCCTCGCTTCTCCCGTGGCCTCGGCTGCGGAACAGCTCTATCTGCTGGGACAGGCGCAGGGACTCGCCGCAGCGGACGACTCGGCGGTGATCCAGGTCATCGCCCCCGCCAGGCGTCCCTGAGGAACTGCCCGCACCACACTTCTCAACGGTCCCGGATGCCCCTACGACACAGAAGATTCCTGCGAGCCTTCCCGTTGCGACTCTCCTGGAATCAAGCCACCGATCATGGAGATCTTCACTGCCCACTGCGCCTTGCGCCATGACACTGTCTTGAAGACCTGTAGGTATTCGATACGCACTGGAGGGAAGTCGCGCCTGTCGAGGGGTCTCTCAGCGAACCCACTCTCGGACAGGGCTCATTCCGTCATCGCACACGCGACGTCGAAGTGCTCTTCGTGTCAGGCGACGCCAGGAATTACGAAATCTGCTCGCTTGCGGGTGTTGTCTCGTTCGAAGAAAGCGTCTTCCTCGATCATCCAGCGATGCCAAAGATCACGGTGAGTATCTCCGTCGCGTTCCAAGCCCCTGCGCAGTCGCTCGACCGCGGGAGTCTCCATCCAGACGCGGCAGGCGAGGTGGTTCGAAGCTTCTGCCCTGGAACAGGTCACACCTTCGATAACCACCACGGGTGACCACTGAACAGTTCGCCATCCGGCCAAGCCGTCTCCGAACTCATCGCCAGCCCAATCGCGCTGTTGGTAGGTGGCGTCTTGTCCGCTCAGTAAGGGGTTCAGCACCTGATCCTCGAATCGATCCCACCAGCCGGAGAAATTGTTCCACGATACGAAGTCATCAATCTGAATGAGCGGCGCACCTAGCCTTGAAGCCAGCGGCAGCGCGAAGGTGGATTTCCCTGCACCGGATGGACCGTCTACCCCGATGATACGGACGCCTGCAACGGGCGCGGACAGGACGAACTTACAGATCTCATCGACTCGACGAGATGCTTCTTCTTCCATCGAATCATCCTCATCAGCGTGTTCGCTGGTCTCGCGGATGGCTGCGTGCGCGCCCTAACGGAGGTCTTTTGGACCCTCCCATTATGCTCAGGGCTGCTGCGCGTGACACCTTGGGCAGCCGACCGTGAATCCATCTGGCCCAGGCAATCCAGGATCAGAGCAATCCGCACTCCGCCTTGACCTCCCGTTGTTCCTTGCAGGGAGCATGCCGCGTTCGCAACGTGGCCGACCCGACACTTCTGAGAGATGATTTCAAGAAGCCCGGCACAGCTACTCGCCGGCGATTTCCGGGAGCACGGTGCCCACGGGCTGAATGGACCTCGAGGCATATCAGCCATCGTCGACCTATCAACAGCGATGCGCTGGGCAAGGGTGATCTGGTCGGGCAAATGTCCTTTGCCGGCCTCTGTAGCAGCGAAGATTGTGGCCCTGTCAGTTCAGCGCCATCCTCTTCCTTCCATAGCGGGGAGAATCTGCTACCTCGCTAAACGGTGTTGCATCGGCTTGTGGGACAGATTGAACCGATGTCAGCAAACACACCTGTGGCGGGCAAGCAACGGCTGGTCCTCTAAGAAGGCCTCGTGCTCATCTGACGTGTCATGTCCGGGATGGTGAGCACGGGGACGACCACGACGTCGTTGACCTTCCAGTCCAGGCGCTTCAAACCGGCGTGAACCTCCTCGAGCTCGTCGATGCTGACGGGCCGGTCCCGTGTCGGGACGATGAATGCCTCGATGTGGAATACCTGCCCTTCGTCCCGCACCCGGGCGCCGACGTCCTGCGCCCATGTCAGTCCGTTCAGGTAGTCCTCGACCTTGCCCAGCAGGGGATGTGGCCCGGCGTCATCGTAGGTGGTGGCCCTGGCGTCCAGGAGCCCTTTGACTGCCGCGCGGACGTTCACGAATCCGTCGCGCACGATCGAGAACGCGACGATCAGCGCTGCGGCAGCGTCAGCCCACGACAGCCCGAACCCGATGCCGGTGACTCCTACGATGACGGCGACTCCGGTCATCCAGTCCGCCTTGTTCATGTCGGCGTCGGCGAAGAGGACCTTGTTGTGCAGTGGTTCGGCGAGTTTGAGTTTCATGCGCCCGAGGATGACGGGAGGGATGGAGGTGAGCGCCATGGCTGCGATCATCAGCCAGCCCAGCCAGAAGGTGTGCCCGAAGACCGTGATGCCTCCGATGGTGGGGTGCTCAGCGGTGATGAGCTTGATCGCCGAGTCGATGATGAGGTAGCTGCCCATACCGGCAAGGGCCGTCGCGGCGACCAGGTGCGACACCCCGATTGCACGGTGGTGTCCGAACGGCCGGTCAGTGGAAGCCGGCCGGCTGGCGACCCTGATCCCGATCAGGAACGCGATCGGAGGAATGAAGGACAACATGTCCTCGATCCACGCCGTCTTCATCGCCTGCGAGTTCCCCAACACGAGGAAGATGATGCTCACTGTCACGACCAGTACACCGATCGTGACCCATTCCAGTCTGATCGCTCGTCGAAGCGCCCGGTGTACTTCTTCCGGCATCTCCGACTCACCCCAGTCGCCGGTCACCGGGTTCCGTCCTTCCGACCCCGGAGAAACGTATCGACATCCAGGAGGAAAGCATTCTCGCCGAGTGGGACTGCAAGGACGTGGCGGCGCCAGGGTGACGCTTCATTCGGTAGTTGTCGACATTCCCATGGCCGCGATGATGGCTGCCGGTTGCCTCGTGGCGCTGGTAATGATGATGACGGGCTGACAGTGCGGGACGATCGTCGCCCTGTCGAACCGCTCGCATCGTTGCAGCGTACTGTCGAAAGCAGCATCCGGAAGCTGCACCGGAACCGGGTTGAAGGAGGACACGATGATCATCGCCAGTACCAAGCTCCTCAGGTGTCGTCCAGGTCCTGGTCCTAATCCTGGTTCTGGTCCTCGGAACGTCATCCTGTTCGGACGTGAAGATGTCAGCAATGTGGTTTGACTCCTGGGCGGACATTGTCCGGGTCCTCATCGTGGGGGCGGTGTCGTATGTCACGCTGATCGGGGTTCTGCGGGTTTCCGGCAAGCGGACGCTGAGCCAACTCAACGCTTTCGACTTCATCATCACCGTCGCGCTGGGATCGACCTTGGCGACGATCCTGCTCAGCTCCGACGTCGCGTACGCCGAGGGACTCACGGCCCTGCTCCTTCTGGCGGGCCTGCAGTTGATCGTCGCCTGGGTTTCCGCACGCTGGCCCCGCGCACGGAACACGGTCACGGCGAAGCCCACCGCCCTCGTCGTCAACGGAGTGTTGCAGCATGACGAGCTCCGCCGCAACCGGCTCACCGAGTCCGAGGTCCTGCAAGCCGTGCGCAGTACCGGCACCGGGGATCTGTCCTCAGTTGCAGCAGTCGTACTGGAGACGAACGGGAATGTCAGTGTCATCCCGGCTACGTCGCTGGGTAGCGGTTCCGCATTGAGCGGTGTCGCGGGGTACGCCGACACAGATGGGTGAACAGATGGGTAAGGCGTGAGTGCTGATGGACGAGGTTTGATGGAGCCCGTGAACGAATCGGTGGCGGGGCGTGACGCGGGCCTGCTCCGCGCGGAGGCCGTAGCGGCCCGCCTGGACAAGCCCATGGGTATTCTGGGCGTCATCTTCCTGTTCGTGGTGCTCGGGCAGATCCTGGCCACCAGCGCCGGGATGATTGTGTTCTTCACCGTGGTGGGTTGGCTGTTCTGGGCGGTGTTTGTCGCCGAATTCCTGCTCCGCGCCTACATCGCGGGCTTCAGCGGAGCGTTCTGGAAAAAGAACTGGTGGCAGGTCGTGTTCCTCCTGGTGCCGTTCCTGCGTTTCTTCCGGGCCCTGCAGGCCCTTCGCCTCGTCCGCTTGGCCCGTTTCTCGCGCTTCGGGGGCATCATCTCTGCGGGTGTGCGCGGCTCGAGATCGGCTGGGCGGCTTCTGTCCAGCCGTATCGGGTGGCTGGCCGCCACAACCGCAGTCGTCATCCTCGCTTCGAGTCAGCTGCTGTATGCGACAGGCACCCACCCTTCCTACGCGGATGCCCTTTTCGAATCGGCGATGGCAACGATCACCGGCAGCGGTCTCACCCCGACAACGCCCTTCGCCCGCATCGTGCAGGTGGTCCTCGCGGTCTACTCCGTTGCGGTCTTCGCCACTCTCGCTGGGTCCCTCGGGGCCTTCTTCCTGCGCGGGGCCGACCCGTCCCCTTCACCAGATGCCCCCGATCCACCCTCGATCCCAGAACACCGGTAACTGCAGGGCAACGGAATGACCTACTGGCAACGGAATGACCTACTGATAGCGGCATTGGCGACCGTGACGGTCAGGGCAATTGACTCTTCATCACGGCTTGATACCGGCGAGCTTCTCCGTCAGATTCTGTTGAATCACCGCGTCGAAGGGCGAACCACTCACAGCCGTATGCACTCGTTGGATCTGCGCGTGAAGTGGGCTAGCGAGGCGGGCCAAAGAGCCGGCATGGGTTGTGCTGAGGGTGATTTCCGAGAGCATGTCGATGGTCCGGGCGGCTGTTCGCGGGTCGGTGAACGCATAGGTGATGAGTTGATCCATGACCAGTTCTAGGAGCCCAGTGAAGGTCGGAAGCGTCAGCTGCACTCTTGCGACCCCTTCACCGTCGGTGAGCGTTCTTGGTCCCGTTGACCGGTCGGTGAGAGAGCAAAGGATCGCGGAGATATGGCTCAGGGCGTGGACGGCTGTGGTGGGGTCATTCACCCCCGGAGACAACGCCTTATCAGTGACATCGAGAAGCTGCTGCAGGCCGAAGGACGGGTCCTGCGTCGCGGTACGCTCAAAACCGGTCCGGAACGCCGCACGCACCTCCTGCGCTACCTCTTCGCCTCGTCCGTCATCGAGTGGCGCCCCATTCGTGCTCCACATTCGGGCAACCGGGATGCCCTCGACCAGGGAGGTTCCAGGGGCGACGTCGACGCTGACGAACACCGCCCGTCGGGTAGCACTAGCTATGAGTGCTACCTCGTCGACCCGAGTAAGGAAACCCGAGCGCGGGGCCAGTAGCGGTAGGCCTCCGGTGCGGGAGAGTTGTTCCTGGTTCTCCTTGAATTCTTGGTCGGGGTAGATCCGCTTCAGCGTGTGCTCTGCCTCGCGGTGCACATCGCGCAGCATGGTTTCCACGCGGATCTGCCGCGCCAGGTGTGCCAGGAACAGGACGAGGCCCACGACGCTCGCGATGGTCAGCATGAACGCGGTCGTGACAGCGACCTCCGGGACGAAGCTAGCACCGGCGCTACTCTCCACCCGGATGCTTCTCAGCACGGTCAGAGCGAAGACGAACGTCGCGAGGAACAATGCGAGGGTGTTGTGAACGAACCGATCCCGGGTGAAGGTGCGCAGCAGGCGCGGGGAGAACTGACTGCTGGCCAGCTGGAGGGTCACGACCGTCAGGGAGAACGTCAGCGACGTCACGGTGATGGTCGAACTCGCGATCGTTTCCAGCAATGATCGTGCTGCCTCGGGCCCCCCACCGAAAAGAACACCCGAGACCACCGCAGGCATGCTGTCGTCGAGGCGCTCATCCAGGAACGGAAGAACCTGACCCACGACGAGTGCGATGAGGACAGCGGCCAACGGGATCGGCCATAGCTGGGCTCGGAGGGACTCCCGAACAGACTGCCCATCGATGCGACTCACCTCAGATCGACCTCCCTGTCCTTGTCCTGCGGTCGTACGTCATCACATGCCGGTCATCGCCTGGACGAAGGGCATTGAAACACTGGGACAGACAAGTACGTGCGCCCTCAGGGAAAGCGTCACTCGGGTAGGTAGGGCCGGTACCGCTCAAGGGTCCCGTCGACGACCGGAACGGCCAGCTCCGTTGTTTCGCCGTCGGCCTCGACGGTGATGGTCGTATTAGCCCCCGGCGCATCCCCTGCTGTCTCGAAGATCGCCTCGTTGGTGTCGAACGGGTACTGCCCATTGCCAGCGATGGCGATGGTGACGCTGTCATCATCGTCGCTGAACGTGACCTCGAGAGGCTGATCCGTCTCGTTCTCCAGGGTGCCCAGCAAGCGCGCAGGCTCGCCCTCATCCGCGGACACCAGCAGGACACTCAGGAGTTCCACAGACCCCACCGACCCGTCCTCGCCTACGGCGATCGCGTCCCTATCCTCCTCCGCCGGGCTCGAACATCCCGTTCCTACCAAGACCAGAAGAAGGCCAGACATCGCAGTCCATCGGGTACGACGAGTAGCAGGGAGAGCCGTTTTGAAGGGAGTCATCGATGCCTTTCCAAAGCGGAGGGAGCGCGGCGCGGGTCCACGCCACGGGAAAGCACGTCCTTCGACCATAGATGCGTAGCACCGAGCAGCCAACCGAAAACAGAGTGGAACAGAGAATCGTAACCATACTGACAACCGCCAACCATCCGGCGAGCAACGGGATGCGTTTGGCGTGACCCCTCCCCCGGGATCACAGGCCTCCTCCTGTCTCGGAAACAAGCCTGATCACCACATAGTGAAGAACTCAGCGGTTGATAGAGCAGCTGGTGAAGTAGTTGGTGGAGTGCCAATGGCGGGGATGCTGCAGGACATGGTCCTCGAGAGCAGTGATGTCGAGGAGTTCCTGACGAACCCGGCGAAACTCGCCGCCAGCAGGTTCTCGTCTCGGGGCACCGAGGTTCTCGGCGCGGTGACACTACTGCGGCCACGCTCGAAGGCGACTGTGGCCAGCAGCAGCGACCACGCGAAGAACATGGACGAGGACCAATACGCCTTCAATGACGGGCCCTGCCTGCGTGCCGCCCGGGAGAACAAGACCTACACGGTCACCGATTTCCGCACCGAGACCAGGTTCGGTGAGTACTCCCACGCGATCGCAGGTCACGGGCTGCGCTCCGCACTGGGAATCCCCATCCCGCTCGATGCAGACGCAAGCGCGGGCCTGAATCTGTATGCACCCACGGCGAACTACTTCACAGCCCAGGATGTCGCCGAAGCCGAAGCGCTGGCACGGGAAGTATCGAAGTCGTTGCGCACGGCGGTGCGGATCGCGAAACTCAACGCCGTCGCCGCGAAAGTCGTCACATCCATCGGACAGGAAGCCCTCCGCACCCACTTCGACGGGTAGCCCAACCTGACCAGCAGACACCACCGGCGCCCTACTACGGCCTTGCTGGCCGCGGAGGCATAAAGACTGGCACGTGCTCTGGGAAAAGTGAGCGCTGACTCACTCGAAACCAACCATGGTTGTGCAGCGGTCAGCCTCATCAACGGATCCTTTGATTGAACGACTGGTTGGCAGCCGGGAGCACCCCTCGGTGTACGTAGATGGCACCTTTCCGTACATCTTCACCGTCCGGGTCAAACGCCCACTGCTCGCCTTAGTGCTGGCGCGCACCACGACTCCAGCTAAAGGATGAGCGTCGAAGGACCGGTCACCGGACATGATGCGGCCACCACCAGATGGATCAATATGCTCGACGAATGCCGTCCGCTGTGATGTCAGGTCGAGGTCTTCAGTGGGAAGACCGGACAGTGCGCACTTCCGATGGTCGAGGCAAGTCGGTGACCACCAGGGTCGACCTGGCGATGCTCGACGAGGTCACTGCTCGGTTCGGGACGCGCGCCCCTCGCGGTCACCGCCCGTCGCCGAGCCGAAGGCGTGCAGATCGAGCTCGACGCTCAGAAGGTCGGAGGCCACTCGCCCGCGCACGCTCGTCCCCTGCTCGTCGAGAGGCGGGCTCATGACCGCGGCACCGAGCCGCCCGGGAGCGGAGAGCACGATCGCTCCGGAGACGCTGGACTTCGCGGGGATGCCGATTGCACGCATCCAGCGGCCTGAGCCGTCGTACACACCGCAGGTCGCCATGACCGAGACGACGTCGCGCGCCACGGCCGGCGGGACGACGCGCTCCTCCGACACCGGGTTGACTCCGCCGCAGGCGAGGGTTGCTCCCATCACCGCGAGTGCCTTCGCGTCGACCAGGACGGCGCAGGCGCGAGCGTAGACGGCGACGGCATCGTCGGCACCGACGTGCAGGGTTCCCTCCGCCCGCATGAGGTGTGCGAGTGCGTGGTTGCGGTCGCCGAGGAGGTGTTCGTTGTGGGCGACGCTTTCATCCACTTCGAGCCGACGCCCGGCGAAGGCGGAGAGGCCTC
>NZ_JBZCNH010000010.1:0-100146 GCF_058269215.1 Arthrobacter sp. TJ-238 | reverse complement strand
AACCAGTTCTCCACCATCGGCTCCTTCGTCCTGGGCGCCTCCCTGATCCCGTTCTTCTGGAACGTCTACATCACGTGGCGGACCGGCAAGAAGATCGAGGTGGACGACCCGTGGGGCTTCGGTGCCTCCCTCGAGTGGGCGACGTCGTGCCCGCCGCCGCGCCACAACTTCACCTCGCTGCCCCGCATCCGCTCCGAGCGCCCCGCCCTGGACCTGCACCACCCCGAACTCATGGCCCGCTTCAACGAGACCAGCCACTCCCCTGCGGGCGCGGCCCTGGGCAGCGCGGACATGGGCGAGCAGGATCCGCGCCAGCCGGATCCCGGGGACTAGGCCGGCCGTGCAACCGAGCGGCAGGCCCGCAGCCTGCAGCGTCGCCTCCTTCCGGAGCCGAGGAGGACGTCACCCGATCCGCCGGCCGGACCGACGGACCTAGCCGGGACCCGCGAGACAGGGAACCGGCGCATCCTGCCGGCGGCCCATCCGGAAGCGCGCCGCACGCGAAGTACATGCACGGCGCCGGTCCGGACCGCGACGGTACCCTGTGAGGGAAGCATCTCGCCGGCCCGGCGAAGCTGCCGCGAGCGCGGGACACGACACGGAGGAGGCATCGGATGGCTGCAGCCCTGTCCTATGTCCGGTCCGTCGCCCTCGTGGCGCTGACCCTCTCCGTCTCCTCCGCGTCCCATGTCCTCGCGGCAGGGCACCTCCCCGCCCCGGGCGTCCTGCTCCTGATCGGCGTACTCCTCCTCGTCCCCATGATGCGGCTCACCCGGGGTCCGCTCTCGTTCCGCTCCGGACTCCTGACGATGGGCGCCGGACAGGTCCTGCTGCACACCGTGTTCGGGATGACGGCGGTCCCCGCCGTCTGCCGGAGTTCGTCGGCGATGCCCGGACACCATGCCGCGTTCGAGCTCGCCTGTTCACCGGCCAGCCAGGAGCAGATGGGCGGTGCCTCCGCCGGCCCCGCCATGGTCCTGCTGCACGCCCTGGCCACCGTGGTCCTTGCCGTCGCGGTCTCCCGCAGCGAGCAGGCCCTGGCCCTGCTGCGCGCCTGGCTCCGGCCCCTGCTCGTGCGCCCTGTACCCGCACCCCTTCCCCCCGCGCGACGCGGGCCCGTGCTGGACGGTCTGCCGCCCGTCGCACCGCTGTCCGTCCATGCCTCGGTGCCGAGCCTGCGGGGTCCGCCGGTGATCGCGCTGCCCGCCTGACCGGATCCGCCAGGAACCGGGCCGGACGGGCTTCCCCGATGACCCCGATTCCCCGCTGCTCCGCCATCTGCCGCCATCGCGGCCCGGAGCGCACTCCCGAAAGGCATTTCCATGACGTCCTCTTCCAGGCGCGCCCGCGCCGTCGCCCTGACCACCGCCGGATTCATGGCGTTCGGCCTCGGCGCCGCCAACGCCCATGTCACCGTCTCCCCCGCCTCCACCACGGAGAACGGGTACTCGCAGCTCACGTTCAGCGTCCCCAATGAATCGGAGAGCGCGGCCACGAACAAGCTCGAGGTGCAGCTCCCCACCGAGCAGCCGTTCACCTCCGTCCGGGTCAAGCCGGTCGAGGGCTGGACGGCCGAGGTGGTCACCGGCGCCCTGCCGGCGCCCGTCACCACGGACGACGGCGCGACCCTCACTGAGGCGCCGCTGTCCGTCGTGTGGACGGCCGAGGCCGGCGCGGAGATCTCGCAGCAGGAGTACCAGACGTTCTCGATCTCGGTCGGGCGCCTGCCCGAGGCCGGGTCCACCGTGCTGCTTCCGGCCACGCAGTCCTACACCGACGGCGACGTCGTGGAGTGGAGCCAGGAGGCCGAGGAGGGAGCGGAGGAGCCGGACAAGCCCGCGCCGTCCTTCGTGACCACCGTCGCGGCCGAGGGTGATGCCCACGGAGGCTCGCACACGGCCGCGGAGAGCACGGAGACCCCCGAGGCGATCGACGCCGAGCAGACCGCGTCCAGCACGGACACGGGCTCCACCTCCGCCGTGGCGTGGATCGGCCTCGTGGCAGGGCTCCTCGGGCTCGCCGCAGGTGCGGTGGCTCTGGTCAAGACGAAGCGCCGGGCCTAGCCTCACTCAGTCAGGACCTGGTGACATGTAGGTCTTAATAGCAGGGAGGGCCTCCGGGCCTAGTGAAGCTATTCAGTTCCCCGCCTCCGCCGCGGTCCTTGTGACCCCTTGTCCAAGCCATTCTGGCCCGGCCTCATCGCCGGACGAGTTTTGGCGGGCAGCTTTGTCGCCCACTTCATCGAAGAGTTCGGAGTGTCAGAAAGCAGATGGGTCCGCCGCCAAGCGTCGGACCCATCTGCTGGCCGGTCCCTCGCAAATCCCGCCCGCCGCCGGAGAGCCGGTCCGGACCGTCTCCCGGATCCTCGCCCATCACCGCATCCCGCACTGGAGCCTTTGACCCGTTCCTTCAGCACTACGGCACGGAACGCATTTACACAGGCAGCGGCAACACACCCGCCAACGGGGGTGCCGCGCTCAGCGCGTAACGGGGAGGCGAGGAGGCCGATGGGTGTAGCTGGCGTATTTTTCGATGTCTTTGCTGATGATTCGTGCTGGCACACCTGCAACGACACAATTATCAGGGACTTCCATGAGCACCACCGCGTTTGCCCCGATCACGACGTTGCTACCGATCTTCCCGCCAAAGCATTTCGCCCCGGGGCCGATGAAGACGTTGTCGCCGATCACTGGGGACCCGTTCCCATTGGACCGGATGCCGAGGGTGACGTTTTGCGCAATGACGCAGTCTCGACCAATGACCGAAGCAGGGTGGATGATTGTTCCGATGCCGCCGATTCCGAGTCGGGTTCCTTCGCCTATTCTCGCTTTGAAGGGAACCCGGCAGTTGTACTTGGTCTGGATGAACTGCTCGATGACATACGCGCCGGTCGTCATACCCTCCAGATGAGCTGACCGGGCGATCCGGTAGAGATCCATGGCTCCGAACTTGTGAAATTCCTTTGTCAGGATATCCACCGACCCCGCCGAAAACGAGAATGGCCGGAGGTCGGCCAGTTCGCCGAGATGCCCTTCATGTCCGACGATGACGAGGTCGCTGGGTATTTCGTCGATGCGGATGACCGGGCGATCGAAGAACACTTCGCCTACATGCTGACCGGTGGGATCGATGAAGCAGCTGACATCGCCTTTGACCGCGAGAACGTGTGCAGCGAAAGCACCCGCCCGCGTCAGACCGAAAATCCCATAGCTGCCTGGAGCAGCGACCTGCGGTGCATCTGGGAAGCCGGTGAAGCGGATTCTCTCGCTGATGCCAGACGTTGTGTCCCCAGCCGCAGACCGGATGTACCATTTCACCCGGTAGGGCCCCGGCTGCTGTAGCGCAAACCTGTGGGTGTTGCTCGGCCCATAGGGTGTGCGTTCGATTACCTCGTCGTCCAAGTACAGGTAGAACGCGTAGGACTTGCCGGTTGGAGGGACTGTCGCCCTCAACTGAAACAGGTTCTCGAATCCTAGTTCTATGCTCATGCGCTTCTCCCCCAGGTCTTGTTCGCTGCATGAACATTACCCAAGGGGGTCGACGAACGACGAAAATGCCCGATTCACGAGGAGGACGGGACTGCGATGACAGGGCTGATCGGGCCTCGTCCCGGGGTGGGTGTGTACCAAGGCAGCTCGCGGTGTAGCGTGAACCGGCCAACTTCCTCTGGTGCTCGGAAAGCTCATTCATCTCCGCACGGGGTTGCCGCGCTCGATGAGCTCACGCTTGGTTCGAATTGTTGTGGTGTCCGTGCAGCAGGACGACCGTACTTAGATTTCCGGTTGATCGTGTTGCTAATAGTCGAAAGGGTCACCTGATGCTAGTTTGGCCTTTCAACCACCTGATGAATTGAGTCCGCCCTTTGAGTGCTGTGCCGGTTATCTACCGTTCTGCGAAGCTGTCGGTGCAGCTGGTTTCAACCGAAGTCATTCCCAATGTGCATATCATCGGTGGGGCATCGGTTGAATGTGCCGCAGGGAGGACTGTCCATGCGCATGGAGTCGGGGTCCTCCGTGGGCAATTTATCGATGATCCCATGGTGCCGCAGCCGTCCTGGCTCGGTACGAGAGCGTGCCCCTCGCCCAACTAGGTCAAGACCTTCGGGGCAGCCTCACGCTGTACGTGGCTGATCGAGCGGCCCAGACCATCACGATACTCCCCGATCCTCTCGGGGGCGGGATCGTCTTCACCCACGAAGACGCGGGACGGCTGGGCTGCATCTTCCGATCTCAACGCGCTCGTGACGTTTCTGGGGAACATTGGTAAGAGACCGAGAAAATCGCTTGAATATGCGGCACTACACGCGGCTACTGGTAGCGGGGGTTTGGTTGAGTCCAGTTACGAGGGCATTTTTCCGCTCCCGCAGTTCGCCTATATCGAGATCTCTGCACAGCGTGTCGAGGTGCTCCATTACCCCGTGAAGACCTGGATCTTCACCAATGCAGACCCGTACAGCGAATCCCTGGACCATGCTCAGAAGGACATTTCGGAGAATGTGCAAGCCCTTGCCGGCGCCGGGCTAGCCCGCCGAGTAGCCCACCTCACCGGTGGCGTTGATTCCCGAATAGTCCTCGCGTCAATCCTCGCCTCAGGCACCGTCGACGCGTTCTCCTTCTACTGCTCAGGAGGACCAACGGAGCCGGATCAGGTTGTCGCTCAGCGTCTTGCCGTCGAATACGGGCTCACGATGACCAGGGCACCGGGTGTCGACGCGGTTCGTGTTCCCGAATCCACGAGGGAGGGTCTGCTGTGGCCACTCCAACACACAGCAGGAATCATTTCGGGAGCCGCGCACAAGGGCACCGCGAAGTCCTCCACGGCGATGGCCAGTGGCGGGTATGGGGAACTCTTTCGATCGTCCTATGGCAGGGGCGCAACCGGCGACGGTGACCCGCGGGTAGTTGCTGAACACGTCTACGGAAGATCTGCGTTCGCTGCCGGCCCCACGATGCGGATCATCTCCGGGGGGTTGGTGGAGATGACGCAGAAGTCACTCCAGTCAGATATCGCGTTGAGTGAGAACGAGGGAGTGCGAGCGGACGCACGCCTTGACTACGTTTACATGAACAGGCGCAACCGCTATTTCGTGGGCGAAATCAGCCGCTCAATTTCCCCCTTTGCGGCTCGGTTTGATCCCCTTTACACTCTTGCCGGCGCTTCACTTGCACTGCGACTTGACGCGCAGAGCCGGGGTGCCAATGTGCTCGGGATGGATCTTATCGAGAGCATGGTCGCCGGGTTGTCTCTTCTGCCCTTCGACAAGGACCGGCTGAGCGGCTCGTACGCTCAGGTTTGTGGCACTGTCACCCCGAGGCCGTTCTCGAAAGTCGGCACTCCCGCTTTCGACTTAGCCCAGAGGGTACCGCCCCGCAACGCGGCCCATGTGATCCGACGCATACCCACGCCCGAGGACATCGAACGCGCGAACAAGCTCCACATGAGCCCGCGGCTCATCGCAGAGTTCGCGCCCATTGCGACGGACCTAAGCGCGATCATTGCCGAGATCCCGGCCGCAGAATTTAACGCAGTATTCAGCCGGCCAGCGGTGAGATTGCTGCGCTCCAGAAACCCTTCGAGCTGGGGTTACTACAGAGCGGCCCGTAATCTCTATGCCAGTCTTCTCTGGTACACGCAAGGTTAGGTGTAGTGATTAGCCAAACACGGTGCATCGGGGGCTCTCCAGACACGGGTTGACCAGGCAGAGGCGGGCGGCAGAGCCCGGCCCGCGCCGGGGCCGCACGTCAGTCAACGGTGGGTTCGAGGAACCACAGGCGCGTCTCCCCGTACTTCTTGTCGGAGAACCGCTCCAGCCATGCGGGCCATGCCGGTTCGGGCGAACGGGCGGAGCGCTCGACGACGACGACGGCCCCTTCGGTGAGCCTCGTCTCGAGGGCCGCCAGGACGGAGAGCACGCCGTCCTCCCGCACCGTGTACGGCGGGTCCATGAGGACGAGGTCCCACGTGACGTCGGGGGCGACGCGTTCCAGGTAGGTCTCCACCCTGGTCCGGTGCACGCGCACCGCCGTCCAGCCCAGAACGCGGTTCACGAGGTCGGCGTTGCGCTGGGCGACGGCGGCGGCCCGGTCGACCGATTCGACGAGGTCCACCGACGCGGCGCCCCGGCTCGCACTCTCGACGCCGAGCGACCCGGAGCCCGCGTAGAGGTCCAGCACGTGCGCGCCATGCACCACGTTGTACGACTCGAGACTGGAGAACAGGGCTTCCTTCACCCGGTCGGTCGTGGGACGCGTGCCGTTCCCGTCGACGCTGGTGAGGGTCGAGCCGCCCGCGGCCCCGGAGATGATGCGCGTCATGCTCTCGACTCTAGCGTCCGCGCGGAGTTGCGCCGACCGCCCGCCTACAGCGGGTAGATGCTTGCGTCCTCGTGCCGGAAGCCGACGAACAGCCGCATGCCCGGCGTGATGCCGAGGGCCACGACGTCGGCCGGAGGGACGTCCGCCGCCAGGCCCGCGGCGTGCACGCGCACCAGGTCGCCGCGGTGCTCGACGTCGTCGACCTCCGCTCCGATACGGCTCGTGCCGGGCGGCGCGTCGGTGCTCCGCGACACCGTCACGCTGCCTGGACGTACCGTCAGCGCGAGCCGGCGGTCCGCCGGGAGCGGTGCGACCGAGGGCACCTCGAGTCCGTTGTCCGCCCTGAATCCCTGCGTCGTTGCGTGGCCGTGCACGAGGTTCAGGCCCGCCAGGCGAGCACCGAACGCCGTGACGGGCTGCGTGAGGACCTCCGCGGTGACACCGGACTCGACGATCCTGCCGCCGTCGAGAATGAGGACGCGGTCCGCGAGGAGGAAGGCGTCGAGCGGGTCGTGCGTGACGATGACGGCCGAGCGGCCGCCGAGCACCTCCCGGAGCAGGGTGCGGACGGCGGGCGCGACGGCGACGTCGAGGGCCGCGAGCGGCTCGTCGAGCAGCAGCAGCGCCGGATCGGCGGCGAGGGCGCGTGCGATCGCGACGCGCTGGGCCTGGCCTCCCGACAGCTCGGCGGGCCTGCGACGGGCGAGGTCCTCCACGCCGACGCGTCCGAGCCACTCCAGGGCCCTGGCCCGGGCCGCGGCCCGGTGCACACCGCGGCTCCGCGGGCCGAACGCGACGTTCTCGAGGGCCGTGAGGTGCGGGAACAGGAGCGCCTCCTGCGCCAGCAGCGCCACCCCGCGGTGTCGGGGCTCCGTGACCAGGAGGCTACCGGCACCGACGTCGAAGAGGACGGTGCCGTCCAGTGTCGCCCGGCCGGACGTCGGGGCGAGCAGACCCGCGAGCAGGCTCAGCAGCGTCGACTTCCCGGCTCCGTTGGGCCCGAGGACGGCGAGGGTCTCCCCCGGTGCGAGGTCGAACGAGACGTCGAAGCCCCGCGCGGCCAGGGTCGCCGCGAACGTGAGGCCCATCAGCGGACGTCCTGCAGGGGGCGGGGAGAGGCGGGGGTGCCGCTCCCGAGGGGCCGCACTCGGTGCGCGACGCCGACGACGGCGACGGCCACCACCACGAGGATGAGCGAGAGGGCGACGGCGGCGTCCGGATCGGTCTCGCGCTGCAGGTAGACCTCGAGCGGGAGGGTCCTCGTGGTGCCCTCGAGGCTGCCGGCGAAGGTCAGCGTGGCCCCGAACTCGCCCAGGGCCCGCGCGAAGGAGAGGACGGATCCGGAGACGAGGGCCGGCAGGACCAGGGGCAGGGTGACGCGTCGCAGGACCGTCCAGCGTCCGGCGCCGAGGGTCGAGCCGACGGCCTCGTACCGCGTTCCGACCGACCGCAGGGCGCCCTCGAGGCTGAGCACGAGGAACGGCAGGGCGACGAAGGCCTGCGACATCACCACGGCCGCCGTCGAGAACGCGATATCGATGCCCGCTGCGCTGAGGCTGCTGCCGAGCAGGCCGCGCCGCCCGAAGGTGTAGAGCAGGGCGATCCCGCCGACCACCGGCGGAAGGACCAGCGGCAGGAGGACGAGCGAGCGCACGAGCCGCTGGCCGCGGAACGCCGTGCGGGCGAGCACGAGCGCCATGGGCACGCCGACGAGGACGCACAGCGCCGTCGCGGCGAGCGAGGTCCGCAGGCTGAGCAGCAGCGCCGCCTGCGCGCTGTCCGAGGTGACGAGGGGGACGAAGCGCGGCCAGTCGACGCGCAGCGCCAGGGCGACGACGGGCAGCAGCACGAACAGGCCGCCGACCACCGCGAGCGCCACTACCCACCGCGGGAGCAGCCCGGCATTCACGGCGGGAGCGGCGTCAGGGCGCACCGAATCCCGCCGCCTTGAGGACGGCCTGCCCGAACGGGCCCGAGGCGAACGCCACGAACTCCCGCGCGGTGGCGGCCTCGGCGCTGTCGGAGAGCGCCGCGATGGGGTAGGTGTTCACGATGCTGCCCGCCTCCAGGACCTCGATGCCGCGGACCGCGTCTCCTGCCGCCCGTATGTCGGTGACGTAGACGAGGCCTGCGTCGGCCTCGCCCGAGGTGACCTTGCCCAGCACATCGGTCACCGATGATTCCTCGCTGACGGGTGTCAGGTCCACGCCGGCAGCCCGCTCGAGTTCCGCCGCGGCCGCGCCGCACGGGACCTGCGCCGCGCACAGGACGGTCTTCACGCCGGGCTTCGCGGCGTCCGCGAGCGAGGTGATACCGGCGGGGTTGTCCGGCGGGACCGCCAGCTGGAGCGTGTTGGTGGCGATGTCGACCGGTGCCTCCGCGACCAGGCCCGCGTCTACCACCCTGGCCATGTTCCCGGCATCCGCGCTGGCGAAGACGTCCGCCGGCGCGCCCTCGGTGATCTGCGTGACGAGGTCGGACGAGCCCGCCACGTTCAGGACGACGTCCGAGCCGGGGTACGCCTGTTCGAACTCTCCGGCCAGCTCGGTGAAGGCGTCCTTCAGCGAGGCGGCGGCGAAGACGGTGATGCTGCCGTCGATCACGCCGGTGTCCGGGGCCCCGGCGCGATCGGGCGTCGTGGTCCCGCACGCGGTCGCGGTGGCCAGCAGTACGACGGCGGCGAGGGCGCGGCCGGACGGGTGGTTCGAGGGCATGGTCAGGCCTTCCCGGCGGGCGTCTCGATGATGACGGTGGTGGCCTTGACGACGGCGATCGCGACGGACCCCGGCTCCAGGCCGAGATCGCGTACCGCCTCGCTGCTCATGAGGGACACCACGCGGTGGGGTCCGCACTGGAGCTCCACCTGGGCCATGACGGTGTCCAGGACGATCTCGGTGACGATCCCCACGAACCGGTTGCGGGCGGACCGGCCAATGTCCGACGGGTCGCCGGGCAGCACGGCGTTGCGCTGCGCGAGCCGGGCGAGCTCCAGCGCCTCGACGACGGCCCTGCCCGAGGCGTCCCTGCTGCTGCCGAGGACACCCGCGTCGATCCACCGGCGCACGGTGTCGTCACTGACTGCGAGGAAGCGCGCGGCGTCGCCTATCCGTATCTGCGTCATGCAGGAGATGCTATCTCCTCAGCCGCGGAAGAAGATGCTAGCCCTTCTCGAGGAAGGCTTCCTTCTCGGGGTTGAGGTACAGCTCGATGGCGAGCGCCAGTCCCGGGTAGTCGTGCAGGTCCGGGTCCGCCGCGACGATGTCCTGGGCGTCGGCACGGGCCTTCTCGATGACCTTGCCATGCTGGGTGATCTTCAGGAAGCGCAGGGCCGATCGGCCGCCCGACTGCGAGGCGCCGAGGATGTTCCCCTCGCGGCGCAGTTCCAGGTCCTTCTGGGACAGCTCGAACCCGTCGGTGGTGGCGGCGACGGCGGACAGGCGCTCCCGGCTCGGATGCTCGGGGTCGAGCTTCGTCACGAGGAGGCACGTTCCGGCGTGCCCGCCGCGGCCGATGCGGCCGCGCAGCTGGTGGAGCTGGGAGATGCCGAAGCGGTCGGCGTCCATGATGACCATGAGCGTGGCGTTGGGGACGTCGACGCCCACCTCGATGACGGTCGTCGCGATGAGCAGCTGCACGCTGCCGTCGGCGAATCGCGCCATGACGTCGGCCTTGTCCTGCGGGTCCATGCGCCCGTGCAGCATGCCGCTCGCCACACCCTCGAGCTGCGGGACGGTGCCCAGGGACTCGAAGAGCCCGACCACGCTCGTGTGCTCCTGCTGCCCCCCTGGCTTCCGGTCGGCCGGCGGCTCGCCGTAGAGCACCTCCGGCGCGTCCTCGTCGGACCGGCCGTCGTCGCCGATCTTCGGGCACACCACGTAGACCTGTCGGCCGGCGGCGATCTCCTCGCGCGCCCGGGACCAGATGCGGTCGATCCATGCCGGGTGCTCGCTGAGGCCCACCTCGTGGGTGGCGATCGGTGACCGTCCGGCGGGCAGCTCGGAGAGCGTGGAGGTCTCGAGGTCGCCGAACACCGTCATGGCGACGGTGCGCGGGATCGGCGTGGCCGTCATGACGAGCACGTGCGGGGAAGTCCGGGCCTTGGTGCGCAGGGAGTCGCGCTGCTCCACGCCGAAGCGGTGCTGCTCGTCCACCACGATCAGGCCGAGGTCGAAGAACTCCACGTTGTCCGACAGCAGGGCGTGCGTACCGATGACGATGCCCGCGTCGCCCGATGCGGCGTCGAGCAGCGACTTCTTGCGCTGCGCGGTGGACATGGAGCCGGTGAGCAGCACCACGCGCGTGCCGTCCAGCGCGCCGCCGAGCATGCCGCCCTCGGCCAGCGGCCCGAGGGTCCGGGTGATGGACTGCAGGTGCTGCGCGGCCAGCACCTCGGTGGGCGCGAGCAGGGCAGCCTGTCCCCCGGCGTCGATGACCTGCAGCATGGCGCGCAGCGCCACCAGGGTCTTGCCGGAACCGACCTCGCCCTGGAGCAGGCGGTTCATGGGGTGGTCGCGTGCGAGGTCCTCCGCGAGGGTCCGGCCGACGTCGAGCTGCCCCTGCGTGAGGCTGAAGGGCAGCCGCGCGTCGAACTGGTCGAGGAGCCCGCCCTCGCTGGGCGGCCTCGCGGTCGCCTCCTCCCGGGCGGCGAGGGCGCGGCGGCGGGCGAGGGCGGCCTGCAGCACGAAGGCCTCCTGGTACCGCAGGCGGTGCTGCGCCCGGTAGGTGTCCTCGATCTGCAGGGGACGGTGCACGAGTTCGTAGGCGGTGGCGAGGCTCATGAGCTTGTCGCGCCGGGCGATGGACGCCGGCACCGGGTCGTCGAGGTCCGAGAGCTGCAGCGTGTCCAGGACGGTCGCTACGGCCTTGGCGATCTTGTCGCTGTCGAGCTTCTCGACCGCCGGGTAGACCGGGATGGGCCGGTTGACGTCCTCGGGGTCGTCGCCCTCGTCGAGCAGGGCGTAGCGCGGGTTGGTGAGCGACAGCCTGCCGCGGTAGACCGTCACCTTGCCCGAGAACATCGCCCGGACGCCGGGCCTGAGGTCGCGTGCTGCGCCGAACCCGTTGAAGTAGGTCAGGCTCATGCCGCCGAGTCCGCCGTCGGCGTCGGCGTCGTCGGTGATGGTGACCTCGAGCAGCATCCCCTTGCGGGTGTGCATCCTGCGGGAGTTGGCGGACTGCACGCGGGCGATCAGCGTGACCTCCTCGTCCACCGGGACCTCGGCGATGGGGGTCAGTTCCCCTCGCTTGAGGTACGTGCGCGGGAAGTGGTTGAGCAGCTCGCCGACGGTGGTGATCCCGAAGTGCTTCGCGAGGAGCTTGGACACCGGCCCGAGGCGCTTCTCGAGCGGGGCGTCTAGCTCTGAGGCGGTGGCCCGCGCAGTCCCGGGCGTCACCGGCTCGCTTCTCCCACCGGCGGGGTGGCGAGCTGCGTCACCGTGATGTTGACGGGCGTACCCGCCTCGTGGATGAGGGCCAGGGCGGGTGCCGGGTCGGGCACGTGCACGTGGACGCGCCAGCGGTAGCCCTCCTCGACCTCGGTGACGGCGCTCATGATCACCGAATCACCGATCTCGTCGAGGTGGAGCCGGAGGGTGGCGGCGTCGAGCGGGCTGAGGTTGATGGTGCACATGACCTCGACGCCGTCCGCATCACCGCCGTTGTGGAGGTGCGGTGCCTGGATGTCGTACCCATGGAGGCCGTCGAGCAGTTCGTCCTGCAGTTCCTCGCCGAGCGCGGCGGCGCGGAGCGCGTCGAGGATCAGCAGGAAGCCCACGCCGCCGGCGTCGACGATCTTCGCGTCCGTGAGCGGGCCGAGCTGGCTCTCGGTGCGCACCACGGCCTGCAGGGCCTGCTGCACGGACGCCCTGAGGGTGAACGCGAGAGCGGAGTTGCTGTCGTCGCCCGCATGACCGGCGGCGGCCTCCGCGGCCCCGCGCGCGCTGGCCTCGAGGACGGAGAGCATGGTGCCGGGCACGGGGTCGCTGAGGGCGGACCAGCTGCGGATCTGCGCGCGGTGCAGCGCGGACGCCAGGAGGGTGCAGGTGAGCCGTGTGGCGCCGTGCAGCGGCTCGGCGAATGCCGCGAGGAAGACGGCGAAGAGGGTCCCGGAGTTGCCGCGGGCATCCTCCATCGCGGCCCGGCCGGCGATGCTGAGCAGTTCCCCGAGATCGGACGTCCCGGCGTCGTGTGCGGCCCGCGCGGCGGAGCGGGCCGTCTGGTACAGGTTGGTGCCGGTGTCGCCGTCGGCGACGGGGAAGATGTTGATGGCGTTGAGGCGATCGCTGTGGTTGCCGAGGGATTCTTCGGCCCTGCTCAGCCAGCGCTTCATCGCAACAGCGTTGGCGGTGATCTTAGTGTGCAAAGTGATCCCATCCCCTGAGGACTGTCGCCCGTGACGCCAGTGTCACCAGCGGCGTGCCCGGCTCCACCGAGCCTACCGCAGTGAACCCGGGTGGGAGCAGGACGTCGCGGGGGAAACTCGCGAGCAGCCCGTGGTCCTCGCCGCCGCCGAGCACCCAGTCGAGGGGGTCGACGCCGAGCCGTGCTGCGGTCTCCTGCAGCGGGTCGGCGTACCGCTGGAGGGCGGCGGGATCGAGGTCGAGGCGGACGCCGCTCGCCGTCGCGATCCGGCCGGCGTCGCGGATGAGCCCGTCGGAGATGTCGAGCATGGCGCCCGCTCCGGCGAGGGCGGCCGCGGGTCCGGCGGCCAGCGGAGGGAGCGGCCGCAGCTGCGCGGCCACGAATTCCGCGCCCGCGGGCCCGAAGTCCTCGACCGGGCGGCCGTCCTCGAGGATGGCGAGACCCGCGGCTGCACGGCCGAGGGTCCCGGCGACGGCCAGGACGTGCCCGGGGACCGCACCGGAGCGGAGCACGGGCGCGCGCCCGGCCAGGGTCCCGGTGACGGCGGCCGTGACGACGATCTCCGCGCCCCGCCCCAGGTCGCCGCCGATGACACCGCACCCATCGGCGCGGAGCTCGCGGATGACCGCGGTCAGCCCGTCGGCGAGGGCCTCCACCCAGTCCACGGGCGTGGTTGGCGGGAGGGTGAGACTGACGACGAGGGACGTCGCCCGGCCACCCATCGCGTTGATATCACTCAGGTTCTGCGCTGCGGACTTCCAGCCGACGTCGTAGCCCGTGGTGCGGTGGCCATTGGGCCGGGAGAGCCGGAAGTCCTGGTTCTCGACGAGCGTGTCGATGCTGATCACCGTCCTGCCATCGGGTGCGGCGATGACGGCTGCGTCGTCGCCGGGACCCAGGACGACGGCGTCCGATTCCGGAAGGCGGGGGAAGATCTGCGCGAGGAGCTCGGCCTCGGTCATTTCTCCGACGAATTTGGGCACCGTCCCACAGTAGGGGCTAGCGCTGACGAATAACGATCACTACCAGACCGTCGCGACGAGGTTGAGGCTCGTCACGTTCGGCAAGGACAGTTTGATCACGGTCAGTCGGGCGCCCGTGCTCGAGGTTTCCGGCGCAGGTGAGCTCGTCAGGACAGCGCCGGCGGGCACTCCATCGAACCGGATGCTCGCGGTCTGTCCGTCCTTCCGCAGCACCACTCGCTTCGTGTCGTTGTTCAGACTCACGGAGGCATCTGTGACCCACTGCCAGTTCAACGAAAGCGATGCATCCGAGCGGACGATATCGGTGACGGTCATGCTGGTACTGCTGTGCGAGACAGTTCTCGACGCCGTTTGCGCACCGGGCAGGGCACTCTTCAGGTCGACGGACGCCCTGGTCGGGCTGAGCATCGTCGTCGGAGCTTTTGCCACGACCGGCTGATTCTGGTCGCCGAGCATCAGCGTCGAATGGGCGGCAGTCGTGGTCTTCCAGTAGCCCCAGCGGGCTGTATCGCCGTAGTACCCCGGGGGGCTGCCCTTTTCTCCACCCGGATCGACTGACCATTGGACACCGCGGCGTTCGAACGAAACGCTCCCAAGATCCAGGTGGGCATGGTTGGCAGCGTTGTCTCCTCCTTTGAGCATCGCCATTCCGACGGGCAGATGAAGGATGGCGAGTCCTGTCTGCGGATAGATGCTGGAAACCTTCGCGGGCACGGTCGACGACGGTGTCCACCACCACATCAGGTGTGCGTCGGGCTTGGCTTTGAGTTCGCGCGCAACCCACGCACCGATTGCCGGGTCCTTGCGGGAGTGAGCGTCCCAAGCCGGCACTAGGGGGCTGAAAGGGGTCGGATCGGAATCGGCGAAAGGCACCGGGATGTTGTTTGTGCCGGTGCTGTGTAGTGCGTACTGCGACATCTTCGACAGAGAGGGCATGGCCATCGGCTGCGTGGAGTAGGCGTTCGGCAACGTCGAGTAGAGCGTGGCCAGGGCGCGACTCTGGTACGTCCAATAGCCCGGACCTTCCTGTGTGCCCCCATCGGCAGTGATCATCTGCAGGGCCGGCTGGATCGAAACAAGTGATTCACGGGCCAACGCTGCGGCTTGGGCTGGGGACCTTTCCAGGAAGACGGAGGCCGCGACGAAGGTGGCCGCGTTGTGAATGACGGCGATGTTGGTGGGTGCTTCGACGAAATTCTCACGGTCCGCATGGAGACACGTCTGCGGACCGAGCCACCGAACGAGAACCGTCTCGTCGAGGTTCTTGGCGGAGGTCCAGTCCACGGCAGTTGCTGCTGCCAGGAGGAGATGCGAAGACTGCAACGTGTCCATCGACTCCGGTCCCGCTTCGATGATCGACTTTGCATCTGCTGCGAGTGCTGTACCGGCTTGCTTATTGCCTGCTTGCAGGAACCCGTAGCCCAGCCGCGCAACCCTCGGCGAGTATCCTGCGCGCAATTGGTCGAGGGTGAGCGTCTCCGTTGCCTGTGCAGTAGCTGCACGCAGCATCTGCTCGTGGATGGGCGTGATAGCTGCGTCGGGAACAGCCCGACCGTTGGCTGCTGCCACCAAAGCGTTGTTCGTGACGACGCCGGGACCGACGGCGGGAAGCTTCGGGGTGAAGCTGCTGCTCGCGCTAGGCAGTGCACAGCCGCCAGGGAAGCCGACCCAGCCCGGGGCTGTTGGAATGGCCGCCGACCCTGTTTCCAGAGCGGAGCGCCACGCCGGAGACTGGAGCGCACGGGGAGCACTCACTTTTCCGAGCACAGCGAGCTGATTGGTGGTGTCGGCTGCGGCAAGCGTCGTGAATGCTGCCGCACGCGTCTTCACGCCGTGGAAAGCCGCGGCGGTGAGCGAGTTGTTGGTGAAGGAATCAAGGGCCCTCCTCACCACGCCCTGCTGAATGGGGCGCAGGTCCTGCACCGCCTTCAAATGGCGTGCGCTGACGAGCACCGTATTGGCCCGGATCTTCTCGTTGTCGACCGCGGACGCCGCTGCGGTCATCGCCGCTTGCGTGGTTGCAGCCGTCACAAGGTCAGAGGCTTTCCGGAGTGTCAGGTCCCCTGCGGCGATCGCGTCTTTGACAGCCAGGCCGTCCGCCCTGGGCAAGAGTGCGATGTACGCACGGGTGTCCACGTAGTGGGACTTGGCAGCTGAAATCTTGGTTCGAAGTACCGCACGCTGTTCACTCAACGTTCCCGTAACCGCGGCTTGGACGTGCACACCAGCGTATGCAGGGACGGTCAAGCCCCCAGGAGGGATCGACGCTGAAAGAGCAATAGCGACGATAGCGGAGAAAAAAACTATGCGACGAGACACGAAACACCCCTTGCAATAGCCGGCCCAGCGCCGACGCCCCAGCTGGAATGCGGAGGTGCCCCGACTGTACGGCGGGGGGCATTAGTGCGGTATGGTTCGAACGAAGAACTTGGTGAATACTCGCGTTCCGCAAGGAGTCCGCAAGAAGTTTGCAAGGAGTCCGCACGAACAACGTCTGCTTTAGGCTCTTCGCCACATCGTGTGTCGGTCGGCGTCCTGCTCCGGATGGTTTAGGCTAACTTGGCACCTTCTAGGCAGTCAGGGGACGCGCGTGCACAAGATCATGCCCATCTATGGGACCAGGCCCGAAGCGATCAAGATGGCACCGATTATTGAGGCACTCAAGAAATCGGGCTCGTTCGACTGCGTCATCACCGTCACCGGACAGCACCGGGCCATGCTGGACCAGGTCAATGATCTCTTCCATATCCAGCCCGATCACGATCTGAACATTCATCAGCAGGGTCAATCGCTGAGTGCAATCATGACCCGCACCATCGACGGACTCGATCGGCTCTTCCAGACGGAGAAGCCCGCCGCGGTCATTGTTCAAGGTGACACGACGACGTCCACGGCCGCTGCCATCGCCGCTTTCTACCACGGGATCCCTGTCGTCCACGTTGAAGCTGGGCTGCGTTCAGGCAACCCGTTCTCACCCTTCCCCGAGGAAGGCAATCGCAAGATCACCACACAGATCGCGAGCCTCCATCTGGCTCCGACATCGACAAGCAAGGCCAACCTCCTTGCGGAGAACGTGTCTGAAGACGACATCGTGGTGACCGGCAACACCGTGATCGACGCCCTCCTGGACACCGTTCAGAAGCAAGTCCCGTTCTCCGACCCGCGACTGGAGGACCTGGCAGATTCAGGTCGGCGCATCCTTCTCGTCACCACGCACCGGAGGGAGAACCAGGGCAACGCCATGCAGGGCGTGGGGAGGGCGCTGGCCCGGATTGCAGACGCGGAGCCCGACCTGATCATCGTTCTGCCGGCACACAAGAACCCCGTCGTCCGGGAAGCCGTACTTCCCGCGCTGGAAGGCAAACCGAACGTGCTGGTGACGGAGCCACTTCCCTACGGCGAATTCACCCGGCTCCTCTCGATCTCACACGTGGTGCTCACCGACTCCGGCGGCGTCCAGGAGGAAGCTCCCAGCCTCGGCAAACCAGTTCTCGTGATGCGTGAGAACACCGAAAGGCCGGAGGCCGTGGAAGCAGGCACGGTCGTCCTCATCGGAACCGACGAGGAGCGTATCGTCAGAGAAGTGGATCGCCTCCTGAATGATCAGGAGCACTTCGATTCAATGGCGTTCGCCGTCAACCCCTACGGCGATGGTCGTGCGGCAGAGCGTTCCATCGCGGCAGTGAGCGCCCTGCTCGGGGTAGGACACCGGAGCGACGAGTTCGTGCAGCAGGGGTCCGACCGAGTGGAGCAGGGCCGAACGAATACGCCGGTCAGTTGAACGACTTCCCCCGGTTGCAGGGCCAGCTCTTCCACACCTACTCGACCTACTCGTCGCAGGACGCCGATGGCCCTACGCACATCGCTGAACTGCTCGCCGGGCGTCTCACACTGGCCCCGCACCCGAGCGTGGAGCTTGGACCGGAAATACGCTGGGACAGCGACCCGCTGGGCGACGCCAACTGGCGGTTCCAGTTCCACACCCTGATCTGGCTCGATCGGCTGCGGCAGCACTCGACCGAACAGGGCTCGCATGCGGGCATGAAGCTGTATGCGCGCCTGCTGAGGTCCTGGGTGGAGGAAAACCCTGTCAGCAACCCTGCGTCGGACTACTCCTGGTTCGACATGGCAGTCGGTATGCGGGCCATCGTGCTGTTGCACGGCTTGCCGATCCTCGGGGAGAAGGACTGGCTGATGGAAAGCCTCGAAAGACACGGAGATCACCTCGCGAATCCGTCGAACTACGAGGGGCGAGGAAATCACAGCCTCCATCAGGATATGGGGCTCATCGCTGTGGGACAGTTCTTCGACCGCCAGGACTGGGTGGACCTGGCGGTCAAGCGGATCGTTCTCATGTTCGAGGACGCGATCGACGATGAAGGCGTCACTCGGGAGGGTTCGATCGACTACCAGTATCGGAATTTCCGCTGGTACGAGGAGGCTCTCGATCGAATCGAAGCGGCGGGAAGAGAGCTTCCTCCTCATGCCGCGGAGCGATTGCGGAAGATGCCTGTCTTCATGGCCCATGCCACGTCCCCGTCGGGCAACTACGCCCTACTGGGCGACACGCTTCGACACCAGGCTCCGATCATCAAAGGGACCCCCACGGAATGGCCCAAGGACCTGAGCGCCGCACCGTCCGACACCGTCGCCGTTTTCAAGGCCGGATATCTCTTTGCCAGAGACAGGTGGCGGGTGACACGGGACGACGTCGATGCCGCCTACCTGACGATGAGATTCGGGCCCGGGCGGTCGACCGCGGTCCACGGTCATGAGGACGCCGGGTCGGTGACGCTTGACGCCTTCGGTGAGGAACTGTTGTGTGACTCCGGGTTGTACGCGTACGAAGCCGGCGATTACCGCCTTCACTTCCGTGGCCGGTCCTCACACAATGTGATTGACGTGCCGGGCGCCAAGTACTATCCCAGCGCCGACGCGAACCTTCTGTTCTTCGAACGGACGGAAGCGTTCGTCGCTGCGACGGTTCACGTGAAAGGGCTGCAGGGCACCACATGGCATCGGTCGATACTGTATTCGCTGAAGGACCGGTATCTCCTCGTGGATGACAGGGTGGTCCGCACCTCCGACGCCGAGATACAGCAGTTGTGGCATCTCCCCGTGCGGTCCGAGATCGAATTGGCCTCGGAGGGCGACCGTTCGAGGATAGCCACGCCGACGGGCACGCGGCTCACTCTTCAATCGATCGGTCACTCGCCCTACTTCAGCGTGAGGTGTGGAAGTGAGGAACCCATCGCTGGGTGGCGCAGTGAGACGTATCGGGAGAAACATCCAATTCCAGTGCTGCGCTTGAGTCAGTTCGGCAGTGCCGTACGCTTCACCACATTGATCACTGCATCGGGCAACGGAACCGACCCGTGCACTGTTGTATCCGCCAAGCGCACGTCGAAGAGCGTTGCGACGACTCTCAGGGTGGACGACGAGCTTCACCGCATTGTGCTGTCCAGCGATTCCGCCGACCTGCGAGTCGAACAAGCATGACCGTCTAAGCGCCCACGTGACGCTGGATGCGCTTTACGTTCGGAGGATGTCGGGCAGATCAGGAATTGACGTCACGCCTGGCGACCTGGGCGCTCGTGAGCAAACCAGATCCATTCCGGCGAGCAACGGATAGCCGCCCGCGCGAACGAATGCCTCTGCTGATCCCCGGCGGCCGCCCAACCAAAGGGGGACGTCACCTAGGCCTCCTGCACGCACGCACGGCAAAGCCTGAAAGCCGCGCAGCTCGGGAGGACGGGACCGTTCGGAAGAATGCACCGTCCTCCCGCTCGCCTACTGCAGTCGGCCGCGCAGTTCTCGGGCGAATCGCGCCCCGACGTAGGACGGCTCCAATTGCTGCAGGTGTTGCGCGACCAGCGGAGAAACATCAGTGGTGCCGAAACGTTCCGAGGCTGACCGTAGAGCGGATGAGAACGCAGTGGTTGTTGCATCCTCGACGAAGACCGTCGCCTCGGGAAGCAATCCTTCCCGCAGCACAGCGGTGTCAGCGGCCACGACCGGCAGGCCGAACGTCTGGTAGAGTAGCGCCGCTCCGCTGTTGAGCATCCGCTCGTAGTTGACGAGGCCGGCATCCGCAGCCCGCATGAAGTACTGCACCCTGTCGGCCGGAATCTTGGAACTGTCGATGAGCACCTGCGGATGTGCGAGGCACCGGCGAACGAACTCGGATGCCTCGGCGCTCTCATCCGGAGAGCCTGCAACCAGGAGTCTGTACTTCTGCCCGTCCGCCTCACGGCAGAGTGCTTCGAATGCGTCGATCGTCTTTCGCAGCCCCTTGTAGCTCTTGAGTGCCCCGAACAGGACGAACACGAACTCGTGCGGCCCGATGCCGAGAGCCACCCGCGCGTCGCTCCTGCTGATGTGGTCCTGGTAGGCGCCCTTATAACTGGGATGCGGCGAGAAGAGCGCCGAATCAGGATCGATCGCGACATAGTCGGCCATCGTCTGGATCGTGCTCTTCGACATGACGTGGATGACATTTGCTACGTCAGCCACTCGCTGTTGGATCTCCAGTTCGACATCGACATGGATGGCGTCATGGGGATAGAGATTGTGGACGGTCCAGATGATGTTCACACCTTGGTCGCGCAGGCGTTCGAGTCTGCCCACGATGCCCATGCCGAGTCCGCGCGCGCGTGCCGCGTCGGCTTCTCCGAAAGTCATCCAGGAGTTCCAGTGCAGGTGCAGACTGGTGGTCGCGGTCATGCTCCGGAACGGCGCGATCTCGCGGAAGGTCACCGGCCTCAGTATCGGCGCCACCGCGAATCCGTTTTCCGAGAAGCCCGTGTAGGTGAGCGACTGGTAGGGGTTCAAGCGGGCGAGCGGCGTATATCCGATCAGATCAGGAGACTCCCGCTGCGACGAGGCCTGAAGGAAAGCATCGAACAGCTCACCGCCTGGACTGTCTGCCTGAGGAACGAATCCATTGAAATGGACCTTCACAATTCTCCTTGCCGCGATGCCAGTTCGCCGAAGATCTCCTTGTAGCGAAGGCCGTTCAGGTCCCAGGTGCGCTCCTGCTGAACCCAGGTGAGAGCCTCGGAGCTCATTCGCTCCTGCTCCGCCTTATTGCCGTACAGACCGAGCAGTACGTCGACGAGACTGTCGGCATCACCCGGGATGAAGGAAGCGCCGCGCGTCGGTGGACTGGCGATCTCCATGAGGGCAGGCAGTTCGCTCACGATGAGGGGCTTACCCAGTGCTATGGCTTCGAACGGCTTGAGGGGCGTCACATAGGTCGCCGCACGCTCCGCGATGCGCGGCACGACGAAGAAATCGATCATGCTGTAGAAGGCAGGAATATCCACATGGTCCACCGGTCCGGTGAAGATGACGCGATCTTGGACGCCGAGCTGGACAGCGAGCGACTTGAGTGTCGCGAGACGCGGACCGCCACCGACCAGAACACAACGCAACTCACTCCCGCGGTCCTTGAGGATCCGAGCTGCCGTGATAAGGGTTTCCTGACTTTCACGATAGTGGTCCATGTTCGACACATAACCGAAAGTGGGGAACCCTGCGATCCCCAGGCCGTGTTCCTGAGGAGTCGGGCGCTCGAGTGGAACGAATGCATCCAGATCCACCGCATTGGGCACGATCTCGATCTTCTCGGGCGAAATTCCTCGGGAGATGATCTCGTCCCGCATGGAGTGGCCCAGGGTCAGCACGACGTCGGCCTCGCGCATGCACATCTCCTCCACCTGCATGCGTTTCCTGAACGTTTCGCCTTCCGCTTCCCTGGTGAGATCGTTCGTCCAGTTCGCCTCGAAGAACGATCGGACCTCGTAGACGAGGGGGACGCCAGTCGCGCGTTTGAGGGCGATTCCGACGAGCGCTGTGTCATAGCCCCGCCGGCCGGAGCTTGCGTGGATGACCGACGGCCGGAACCGCTTCACTTTTTCGTGTGCAAGTGTCGCGAAGAGTTGCAGAAAGCGGTCGGCGGGAAGATTGCCCTGATTGAGAGTGCCGAGGCTGAGCCTGAGGTGCTTCACCCCGTCGATCACCTCGACGTCCCGCGACGCGCCAGGAGTACCCGGGGCGGGAAAGCCCGGTTCCGTCACGACGATCGGTTCAAGACCGGCTTTGAGCTCGGCCAGGAAGTTCTTGTGGCTTCGTGATGTGAAGCCGTTCGAGAGGTAGGGACGACTCTCCTTCACAAGGTGCATGACACGCCCCTGTGTCCTGTCCCCCACATCGATGAGGGACTCGGTCAGCTGAGGCACCCACCCTGACACCTCCCGCAACCGTCCTTCGAGCCTCCGGATGGACTCGTGATCCGTCGTCCTGTCGAGATCCGCGATTTGATAGTTCAGCGCGAGAACCGAGGAAGCATTGCCCATCTTGGTGTAAAGGTTCCGTAAGCTCCGCAGAAATCCGAGGTTCTTCCGGTGGCGTTCCTGCAAACCCCTGGCCCAGACGTAGGCTGCATCGTAGTCGCCCGCAGCCACAAGGCTGTCGATTGCACCGGCGCCGTGAAGTTTCGAGGACAGCGCTGCATGCTCCTTCAGACCATGCTTGACGGGTGCGGGGTTCTTGGAAAGTGTGGCCCAGAGTTCTTTCTGGGTCGCATTCCCCGTCTTGATCAGACGCGCAATCTCCTGGTGGGCCGCATCCAATTGCTGCAGGGCCACGTGCAATTGTTCGGCGTCTGAAGGTACATCTGGATCAAGCTCCGGGTCGCCCGCCGCCGAGTGGTCACCCTCCGCCGAAACACGTCGATCATCTGTCTGCATATGAAGTAGTGCCCCAGTCGATTCATGTCGTCTTGAAACTAGCCGGACCATCGCCGTTCCGAATTGAGCATGTCGTGACGAAGGCCACCACCGCCTTGTATACAATATCACCGAGTACTGAGCCCTCCGTCCTTGGACACGGAACGAGTGGACCCGGCAGTCAATCGGGAAGTGCCCGAGGATCAGGCATTCACGATCACGCGGCGGGGCGGCGAGTGCAATTGCTGCGGCTCGTTGCAAGGGCGTCAATACGCGGTGTGAGGAAATCCGCCGTGGCGAGTAGTGCACCAACCCCACCGGAAGTGCCATACCGGCACAGCGAAAGCGGCTTGACTCGCGTGTCCGATCGGCCCGCTATGAAGCAGCGGCACTGCATGAGCCCATAAGTGCTGTGACTGGTTCAGTGGAGATGGCCGCATTCTCCGATGACGCGTGCTGCGCCGCCGCTCACTGTCTCCTACCAGCGGTTACTTCCAATTCCTTCTTAATTCGTAGCCGGGCGGTAGGACTCCGCGGGCCTGACTGGATGTCCGTGATGCGGCTTCTGCGGTGTGGTACGCGCCGGCCGTTTTCGTTCGAGGAAGTCCTCGCGTCGAGCAGCACGTCGCGCACATGACGATAGTTGTTTGCCCGGTAGCGGTACTCAGGCACCGTGTCGCGGGCGGGGGCGCCGTGCCCGACCCTCACGATGAGGTGAGCCATGGGCTTCAGTGGCGACCTTCACCCGGCTCCTTCGGACTAGGATGGTCCCTGTTGCCTCGACAGCGAGGCGAAATTGAAGCACCAGCGAAGCCATCATCCCAGAGGACACATGTTTCCCGACAACCGAATCGAGCAGGTGCGGGCCGTAGCACGAGAGCTACTGCCGAGAGCTCGAGGGCAGGAAGCCGACCGCAGAGCCCGGAGATTTCTGCAGCACGAGATCGTTGCATCGCGACTGCATCCGGATGCGGTCTTCGACGGTGGTGGCATGTGGTCGCATGATCTCCCGCGTGCGCACGGTAGGTATCTTCACGGGTTGTTGTTCTTCACCGATTGGGTCGATACCGTGTTGATCGACGAGCAGGTCGCCGAGGACGCGGCGGACGCAGCCCTGCGGGTGGTTCAGATCTGGGCCGAGCAGCATTCGGGCAAATCAGATTCCCCTGACATGGCCTACCACGATGAGACGACGGCCCAACGACTGATCAACCTCATCCTGCTCCGGTCGGCCATATCGCTCCGTTTCCCTGACCGATCGATGAGCGTCATCGATTCGCTCATGAGCGAGACCGCCGACATCCTAGCTCGAAGCGACTTCCACGCTACGGGCAACAACCATGGAATGTTCCAGGACCTGGCACTGCTGTACTGGACCATTCTTGCCGCAGAAGACGACGATCGTGTTCGTGAACCGTACTTCGAACTGGCTTTGGAACGGCTTGCTGAATATTTTGCAATATGTTTCACCCCCGAGGGCGTACATATTGAAAACACGCCGACTTATCACCTCATGGTGAGCAGGCAGCTGTTCAATGTGTGGAGAATTGCGTCCGCAGCCGGGCACGAAGTCGCGCCTTCTCTTCTGAGCCTACTGGAGAATGCAGAACGCTATGCCACGCATGCGATCATGCCTGACGGAGTTTATCCTCCTATCAGTGATACACAGCAGAACAAAATCGAACGATCGGGTGCCCTGGGCGTCTTTCGGAGTCCCGAGTTCGCCTACGCCGCATCGGAGGGTCGACAAGGCGTAGCTGCCACGGCCAGGACATTGGTTCTACCGAACTCCGGCTACGCGATCTATCGCAGCGCATGGGGCGACCCCCACGCCACGTTCGCGTTCTTCTCCGCCGCATACAACGCCGACTACCACAAGCACTCCGATGACCTCAGCTTGTTCCTGCGCAGCAGCGGCGTGGATCTGCTGAGCGAGTCCGGACCCTACAGCTACGACTACAAGGATCCGTTCTCCAGGTACGCCTACTCCCAGTTCGCTCACAACAGCCTCGTGGTCGACGGCACGAGCCTGCCGAGGACCGACAAGCGTGCTGATCGGGTGACCCTGCGAACCGTGGAAGAGCGTCCCGACGGCTTCGAGGTCATCGGCACGAACGGTCGATACGACGACGTGGTGCATCAGCGCACCCTCGCGGTGAGGGAGTCGTCCGGAGTCCCTGTGATGGATGTCCACGACTCGGTCACCGGCACGGGCGAGCACACGTATCAGCTCCTGTGGAATCTCGGAACTGAGGTCTCGGTGATCCTGCACGGGCAGGGTTTTGAGCTCTTCCACGGCGGTCAGAAACTGATGGACCTCCTTGTCGAGGCCGACGTTCCCCTTACTCTCAGTGTCCATGAAGGAATCGGAGGCGCGCGCCCCCTGGGGTGGCGCTTCCCGAAGTTCGGCCACGCGGTTCCGGCTGCTGTCGTCGCCGTGGCGTTCAGAGGTCCGAGCGCTCAACTGACCACCAGAATCAGGCTCGGCGACGACTTCAACTACAAGGAGCGGATTTCCCCGGACCGCTCGGAATGGTTGCTTTTCTCGGGCGAGGTGTCGCTCAACTACCAGTTCCGCCCCGGCCGAGGCACCAGGGGAAGGGAGCACCTGGCAGTCGTCTTCAGCGCGATCAGCCAGCCCGGTGACTTCACCTACAACTACAGGGCGACGATCGATGAGGTTGGAATCAGCGCTCTGTACATCCTGGACGACTTCGGCGACCAAGGCGCGTACTACCACTCGCAGCACCGGTCGGAGGCGATTTTCCGCACCGTCCAGGCACTGATCACGACGATCGCCGAGGAGCACGGCATCGGCACCGACAAGCTTGTCGGGGTCGGCTCCTCCAAAGGCGGAGCCGCTGCACTGCTGCACGGCATGGCGCTTCCCTTCGGGCGGATCATCGTCGGCGCCCCCCAGGTTCGGATCGGCACTTTCCTGGACGGTCCGCATCCGAACATCCTGCGGTTCATGGCCGGCTCGACCACCGAGGAGGACATCGTGCATTTGGATGGAATCATGCGCCGCACCGCCGCCGCGGCTGGCAGCATCCCTGCAACCTCGATCCTCGTAGGCCAGAACGACCATCATCTTCCCTACCACGTCGAACCGCTGATGGCCGACCTGGCAGAACTCGGTCTTCCCGGCCCGGTGGTAACCGTACTTCCTGATCTGTCCCACGCCGACATCGCGTCGATCTATCGCTTGTTCCTCGCCGCCAATCTGGAACAGTTCGTGAACGGAAAGAACGAAGAGGCGCTGCCGTATCGCCTGACGGCGGACGGGAGCGCGGGCACCCTGCGTCTCGCGGCGCATGCGCCGGTCGGAGTCCAGCTGGCTTACCGGCTCTTCCGCGAGACGGAAGTCGTGGCCCGGCGCGGCTACACCGACCGCCAGATGGTTGTCTTCGAGGGCCTGGCTCCGGGCCGGTACCGCATCCGCATCTACGGGCGATCCAGCAATGGAGGGGAGTCGACCGCCTTTACGACCCACTGGATCACGCTGGAGTAACGCGGAACCGGACTCGACCACCCGGAGACCGACGGCTCGCCGCGGGCCTCTCCCCCGGCTCCTCGATCATCCCGGCTTCAGCTTGTGCCCGCCGATGCGGCCGATCGTGGAGTCACCGAAGTCCACACTCGCCACCAGCGGGAAGTCCAGGCATTTGATGTCGAGTGTCGGGGTGTAGCGGCTCGTCTGCCGGACCGACACGCCGACGGTCTGCGCGACGCTGCGCGCACTCGTTCCAGGAATTATCCCGTAGGCCGCGATCTGGCTGTCGATGTGGCTGAGCACCTTATCGATCTCGACAGCCTCGCTGAGTCGTTCCGCTCCGCGCCTGGAGAGCAGGTACCCATCCGTTCCCCATCCTCGAGCTGCCTGGGGCTTGTCGCCCAGCGTGTCCCAGAGAGAACTGACAGCCGTGGACAACTTCTCGCCCGCTACTGCAGACATCCGCTCATTGACGAACAGGACATCGAAAGTCCCTGCGCTTTCTGCAATGGCCGCCAAGGAGCGCCAGGTGTACGGCAGTCCGTCATCCTCGATGAACAGGGCATGGGTTTCCGTTCCCTCGAGGAACCTCTTCCACATGGAGATGTGACCCAGGGCGCATCCGAGCGCCCCTGCGCCGATTCTCCGCCCCCTGTGGGCTGTGATACTCGGGAGATCAGCAGGATCGATTGCACGGCCGTCCACCCCGTCATGCCGTTGCGGGACGATGTCGAACTTGCCGTAGAGATGATTCAGCAACCTGAGCTTTCGTTCGTCCTGCGGCATGTTCAGCACGTGTACGGGGATCCGAGCGTCCTGGCCCCTGTACTTCGCCGCATACTCGGCGCGCTTGGCCAACGCTCTGTCCGCGAACTCAGCCCTGGTGTTCCCTCGCTGCGCGAGAGTCCGATCGACGAATGGCCAGAAGCCGCAGAGGGCAGCCAACTCGGCGAGCTTCCGTCCAGCCGGAGTCGAGGCGTCCACCTCACCGGAATCACCGACCATGGCCAGGCGCTCGACGGCAGCTTCCACCCGATCTGCAGCGATCATCGTCTCCACCAGGAACACGAGGATCCCCGTGTTCGTCGGCCAACGATGATGCGCGTCCAGGAGGAAATCGGCGGCGGCCGGATAGTTGCCGGCTCGCCGTGCCGCAAGCATCCCGGCGGTCGCATAAAGATCTGCCGGCAGGCCGGTTCCGCTCAGTTCCTCCAGCCGCCCTGTAGCCGCGGCCAGTCCCTCGGACACCCGCACGTAGTCGATGTAGTTCCGGAAATCGACGCGCACCCCGTGGGTGATGGCTGAACCGGGTACAGCGAAGCGTTGGACCAGCTCCCCGGCGTGGGCCTCGAAGGCTTGTTGCTTTTCGGGGCTCATCTCCCCCTGATACATGAGTTGTCGGCCGAACTGCTTGGCATCCATGACGCTCAGCCTCCGACTATCGACCGGTTGATCCGGTCGAGCACCAGAGGCTCCGAGAAGTTCTGCTCCGCGTAGTGCTGCGCCTCGGAGGCCGCCTCGGTCCATGTCTCTTGCGAGGCGGTCTTCTCGAGGATTCGCTGTGCCAGGTCTTTCGTCCGGGCTGCGAGCCATGAGGTCGGGTAGATCTGGTCGGCTCCCGCCCAGGCGAGGGAAGCCGGCAGAGCCCCGGATGCTGCACCGTCTGCCAAGGTGAGGTGGAACGACTCGAAATCGCTCACGGAGAGCACTGTCCCGATCTTGCGGTACCACGACGCCATGTCGTCGCCCTGAGGGTCGAAGGTGACCGCCCCTTTCAGCAATGGATCCTCTTCGATCCTGCGGTACTGCTCCACGTAGTAGGCGAGTTCGTCCTCACGTGAGGCCATCCACGAGTAGTCCTCCGGTCGCTTTCCCTTGATGAACAGGGCGTAGCGTTCGTTTACTACGCGCAGATCGCGCAGCACGTCGAGTGCCAGGTCGAGCCGCTTCCGCTGGGGTACGATCCCCACGAGTCCGAGATTCCATCGCGCGCCGGCGGACTTCGACTGCTTGAGGCCTGCCACGTCGACGACATTCGGGATGACGCGGATCTTGTCGTGCGGCACCCCGAAGTCCCGCTCCGCGATGCTCGCGATGTGCTGGCCGACGAAGATGAACTGTTCGACAGCGCGGACATCGACCTGCTTCAGATACGGGGTGTGGATCTCCTGGAGGTGGACGCGACAGATCAGTCGCTGATCGGCCCTCTTGTTGCGGGAGAACCATACGGCGTTGCCGAGGGTCCATTCGCAGAAGATGACGTCTGCTTCGGCCAGCTTCCTCCGGCTCTCCTCCTCGTCGTGCTGGGAGTGCCCCTGCCATCGATCCAGGAGGACGCGATGTCCTTCCGATTCGAGTGCTGCGATGATCCCGCCGGCGAACTTGAGATCGTGCCCGGCAACGAGGACGCAAAGCCGCCGCTTCGCGGCCGGGTTCAGGGAGCCTTTCCTGGAGTCGTCCTGCTGCAACACTCTCCGGCGAAGCACCAAGGGCTCCGCCGCCGCATCCGCGTCCACTGCAGAGAGATCCGCTGCGTATGTGCCGGCATCGCCCTCGTCGAACTGGGTGAGCCCGTGCCCCGGCACGGAAAGGTTGTCCTCTGCATACCGTGCGGAACTCCAGCGATGGAACTTCCGCGAATGCAGGAGGTCCTCGTAGAAGGTTCGGTCGATGCGGGTTCCTCGCAGGTGGCCGACCAGCGACACGCCGGAGTCCACGAGCGCTGCCAGAGAGTCCGGCGAGTGGGCCTGGACCGCGATACCCTCAACACTCGCGGAGGACGTCATCGAGGCCGTGTCCTCGACGAGAAGCACCGACGGCCGGACGCTCTGGTTCGCCAGTTGCCGCGAGAGTGCCGACGTCAGGGCCGGAACGACAAGGGCGTACTTCTCGAGCGCGGGCATTCCTACCTCGAGGCCGGCGGTGCGGAGAACGTAGGCCAGGCGATGCGCAGCGGTGTGGCTGCGAAACACGGTGCGCATTGCTCGCCATGCATCCGCATTCCTCGCCTCTTCGTCGGTCATCCAGTAGGAGACGAGCGCGCGGGCCGCCGACTTGTCCTCCACCACCGGAACTGCTCCGTCGAAGAGCCTCTCCACACCACGTCCGGGCCCGCTGATGACACAATTCCCACTTGCGGCGATCTCGAACACCCGGCGGGAAAACATGGTCCCGGACGACCGGACCGAGTTGACGTTCAGGTGGACCGGATGGGTCTTGTACGCCTCGACCATCTCGGTGTAAGGAAGCCCGCCCCGCACGTAGGGGAGCAGGTCCGCCGGAAAGTGGTAAGGGCTAGCAGGGTTGTCGAATTGCCGGTCATAGATGGTCAGGCCCGACGGTACTGACGCGTCCAGCAATCGATGAAGCTGACCCGACCGCTCCTTGTAGCGATCGCCGTAGTACGATCCCGCGTAGCAGACGGTGTGTGAGTAGGGCCGTGCGCCCATCATCGGGTTGTGCAGTGCCGGCTGAGCGTAGAACGGCAGTGACGCCACGGACTTGAGATGCGGTCCTGCCGCCTTCAAGTAGGCAGGGATCGATCCGTCGTCGCTGGTGAAAACGTACTCGAACTCCTGGGCGGTCCGCTTGAACCGGTTGATGTGGACCGGATCCTCTTTGTTCCAGAAGATGGTCGGGATAGCGTGCTCCCGGCAATGGGCGACGAGGGCTGCCAGTTCTGCGAAGGAATCGTCGTCGTAGTAGCCGATCTTGCCCCGCCAGAGACCGTCATTCCCCTCCCACGCCGATTCGACGAACAGCGCATGGATGGGGGTCGAGTCCAGTTGGCGCTTCCACTGGGTCGGGTCCAGCATCAGGAGGCGGATGTCGGGCCCGAGACCGGTCCGGGTGAATTCATCGGCGATGATTCCCAGCGTCAGGCTGCCGAGACCGGTTCCTTCGGAACCGGATGGGGTTGGAGCGTCGGTGAAGGAACCCAGGGCTGTTGCACCCACCTGGTCCCACGTCCGCGCGGCCACAGTCCATAGCCGCGCCCGGCGTCCCATTGCTTGGCGCTGTTCCGGGTCGCTCGCGAGATCCTCGAGGACCGCGGCGAGCTGCTCTGCATTTCCCGCCTGGAAGAGCCGGGCACGATGGCCATCGGTCCCGGCGAGATCCCGGAGCGGAGCGAGATCCGAGAGCACTACAGCTTTGCCGGCGGCCATGGCCTCAAGGGGCTTCAAGGGCGGAACCATCTCGGTGACAGGTAGGGAGAGCCTCGGGCAGGGCATGATGTCGAAGACACTGACGAAACGGGCCACCTCGGCCGCCGGCACTCTTCCGGTGAAGATCACGGAGTCCGTGAGTCCGCCCTCGTCCACGGTGGTCTTGAGTGCGGCAAGTGCCGGGCCGTCTCCGACGATGACCGTCGTGGTCCTGACTCCCCGATCGAGCAGGAGTCGCACGGCGGCCAGCAGGGTCTGCAACCCCTCGTACTCCACCAGGCTTCCGGCGTAACCGATGACAGGGCGACCCGGCTCAAGCTTCAAACGGGCGAGAGTGCTCTCGTGCGGAGGCATCTCCGTGAATTCGTCGGTGTCGACCGCATTCGGCAGGATGCTGATCCTGTTGCCGTCGGCACCCCGCCGGATGAGCTCGTCGCGCACCTGCGGTGTGATGGCGAGGATGGAGTCCGCACCCGAAGCGACAAGCACCTCGAGCGTTCGCGCGAGCCGGAACCGATCCGAGGCATTCCACGCCGCCTTCGTCGACGCTTCAGTGATTTCCCAGAGTCCGCGCACCTCGTACGTGAACGGCAGTCCCAGGCGTCGGGCAGCGATCAGCGCGGGGAGAGCGGTCACGTAGTTCGACGCCGCATGGATACGCTCCACCCGGTTCCGGATGGCCACCTGAACGTAGTGATCGGCGGCCTCCTGGAGGTAATGGTCCAGCCGGCCCTGGGTCCAGCTCGGACCGCTGCTGAAGTGGTGGACCACCTCGTCGAGAGTCTCCTCGTAGCTTTGCGAAGAGGACGGAGGCCTGTCGGTCTTGACGTCCCATGGGTAACCGGGCCGGGCCGCGACCAGGATCTCTCCGCCGGCGTTCCGTAGTCCGCGAATCAATCCGCTCGTCCGCGTCGAGTAGCCGTTGGAATTGTAGGGCGACACGCTGTGGGCGCAGTACATGATGCGCCCGCGCTCCGCATCGTACCCCGGGTTCGGCTGCCGCGGCGGGAGTGGGACCGATTGCCTGAGGAGGGCCGCCTGTCCGACGACTGCATCGATCAGTTGGGTCTCCTTGGCAGCGAGGTCAACCAGCACACCGGAATGGGAGGCGATAAGGGCGGCCGGGAGGAGAATCTCCCCGAGCACGAAGTAGCAGTGCGAGACAAGCCTGTAGACGTTGTGCTTCGACGGGTCGGACTCCACCAATGCCTGCAACTCGGCCTTGCGGGCGATCGGTCCGTCGGCCGACAGGCTTGCCACCTGGGGCAGGGCTGTCGCCGCCGCGGGTAGCGAGGTCGACTGCCGCGGAGCGGACTGAGGGCCCCCACCGACGCGTGGCGCCGACGACTGCGAGGGAGGAACTGCGGTGGTCTTCGTCACGTACGGTGCGGAGGAACCCTGGGGAAGCGCAGCGGGCGCCGCTGCTGGAGCGAGCTTGCGGGCGTAGCCCGTCACCGCATCACGCGCTTTCGACGCACTGCGGACGGGGAGCGTGGCAGCCGTTCCGATCCGGTATCGCCACGACCCCCGCAGCGCTTCGAGTGTCCTGCGCAGGCTCTCCCTCTCCCTGCGGAGGCTTTCCTTCTCCTTCTGCAGGGTGTCTTTCTCCCTGCGGAGCGCCTCGGCCTCGCGCCGGAACCGCACCGCACGCGACCGCGTGCTTTCGAGATCTTTCGACAGCTTCTCCGCCCTGGTGCGGGTGGCCAGCTCCTTCTGCGTCAGCGCGTGATAGTCGCTGATGAAGCCGTCGAGGTCTGCCAGGTACTCGGCGCGCCGGGCAGCCTCGACCGGCGACACGGAAGTGCGCTCGTCTTCGTATTTCACAGGTTCCTTTTGGAATGGTGGTGCACTGCTGTGCCGGACGGCTAGCGCCAGATCCCTCGTGTGTCGATGACCGTCTTACCCTCGAGCACAGAGCGGTCCAATTCGCGGAAATCGTCGTGATCAACGAGCAGGAGGACGATGTCTGCCGACTTGATGGCCAGCTCTGTCTCCATCAGTTCCACGTTGCGGAGGTTGCGCAGGGACGCCGGCAGCTCCGCCACGTGCGGCTCGGCCACCAGGATCCGATTCCCAGGCAGCGTATTTCCCAGCTCGCTGACGATCCCGACGGACGGGGATTCGCGAAGGTCGTCGATGTTCGCCTTGAAGGCCAGGCCCAGAGTGGCGACCACCGCGTCCGGACCGGCCAGCGCAAGCGCAGCCCGCACTCGGTCTACGACCCACCCGGGCTTTGCATCATTGGTCAGGCGGGCCTGCCGGATAAGCCGCGATTCCTCGGGTGCGGCCGACACGATGAACCACGGGTCGACGGCGATGCAATGCCCGCCCACCCCGGGACCTGGCTGGAGGATATCGACCCGCGGGTGATGATTGGCGAGTTCGATGAGCTCCCACACGTCGATGCCGACCTTCTCGCTGATGACGGACAGTTCATTGGCGAACGCGATGTTGACGTCGCGGTAGGAATTCTCGACGAGCTTCGCCATCTCCGCCGTGGTTGCATCGGTGAGGTGGATCTCGCCCTGGCAGAACACGTTGTAGAGCTTGCGCGCCATCTCGGCCGCTTCAGGCGTGATCCCTCCGATAATGCGGTCGTTCGTGACGAGTTCGATCATCACCCGGCCCGGGAGGACCCGCTCGGGGCAGTGCGCCACGTGAAGTACCGGCTTGTCATTCTCACCGGTCAGGCTGAGGTCAGGGCGAAGGCTGAGGAGGAAGTCCGCGAGATGTCGGGTCGCACCGGGAGGTGAGGTGGATTCGAGGATGATCAGCTCGCCGCCCACGAGTTGCGGTGCGATACCCCGGGCAGCAGCCTCGATGTAGCTGAGGTCGGCCGTCTTGTCGGTGTTGAAAGGCGTCGGTACGGCGAGGATGTAGGCCTCGGCGGTCGGTGTCTCGGTCGTTGCACGGAGATTTCCCTGGCTGACCGCGCCTGCGACGTGGATGTTGAGGTCCGGTTCAACAAAGGGAACCTCTCCGCGGTTGATCGCAGCAACGTTGGCCAGTTTGATATCCACGCCGACCACGTCGAGACCATTCGTGGCCAGGATTGCGGCGGTCGGAAGACCGATGTAGCCGAGTCCGATGACCGCTACTTTTTCGATGGTGTTCACAAGTCCCCTAGAGTGTTACGTGATTATACGGAGGCCCGAAGAACTGGACCTCCCCCGTCAGCAGAAGTTCCTGATCCGTTGCCTGCCAGGTGTGGCCAGCGCCGTGTCTTTGCTGACAGTAGTTGAACCGATCCGCCGAGTAGAGCCTCCCGGAGGCCATGGTGACGGCCCTCAGGAACGCGGTGTCCTCACCCTTGAAAAGGGGCTCGAACGGGAATTCGCGGAATGTATCCGCCTCGGCCATGAGCGTCGGCCCCATCAGCATATTGGTGTAACGGTGCTCTCTCTGCGCAAAGCGGAGCAGTGTCGCGTCGCGCTGCCGAAGATACATGTAATGCGCCTGCTTGCCCACGACCTGGGCCGTGGAGTACTGGAGGGCATTGAGCTGATCCAGCAGATAGTTCTCGGCATAGAAGTCGTCGTCGTCCATCTTCGTTACCACGGCGCCGGACGACGCGCTCACGCAGGCGTTGAGACACTCCCCCAGACTCTGGTGCGCACCTGCCTCCAGTACCGTCAATGACTCAAGGGGGTACTGCTGTCGAAGCGCCGAGATCGTAGTCCGGGCAGCGGTGAATCCGTGGGTGAGCAGCACCAGCTCGTGCGCCACGTCGCGTTGACGATGAATGGTCCGAAACACATGCTCGAGCTGGTGCGGCCGGTTCGTCGAAAGGATGACCGACACGGACGGAAGTACCACCGGCCGTGCAAGCGCTGGCACGACCTCGCCGACAATCTGCTCTGCCCGGTGCGCGTACGTATGCTGCGCCCAGATCCTGCGCTGAGCCAGGTGGACCTGCCGGTCGGCCAGCATCGGCTGCTCGACCAATGACCGGATGACGTCCCGCGCCTGCCCCCGCCCGCTCACCACCGCGACCTCTTCGGGCGGGAATAGCCCCTCGAGGGCGCGGCTCGGGGTCGAGACCACGGGCGTTCCGGCCGCGGAGATCTCGAACACGCGGCGCGCACACATACTGGGCGAGTCGACGACCGAGTTCACATTGAGGAAGACCTTGTATGCCTTATAGGCCGTGAGCATCTCGCCGTAGGTCAGAGAGCCGACTACCCGCTCGGCCAACGGCGGGGGGAACTGGTAGTCGGAATTGCTGTCGAGATGACGGGAGAACACCTCGAGCCCAATCTCCATGGCCGCCGAAGCGTCATTCGCTCCCCCCAGCAGGAGCTCCATCTGCGCACGGCGTTCAGGATATTTGTGCGCGAAATACATGCCCGCGAAAGCTACATCACGTCGGCGCCACCCCCGCGGCGGGCGGGCGGGATTGTGCACCGCCGGTTGGGCCGCGAACGACATCGAGGAGATGCGGTGGTGCCCGAGATCCCGCTGATACTTTTCGATCATGCTCGAATCGCTGGTGAGCACGTGGTCGAAGAGGCGCGCCGCAGGAAGGAAGTCCTCGTAATGGGGCGGGTCCTCCTTGTTCCAGAACATGGTCGGGATCTCGTGCGTCCTGCACCACAGCAGCAATTCTACGAACTCGGGCTTCGGCCCGGACGGCCCGGTGAGCTGGAACTTCCACTCGCCAGCATTGCCGGCCCACGCTGATTCGACGAACACGAACTCCACCGGGTGGGCGCTCAGTTGCTCCTTCCAGCCGCCACGTGTGAGCGCATAGGTGTTCCATTCGAACTGGAACGCCATCTCCGAGAATTCGTCCAGGATCACGCCGACGGTGATCTCGGGTCGCCGGACAGTGACGTCGGGAAGCGCTGCGCGAGCAAAATGCAGTCGTCTTTGTGCACCGGCTCCGGACCACGTGCCCTCCGCTCCTCGAGAAGGATGCTGCTGATCGGCGCGACGCTCCACAACGAGCTTGCCGCGGTGTGTGCGGAGCTGCGCGAAGCCGCCTTCGCGCAGGTGCCACATCTGGGTTCGGAGTTTCCGGAGGCGAGCCGTGACGAGGGCGTTCATGCAGACCTCCGCCTGCTCGACTCGAGTGCTTGCACTGCAGGAATGCGCAAATCATTGATCATGCGCCGTTTCGTCTTGAGCGCAAGCACTCTATCGCCGGCAGCGAGGTGCTTCGTGAAGATGCGGTACCACTTGATGACCTCATCCGGGCGGCCGTCCATGACAAGCTCACCATCGTCGAGCCACAGTACACGGCTGCACATCTCCTTGATCACACCGAGACTATGGCTGACGAGAATGACACAGCCTGCTCTGCTGCGAAGCTCATCCATTTTTGCCTTCGTCTGACCTTTGAACTGGTCGTCGCCGGTATTCAGTGCCTCGTCGATGAGCAGAATCTCAGGCTCCACCGCCGTGGCGATGGCGAACTGCAGCCGCGACCCCATCCCCGAGGAGTATGTGCGCATCGGACGGTTCATCGCGTCCGACAACCCGGAGAGTGACACGATATCGTCGAACTTCCGGTTGATCTCAGCGCGGCTCATCCCCATTGCCAGGCAGCCGAGCATGATGTTGTCCCGCCCCGACAGGTCCGACACGAGCGCTGCGCTCACACCCAGGAGAGTGGGTCTGGATGATGCGTAAATTGCCCCAGTCGTTGGCGGCACACGGCCGTTGATCAGCTTCATCAGCGTGCTCTTACCCGACCCGTTGCGCCCGATGATGCCGATCGATTCCCCACGGCGGGCCACGAGCGAGACGTTGTTGAGTGCGGTGACGATGCTGCTGGACTGCCGCTGGAGCGCACGGCTCGATCCAGGTGCTCCGACGCCGCGCAGCGCCTCCCGCGCCGTCGTCGGGACCGAGTAGGTCATGCTGACGGAATCCAGGACGACGACGGGTTGCTCCGGTACGGGGCTCACTTCACTCGTCACGGCCATAGCTCTCTTCCCCACGCCAGAAGTAGATGATCCCGATTCCCAGCATTCCGCAGGCCCAAGCGGCGAGGACCGCCCATGACTGCCACTGCGGAAATTCACTGTCGAGCACTGCCGTGCGGACAATCACCAGGAGATGATAAAGCGGGTTGAGCTCGATAATGCCTTTCAACGCGGGATAGGGATCGAAGATGGCGATGGGGAGCATGACGCAGGACCCGTACATCCAGAACCGGAGCACGAACGTCAGAACGTTTGCCAGGTCGCTCACCATGGATACCACTCGTGCGAGGACAAGACCCACACCCAAATTGAAGAGTGCCTGCAGGATCAACGCCGGGAGGATCAGCAGCCACAGCCAACTGATCGTTTCCGTCGGTGGAAGGACGAGGATCAGCAGGAGCAAAGTGATGATGACGGGGACGGCGGCGAGGAGCTCGCGCAGGTTGATCCCGAGCAGCAGGGCTGCGCGTGGGAAGTGGAAGGCCTGGATGATCTTCAGATTGCTGCGAACGACACGGGCCCCGGTCAGAATAGAGCGGCTGCTCATCTGGAAAAGGAAGACGCCGATCAGCAGGAATCCGAGGAAGTTCTCCATCCCACGACTCACATTGAGGAGTACACCGAAGATCACGTAGAACGTCAGCCCGTTGAGGATCGGGTTCAGGATCAGCCAGACGTTGCCGAGCCTATCTCTACTGTTGGTCGTCTGGACATCAGCCTTGGCATGGAAGTAGATGAAGTGCCGATAAGTCCACAACGACGCCAGGTAGCGCGGGAACGAGGGCTTTGCACCCACCCTGGTCAGTCCTCGCAGGTTCACGGGAGTTGGTACCGCGGTCGCCGGACTTTTCGATGTGCTGGAAGATTCGGCAGCCATCAGATCGCTCCCACGGCAACGTACGCCCTGCTGTAGGCGGCGGCGTGCGCCGCCCAGGTGCGTTGGTCCAGTACACGACTGCGGGCCTCACGGGCACGGCCTTCGGCCAGGGAGTCCAGCCCGACCGATCCGAGGAGGCCTTCGATACCCGCGGCGAGCGCTGCCGGGTCCTCCGGCTTCACCAGCACTCCTGAGAATGCGGAGACGATCTCGCGAAGTGCGGGAAGGTCGCTCGCCACGACGGGTCTGCTGCACGCCATTGCCTCGATCGGCTTCATCGGCGTGACCGAACGGGTCACCCGGAGGTCTTTCCTCGGAACGACGAAAACATCGAGAGCCATATGATGCAGCCTTGCCTGATCGCGCGGAACCCGCCCGGTGAATAGAGTTCGATCGTCGATGCCCAGTTCGTGAGCCAACGTCCGCAGCGCCGGGAGAACGACGCCGTCTCCCACTATGAGGCATCGGAGATTCGGGTGCGCGGGTGCAAGCAGGGCCACTGCCCTGAGCAGATAGTCGAGACCCTCGTAGTCCACGAGACTGCTTACCGTTCCCACAACGATTCCGTCTTCAGCGAAGCCTAGGCGCTTACGCGCATCAGCCGGTGCGATCGGCTCAGCGAAATAGTCCTCACCCACAGCATTTTGAGCAAGCAGGATACGTTTCTCTGGCACTCCGACGCGCATGATTTCCTGTTTCATCGCCTCCCCCAACGTCACCACGAGGTCGGCGTCTCGCATCATCTGTGCTTCTCGGTCTTTGAAGAGCGTGTAGCGCTCGCTATTCGTCGCGTCCGCGTGCCGCGTCGATGCCCATGTGTCGGCCAGTTGCCCTCGCGCCTCATACGCCCAGGGAATGCCCAGAACACGCGCCACTTCGCGCGTCACCTGGCCGTTCACGAAATGGGTCGTCGTGTGCAGCACGGCAGGACGGACCTCGAGTGCCAGTCGAAGCAGCATCTCCGCCTGCAACTGGAGCCGCTCATCAGCACCCGCCGGCATGCGCGTGGGCAGGAGGCGATGGTATGTCACACCATCACGCACATCCTTGTCTTGCGCGAACAGCTTTCCAACCTGCACAGGGTAACCGAGCCGGGTTGCTGCGTGAACATTCCAGCCGGTGTCAGCCTGCGCTTTCAGGAGCGAATGCGAGCGCTGGGCGTAACCGCTTTCCGTGTGCGGCAGCGAGTTCGTCAGAACATGAAGGACCGTCTTCGGTCTTGGAGCATAGGATTCGGGCTCCCGGAGCTTCGGCGACCAGCCCTTGAAGACGCGCAGCTCGCTCTCGAGCCTCTTAGCCTTGCGCCTTTGATTGCCACCCGCCAGAGCCGCCACAGCCCCACTCATGTCACCGTCGTGCCAGCGCCGTCGTGCATGGACGGCCGCGCCGGTATCGACGAATTCCAGCAACTGATCAGCTCGCCGCGTGTCGCCGGCAACAAGCGCGACATCGACGAGAGTTGCGGTCGAACGGCGGCCGACACGTGACGCGATCGCGTGGTCAAGTATGCGATCTCGCCGTCGGCCGTCGCCGGCCAAGTGTGCGCTGAGCGCCCGCAGAACCGTACTGGGCAGGCAGCGGATAGCTCTTGTCGCCAGCAGTGCAGGGAAGGGAGGCAGTCTGCGAACTACCTGCACAAGCAGGAAGGCAGGATTGTCACCGAGATGATTCACAGCAGTTGCGACCATGAGCTGGACGTTGCGCAGGACGGTCACAGGTGCGCACCCCGCCGGCATACCTCGTGAAGAAGATCGATATAGCGTTCGCCAAGCGCTGTGACATCGGCATTGCGCTGTACCCACAGACGGCCATTCCCGTTGACTCGAAGCAGGGACCGTTCGTGGGCAAGACGCGTCCACAGGTCTGCCAGAGCCTGCGGGTTGGCAGGAACCACATGTCCGGCCTCGGCATCCTGCAGGATCTGCTGCGCTTCGCCGCGGACCATGCCCGTCACATGCCGGCCCACCGACAGCACCTCGTATGTCTTCGAAGGAATCGTGGCGTCGAAGGACTTCCAGTCGTCGCGGAGCGCAACGAGGCAACTGTCTGCCTGCCTGTAGTGCTCCATGACCTGCGCGCCGTACGCCGGCTCGTTGAAGTCCACAGGTGCATTGATGGAGGCGGCCAGCGCTATGAGGTCATTGCGCCTCACTCCGTGGCCCACCATCGTGAGACGCATCCTGTCTCCCACAAGTGCCGCAGCCTGAATGGGCACCTCCAGGTGCTGGCTCTCGCCATGATTGCCGAGGTAGAGGACGTCGAGGCGGTCCTTTTCCAGCGGTACCGGCTCCAGGTAGGCCAGCTGGTCGACATCGACTCCGTTGGTGACGGTCGCGACGTTCTTCAGTCCGCGTTCACGGAGTGTCCGGGCGAAGCCGTAGGTGACGGTGACGACGAGGTCCGCGCGATCCTGGATCGCGATGATGACCCTCTCCACGACTCCCTTGGCGCTGCCCTGCACCAGGCGGGCATCCCGGGCCAGGTCCGGCCAGGCATCGCGCATGTCGACCACGAGGGGGCACCGGAGCATCCGGGCCACGACGTAGCCGGCTCCGAGAATCGGAAGACTGGGCACTGTCACGATTACGACGTCGGGCCGTGGACCCAATGCTGCTGCAGGAACGCTCATCGCTGCCGAGAACAGATGGTTGATCAGTCGCCCGCCGCGCGTAGTCCGGTGCCACAGGTAGGGCACCCGACGCACGGATTCCCCGGACGCTCCGCGGTCGACGCGGAAGGCCCTGCCTGCTTCCTTCCTGGGCAGGGTTCGCCGTCCCTCGGGCGCGTGCGCCACGGGGGTTACGACGTCCACGTCCCAGCCCTCGGACCGGAAGGACCGAATGAGCTGGGTCCAGCGGCGCTGCGGGGGGCTGTGCTCAGGGGAATACGAGTGTGTGAGCAGCAAGACACGCACGTTCGGCACCCCCAGAGGACTTATCGAGACCGGATTCAGGGGATTATCCTAGCCCCGAGCAACCTCTTTTCTGCTATTCGGTGATGCGACTCCCCGGCCGCAACCTCGCGTAATACAGCACACCGAGCCCCACCAGCAGCAGAACAACGAGGATGCGCGTCACCGGGTGCGTCCCGACGGTGTACTTCGCCGATGCCTGCTCGGTGTCTTCGGCAGCCACGGGTGTGACACTCGATGAGGGAATGGGTGCCGCCTTGGAGGGCTTCGCGGAAGCTTTGGGCGTGGCCTTCGTAGTGGCCTTCGTAGTGGCCTTCGTCGTGGAGGCCGGAGAGGCTGCCGGGGACGCGGAAGCCTCGGCCTCCGGGGACTCCTCATCCTCCGGGATGTCCGTCACAAGGCCCGTGAGCGGATCCCACCGGAACGTCGTGTAGGCGAAGCTGCCGGGTATGACGAGATTGTTGGTGCCGGGCTCGATTAGGTATCCCGTGGAGGGGTGGATGAGCCAACCGGTTCCAGGGTCGATCGCGAAACCGGTTGCGGGATCTGTGTCACCGGCCCCGCCCTCATCAGCGGGCGGAGAGGGACTGGGCGACGGTGCAGGAGCGGGCGCTGGAGCCGGCGCAGGCGCTGGAACCGGTGCAGGCGCTGGAGCCGGGGCAGGTGCGGGTGGAGGAGCGGGAGCGGGCACAGGAACGGTTACCGGCGGCCGCGGGGTGGTGGGTGGGGGCGTGAAGGGCGGCGTTGTCGGCGGCGCAGGCGGTGGCTCAGGAGTCTGCGTGACGACCGGCGTGGGTTCGACGGGTTCATCGTTAGCCAGGGCCGGTGCGAACGGGGCGAGAACGAATACCCCGAGAAGCAGAACTGAGGCTGTCAGCTTCCGCGCCGATCCGCCGCTCATGATCCGCTCGCTGCGAGATAGTCGCCCAGGCTGTCGTTCTGGAGCGCTTCGGCCACCCTGCCGATGGCGGCGTCGTCCTTGACCACGATGGATTGTCCGTCCGGGGATGTTCCCGTTCCCAGGTTGGGCAGGGTGAAGAATTCGATATCACCGCTGCGCACTCCTCGCAGGGACACCGCGAGGGAGCCGACGGCTGCCGAGTCGAGGGTGGAATCCACGGCGACGAACGGCGACATCTGGTCGACGACGCGGTAGACCTTCTGCGGATCGGTCAACGTGTCGGCGTTCAACACGGTGCTGATCACCGACTTTACGAACAACTGCTGGTTCTTCACGCGCTGGTAGTCACCGTCGCTGAAGGCATAGCGCTCGCGGACGAACTTCAGTGCCGACTCCCCCTGAAGAGTGATCGGCCCGGCATCGAAGAACTCGCCCTCGACGCCTCGCGACTGGAAAGCGACGGGGTTGTTCACCTGGACACCGCCGAGGGCGTCCGTGAGGCCCTTGAACCCCTCGAAGTCAATACTGGCCACGTGGTCCACACGCGCACCGAAGAGACCCTCGACCGTCTGGACCACGAGAGGCACTCCCCCGAGAGCCATCGCCGCATTGATCTTGTGCGGCCCGTGACCGGGTACGTCCGTCCACGTGTCACGCATGATCGACATGACCTGCACCTCGGAGCGGTCCGCGGGGATGTGCATCAGCATCATGGTGTCCGCGCGACTGTCGGAGGGCCCTGCCGACTCCACATCGCCCAGTTCCTCCGGCGTCGCCCTGGAGTCGCTACCGAGCAGCAGGATGTTCACCGCCCCCTCCGCCTCGGGCGCCACGGGGGGACGCGACTCCTCGGCGGGGAACGCCGTCTCGATGGTTTCGGTTTTCGCGTCGAACGAGCGCGCCAGGGAGAAGACGTAGCTGCCGGCGACGATTGCTGCCACCACCACGAGGGACCCGAAGACCAGCAGGGTGGTCCGCACGGGATGGCGTTTCTTTCTCCTAGCCACAGGCGCGTCGGTATCCAAGTAAGTCATGAGGTTCCCCAGTCGAAGTGCAGCAGTCGAGACAGATTCCGGTTCATAGTACGGGGCCGGGCTGTCAGGACCGGTCCCGACACAGGCAGCACTAGCCCGCGAATGCCCTGACATACTCCTCGAGCCGCTCCGCCGCGGGCACCGGCGCGAAGCCTGTGGCCGTGAGCTTCGCCAGGTCGAGGACGCTCTGCAGCGGGCGCGGCGCGGCCTCCTTGCCCGCGAAGTACTCGGCCGTGCTGACCCCCGTGACGTCCGCGCGGTCCCTGCCGCACAGGGCGAAGACGTCCGCCGCGACGTCCGCCCAGCTCTGCGGCTCGCCGCCGTTGCTCACGTTGTACGTGCCGTAGGGCGCGCCGGTCCCGAGCAGGTGCAGGATGGCGGCCGCGATGTCCTCCGTGAAGGTCAGTCGGCCCACCAGGTCGTCCACGACGCTCGGGGAGATCCCGCGGCCCGCGAGGTTCGCCATGGTCCGGACGAAGTTGCCGCCCTCGCCGATCACCCAGCTGGTGCGCAGGATGTAGTGGTGCGGCACGGTGGCCACGATGGCGTCGCCCGCGGCCTTCGTCTGCCCGTAGACGCCGAGCGGCGTGAACGGCTCGTCCTCGGCGTGCACCTCGCGCGAGCCGTCGAAGACGTAGTCGCTGGAGATGTGCACGAGGGTGAGGCGGTGCGCGTTCGCCACCCGGGACAGGGCGGCCACGCCGGTCACGTTGACCGCCCACGCGCACGCGCGGCCCTCGGGCGTCTCCGCGGCGTCGACGGCAGTGTAGGCCGCAGCGTTGATGATGGTGCCGTACGCGGACCACGGCCGGGCGCCGTCGAGGTCCCCGCCGAGGAGGTCCAGGTCGGCGCGGGACGTGAACTCGACGGAGGGATGATCGGCGAGGGCGGCGCGGAAGGCCCTGCCGAGCTGACCGTCCGCGCCCACTACGAGCGTGCGGCGGGGCGCGAGGGGGGGTGACGTCGGCGAGGCGCGGGTGGTTGCGGTCCTTCTCGGACAGCTCGGCGTCGGCGAGCGGGATGGGCCAGGCCATCGCGGCCGTCTCGTCGGCAAGGTTGAGGAAGACGTACTGGTCCTGCGCGTCGGCCGACCAGTGGTCGTTGACGAGGTAGGTGTAGGCCGTTCCGTCCTCGAGGGTCTCGAAGGCGTTGCCGACGCCGCGCGGGATGAAGATGGCCGTCGACGGATCGAGCTCTGCGGTGAAGACCGCGCCGAAGGACGGTCCCTCGCGGAGGTCCACCCAGGCACCGAAGACGCGCCCCGTGGCCACGGAGATGAACTTGTCCCACGGCTCGGCATGGATGCCGCGCGTGGTGCCGGCGGTCTCGTTGAAGGAGATGTTGTTCTGGACGGGCCCGAAGTCCTCCAGTCCGGCAGCGGCCATCTTCGCGCGCTGCCAGTTCTCCTTGAACCAGCCGCGATTGTCGCCGTGGACCGGGAGGTCGAACAGGACGACGCCGGGGATGGGCGTTGCGCGGGCGGCGAGGGGCTTCGAGAAGATTGGTCCCATGCGCCTACTGCCCCAACTCGGTGTACTTGGACTCGGTGACGGCCTTCTGCGGTCGCCACCACGCCTCGTTGGCGCGGTACCAGGCGATGGTGTCGCGCAGTCCCTGCTCGAAGTGGTCGAACTCGGGGGTCCAGCCGAGCTCACTGCGCAGCTTCGTGGAGTCGATGGCGTACCGGAGGTCGTGTCCGGCGCGGTCGATCACGTGGCCGTAGGCTTCGGCGGGCTGGCCCATTTCGCTGAGGATGAGTTCCACGACGTCCTTGTTGTTGCGCTCGCCGTCGGCCCCGACCAGGTAGGTCTGCCCGATCTCGCCCTTGTTGAGGATGGCCCAGATCGCCGAGGAGTGGTCGTTGGCGTGGATCCAGTCGCGCACGTTCAGGCCCTCGCCGTAGAGCTTGGGGCGGACGCCGTCGATCACGTTGGTGATCTGGCGGGGGATGAACTTCTCGACGTGCTGGTAGGGCCCGTAGTTGTTGGAGCAGTTGCTGATGGTCGCCTGCACGCCGAAGGAGCGCACCCAGGCGCGCACCAGGAGGTCCGAGCCCGCCTTGGTGGACGAGTAGGGGCTCGAGGGGTTTTAGGGCGTGCTCTCGGTGAAGCGCTCCGGGTCGTCGAGCTCGAGATCGCCGTACACCTCGTCGGTGCTGGTGTGGTGGAACCGCGTACCGTAGCGCCGCGCCGCCTCGAGCAGCGTGTAGGTGCCGATGATGTTGGTGTCGAGGAACGGCCGCGGATCATGCAGCGAGTTGTCGTTGTGCGACTCGGCGGCGAAGTGCACGACGGCGTCCGCCCGCTTGGTCAGCGGATCGACGACGGCGGCGTCGGCGATGTCCCCGACCACCAGCTCGACGCGCCCGGCCGGCAGGCCCTCGAGGGACGCATGGTTGCCGGCGTACGTCATCTTGTCGAGCACGGTGACCGAGACATCGGTGTGCTGGATCAGGTAGTGGACGAAATTGGATCCGATAAAGCCGGCGCCGCCGGTCACCAGGAGATTCTTCACGTCCTGCACTTCACCGGCAGGGCCCGGGATCACCCGCCTCCGCGCCCGGAGCGGCTTGTCGCCCTGCGCTCCGGGCATCCCGCCGTCCGGGCGCTGCCGCGCGACATCAGGACTGGTGGCTGCCCCGTCGTCGTGCGGCGACGACGGCGACGGCGACGATCGCCGCCGCCAGTATCCCACCTCCGATCCAGGCGACCGGGGCGAGCGAGGACGTGCGCTCCTCCTCGGCGGCGACGGGGCTGCTCGTGGCCGACGGGGTCGCGGAGCGGCTCGGACGCGGCGTGGAGGTGGCGCTCGGGGAGGCCGACGGCACGACCGGCGCGGCGACGGGCACCTCCGCCGGAACGGTGGCGCCGGGTTGCGGAGCGGGCGCGGTCGCAGGAGCCGTCACCGATGCGGTCGGTACCGCGGTGGCCGAGGGCGTCGGGGTCGGCGTCGGGGTCGGCGTCGGCGTCGGCGTCGGGCCTCCGGCACCGGGGGCGGGCGCCTCTCCGGCGATCTCGACGACGTCGCCGGAGACGGCGTCGTACCGCAGGTTAGTGTAGATGAGGGTGTCCGCGAACAGGAGGTTGCCGGTGCCCGGCTCGATCAGGTAGCCCGTGCCGGGGTGCACCAGGAAGCGGGTGCGTGCGTTGATCGCGAAACCCGTCGCGGGGTCGGTGCCGTCGGTCGCGGTGGGATCGGTGATGCCCGGGGCGGGTTCGGCGAAGGTGGCTCCGGGCTGCGGCTGGACCACCGGCACCTGCCCGCCGACCATGGCCGGGGCGGGGACGGACTCCGCGCCGGTCCCCTCGACGGCGAGCGCGGGCAGCGGCGCGGCAAGGACCGCTCCTGCAAGGAGGGTGGCGGCCGCCCGGGAGAGGATCCTGGTACTGGTACTGGTGGTCGGGGTGCGGCGGTGTGGCGCGGTCATTCGTCCTCGGCTCGGGCTCTCGCACCGGACGGCAGGCCTGAGGCATCGCCGGGTGCGCGTGGGGCAACCTGCAGCGCGGGATGCGACTGCGGCTCCTGCAGTGTACGGTCGGCCTTCCACCGGGTCCGGCTCATCGCGGGTGGCGGCCGCCCCGTGTCGCACCGCCGCTGCCCTCGCCTACTAGGGTGGGAGCATGCCTGCCCTCCCCCGGTCCACGACCCCCCTGGTGCTCGTCGGGCTCCTGATCGGACTCGCCGGCTGCGGGTCCGTCGTCGACGTCGATCCTGCGCAGGACGCGGCGAACGCGCGCTGCGCCGACGTGATGATCGCCCTGCCGCCGTCGGTCGCCGAGAACGAACAGCGCGACACGAACAGCCAGGCCACGTCCGCCTGGGGTGATCCCTCGAAGGTGGTGCTGCGCTGCGGCGTGGACGTGCCCGGACCCACCACTGATCCGTGCGTCACCGTCAACGACGTGGACTGGGTCGTCCGCGAGGGCGACCCCGCCTGGACCGCCACAACCTACGGCCGCGATCCCGCCGTCGAGGTCCTCTTCGATCCGGACGAGGTCGCCTCGAGCACCGTCCTGGTGGAACTGGGCAACGCCGTCTCGCGCGTGGAGCAGACCCGCGCCTGCGTGGGCCTCTCCGAAGCCACCCCCGCACCCACGGGCGGGTGACGCAACCGCTTCGCCCCCCCGTACGACCCCGATTCCTACCCCGACCCCGACTGCCAGGAGGCACCGTGAAAGCCGAGCAAATCTCCGACGTCTGCACCTTCCATGGCGAGGGCCCCTACTGGGACCCGCGCCGCGGTGAGCTCCTGCTGGTCGACATGATGGAGGGTGACGTCCTGGTGCGCCACGACGACGGCTCCTTCGACCGGCACGACGTCCACCCGCGGCTCGCCGGCGTGATCCGGGGCCGCGCCTCCGGCGGATACGTGGTCGGTGTGGAGCGCGGCTTCGTGTTCGCCGACGACTCCTTCTCGCTCCTCGAGCAGGGCCCGGAGGCCTTCAGCGACGGCAGCGTGCGCATGAACGACGGCGGCTGCGACACCGCCGGGCGCTTCCTGTGCGGGTCGATGGGCTGGGAGGGAGGCTTCGGGGCCGGGACCCTGTACGCCCTGGGCGAGGACCACGGCGTCTCCACGCTGCTGACCGGCATCACCGTCTCCAACGGCCTGCACTTCTCCCCCGCAGGCGACACGGCGTTCTTCGCCGACACGCCGACGGGCCGTATCGACGCCCTGGGCTACGACGTCGCCGCCGGCCGATTCACGGACCGCCGGACGTTCGCCGTCGTCGAGCAGGCCCTCGGCATGCCCGACGGGCTGGCCATCGACGCGGAGGGCGGCATCTGGGCGGCGCTGTACGGGGGCGGCGCCGTGGCGCGCTTCGACGCGTCGGGCAGGCTCTCGGAGCACATCCCGCTCCCGGTGACGAACGTGACGGCCTGCGCGTTCGGCGGTCCCGACCTCGGCACGCTCTTCATCACGACCACGCAGGAGAACATCCCCGAGGGGTCGGAGCCGCAGGCCGGCGCGCTCTTCGCCGTCGAACCCGGGGTCGCCGGCGCCGCCCTGCCGATGTTCGCGGGCTGACGGTATCTCCCGGAGGATGTCTCGGCAAAGCCTGACGACCATCGGCGTCGTTCCGTCACTTGATTGAAATGGTCGACGCGACGCTGGGCACCCCGTTACCATCCATCGCGAAGAGCATGTAGTTGCCCGGCACGAGGATCCCCGGGTCTACAGGCAGCTTCAGCGTCGCCGTGTTGCCTGCCACCGATGTCGCGGTCAGCGGGATGCGGCGCTGATCAGTGTTCACGGTATGGGTCACGGTGCTCATCCGCATCAGGGAGAACTTGGTGACAGGTGAACCGGTGGTGACAGCGACGGTGCTTCCGACCGCAGCTGTGGTCGGAGCCGTGACGATTTTCGGCCGCACACGCTCGCTGCCATCGGCGTTCAGGAGGTAGGGAGGGGTGAAGATTTCTCCGTCGAGATGGTTCGTCGTCGTGCAGTTGGTGCACAACCCTCCACCGCCCACGAAGATCCTGCCGTCCGGCAGCAGCAGCGCGACACTGTGATACGTCCGCGGAACGGCCATCGGGGCGAGCACGGTCCACCGACCGGTTGCGGGGTTCCAGATCTCCGGAGCCATCCGGGCATCCGTGTCGGTGAACGGGACGGGGGTGGGCTGGCCTCCGACGACGAACACCTGGCCGTCGGGGAGTGCGACCCCGTTCGCGAAGGCTCGGGTCACGGCCATATCCGCGGTCCGGGCCACAGCGACTCCATTATTGATGTCGATGGTGTACGCACTGGCCGTGGCAGCGGCTCTCTCGTAGGCGGTCGCACCGCCCACCGTCAGGATCTTGCCGATGTCGTACATGACGGCGTTACCGTTCATCGCGTCCGCGCTGTCGGACCGCAGACCGGCGGAGGTGACGCTGCCATGGCCGGTGGTGGAGATCCAGTTCATCTGGCGACTCGGCCCGGCATGAAAGATCCGGCCGCCCGGGGCCGCGAACAGCCACGCGTGGTTGTCGGAACGATACGGACCACGGGGATCGTTGGTCAGGATGCTGTTCACCCCTACGTTCGGTAGCGTTCGCCAGCCACCGGCTGCGGACCATACCTCCCCATGCTTCGGGGCGGACCCGCCGGACCAAGATCCGCCGATGGTGAACACCTCGCCGGTGGACGTGGTCACGTTGCTCTGGTAACCGCGGGCGATCTTCATGTCCGGGCCGGGCGTCCAGGCGTTGGTCGCGGGGTCGTACAGGGTGGTTTTCGCGCTGTTGCTGCCGCCGCTGATAAGGATCCTCCCGTCGGGCAGCATCGAGGTTCCGGGGCAGAACATGTCATGACCGGTGTTGGCGACCTGGGTTTGAGTCACCTTGCCCGTGGCGAGGTCGAGGATGGACGTCTGGGTGTAGCCCCTGCTGCCCCCGAAGGTCGTTGCCGAGTAGGCGGACCAGGTGAGCAACTTGTTGCCGGGCAGGAGCGCCGCGGCGGCAGGCACGATGGGGAAGCTGATGGTCGGACCCCAAGAACCCACCGACCCCGCCGACGATCCCGTCGACGGGCCGAGGAGATTGATCTCTGCGGCGCTGCTCCAGGGGCCGCGATTGCCTGCCTCGGAGGTCGCGGTCAACCGGACGTACCGGGCGCTGACGGCGGCGAAGGTCGCCGTCTTCTGCGTGTTGGTGTCCGCCCACGTACCGGTCGCGACCGGCTGGCTCCAGGTGACGCCGTCGAGGCTCACCCGGATGTCGAACTTTCCGATCCGCCCGTTCACACCGGTTGGACGCGGAAGGTAGCTGAGGCCACCGATGCCGCGCGCCGCTTTCGTGTCGATGGTGATGGAGTGCGGCAACGCAGCCGCCGGCACAGGTGAGTACCTGCTGTGCCAGATCGTCGCGGTATTCCCGTCCAGCACGTTGCCGGCACGGCCGTCCGCACCCGCGGTCTGCTCGTCACTGGCCGACGCCGTCCACCCCGTCCGCGGCAACACCCCGGTCGCCGGGGCCGGTTCACCCCCGAAGAGATTGATCTCTGCGGCGCTGCTCCAGGGGCCGCGATTGCCTGCCTCGGAGGTCGCGGTCAACCGGACGTACCGGGCGCTGACGGCGGCGAAGGTCGCCGTCTTCTGCGTGTTGGTGTCCGCCCACGTACCGGTCGCGACCGGCTGGCTCCAGGTGACGCCGTCGAGGCTCACCCGGATGTCGAACTTTCCGATCCGCCCGTTCACACCGGTTGGACGCGGAAGGTAGCTGAGGCCACCGATGCCGCGCGCCGCTTTCGTGTCGATGGTGATGGAGTGCGGCAACGCAGCCGCCGGCACAGGTGAGTACCTGCTGTGCCAGATCGTCGCGGTATTCCCGTCCAGCACGTTGCCGGCACGGCCGTCCGCACCCGCGGTCTGCTCGTCACTGGCCGACGCCGTCCACCCCGTCCGCGGCAGAGGGGTGGGGGCGGGCTCCACCAAAGCGGCGGGCAGCACCGTGGTGTGGTGCGGACCTGTTGGATTCGAGGAGTCCTCCTGAGCAGCCGGGAGGCCCCCGTGGAGGTGTGAACCGGCAGGGCCGGAGGATGGGGGCGAATTCACCAATCCAACGGCCGCCACAAGCAGAAGGACGACCAGGAGGGCGAGCCAGGAACAGACGCCGACACGCCGCAACACGGACCAGTGCTGCTTCTGGCCGTTGTGGCTGACCCCTGCAGTGGAAGTGTGCGCTTGAGACCCCACGGTGGTGCCGTCCTATTCCCCAGCAGAAGCAGCGAAAAACCTGCCTTTGACACTAGGAAGACCGCATCCGAACCACACGAGTGGGACCTACCGGCGTTGGGATCGGGGCTACTTGGTCAACCCATTCCTGACCCGCTCCGCAGAGGGGAGGTCACTCGGGGACGAGGACCAGGGCTACGCAGACCGGCAACGCCGGCCGCTCAGTCGCGTTAGCTCACGGGGCAGCAAGCGTCCACGGATGCCAGCTGTCGGAAATTCGTGGAAGAGCTGCTGGATAGGGTCCGCCCTCGCTGCGGCGGACAAACGCACCGCCGGCCGCAGTGAAGTCGGGCGTCAGAGGATCGGCTGCCCGCCGGTGACGGCGATGCGGGCACCCGAGACGTAGCTCGCCTCGTCGCAGGCGAGCAGCACGTACACCGGGGCGAGTTCGGCGGGCTGGCCGGCGCGCTGCAGCGGCACCTGCTGGCCGAAGGACTCGACCTGCTCCTCCGGCATGGTGGCGGGGATGAGGGGCGTCCAGATGGGCCCGGGAGCCACGGAGTTGACGCGGATCGGCCACCTCCGGCCCGACCCCGGGCTGGTCCGCCGCGGCGGCAACGGGAAGGTGCACGGCGTCCTGACCGGCCTGGCCGCGGCGCGGCACGAGTGCGTGGTGATCGCCGACGACGACGTCCGGTACGGGCGCTCCGACCTGGGCCGCGTGCTGGAGCTCCTCGAGGACGCCGACCTCGTGCGCCCCCAGAACTACTTCGCGCACGCTCCGTGGCACGCCCGCTGGGACACCGGCCGGACGCTCCTCAACCGGGCCTTCGCCTCGGACTACCCCGGAACCCTGGGCCTACGCCGGAGCACGCTCCTCGAGGACGGCGGCTACTGCGCCGACGCCCTGTTCGAGAACCTCGAACTCATCCGCACCGTGCGCGCCGTCGGCGGCGTCGAGGTCCGCGCCGATGACCTGTTCGTGGCGCGCCTCCCCTGCTCGTCGCGGCACTTCCTCCGGCAGCGCGTGCGGCAGGCCTACGACAGCCTCGCCCAGCCCGGGCGGCTCGCCCTCGAGCTGGGCCTGCTCCCCGCGATCCTCCTGGCCCGGGGGTCGGCCGGGCGGCTCGTCTTCGGACCCGCCGCGGCGCTGTGGGCCCCGGCGTGGGTCCTCGAACGGTCGGTGTGCAGCTGGCTCGCCGTCGCCGGCCGCGCCCGGGGCGGCGTGCGCTACGCGGGCGGGAGGCTGCTCCTGGCGGCGCACTCCGAGCGGCACCTGCGGAGGCGGCGCACCCCCGCCCGCGAAGCTGTCGGTGACAGTAAGTACACTGATGACTTCAGCTGGCCACGACGAAGGGGAACACACATGGCAGACACACTGGGAAGCCCGAACTCCGAGCCCGAGGGCGGTTTCGAGCGGGATCCTTCGGACTGGGTCACCGGCGACGAGCCCATGACCGCCGCACAGCGCAGTTACCTCGACACCCTCGCACGCGAGGCCGGCGAGGAGATCCCGGCGGACATCAACAAGGCCGAGGCATCGGAGCACATCGACCGCCTGCAGGGCAAGAGCAAGAGGCTCACCGAGGACTCCTGACCCCTCGCCTGCACCACGTCCGCATCCCACTGTCCGGCGCCGAAGCGCCCGGGCAGTGGGATTCCTGCGTCACGGCCGCCCGGGCCGCCGCTGCCGACGCTGCCGACGCTGCCGACGCCTAGCGCGTCGCGGCGAAGTTGAACTCCGTGCAGATGTCCTGGCCGAACACGAAGCGGCGCACGGGCGCGGTCCGCGCCTCGGCGAGGACGTCGGAGCCCGAGAAGCGGATCCCGGGGACGCCGTCGCCCACGAGCACCGGCGCCGTCGTGAGGTAGAGCCGGTCGAGTGCGCCGGCCTCGAGGAAACGCGAGACGGTGTTGCCGCCCCCTTCGACGAGCACCCTGCCCATCCCCCGCGCGTGCAGGACGTCCAGGACGCGGCGCGGCGCGAAGTCCTCCGCAGGCAGCCGGACCACCTCGACGGATGCAGGCAGCCCGTCGGGCACCATGGCGTCGCGGGAGACGATCCAGAGCGTCGGTACGCCGTCGTCGGCGAGGACTCGGGCGTCCGCACCCACCTTCGCGGCCGCGTCCAGCACCACGCGGACGGGACTGCGGCCGGGCACGTCCTCGACGGCGAGGGAGCAGTCCTCGGCCAGGACGGTGGACGCGCCCACGACGACGGCGTCAACGAGTGCGCGCAGCCGCTGGAGGTGCCCGTGGTCGCCGCGGTCCTCGTGGAGGCCGGCATCGCCGGACCGTGACGCGATGAAGCCGTCCAGGCTCTGGCGCAGCTGCCCGACCACCTGGCCGCCTGGCTGCGCGAGGTAGCCGTAGCGGTGGGTCAGTTCCTCCGCCTCCCCCGGGGCGGGTGCCGCCGGCACCACGCCGTCGAGCAGGGATTCCCACGCATCCGCGGCCGGTGCGGCGTCGTGCCGCATGCGGGCCCGCTTGGTCGCGAGGTAGTCGGCGTTCTCCGCGCGGTCGGGAACGGGCAGGTTGCGGCGCTCGACGACGGCGATACCGAGCTCCTCGAGGGCCTCCTCCTTCGCCGGGTTGCCGGAGAGCAGGCGGACGGCGCCGATGCCGAGGTCCTGCAGGATCTCGGCCGCCTGGTCGTACCGCCGGTCGTCCACGGGCAGGCCGAGGGCGGTGTTCGCGTCCACCGTGTCGACACCCTCGTCCTGCAGCGCATAGGCCTTGAGCTTCGCGAGCAGGCCGATGCCGCGGCCCTCGTGCCCCCGGACGTAGACCACGACGCCGCGTCCCTCGGCGGAGATGGCGGCGAGCGCGGCGTCGAGCTGCTCCCCGCAGTCGCAGCGCCAGGACCCGAAGGCATCACCGGTGAGGCACTCGCTGTGGACGCGGACCAGCGGAGCGGCGCCGGGCGAACCTGCCGTGTCGTCGACCCCCAGCACGAGCGCGACGTGCTCGGTACCCGCACCGTCGCGGTAGCCGACGAGGCGGAAGGTCCCGTGCCGCGTGGGCAGGATGGTCTCGGCGACCCGCTCGATCGTGGCCGGCACGGCTGCGGCGTCGGCCCGCGGGGACTGGATGGACATGGTTCAACCTTAGGAGTGGGCGAGGACGACGCGAAAAGCCACGTCATGAGGATCAACCGGGTACGGCACCCGTTTATTGCGCACCGTGCGTCTCGTGCGCCTCGTGGCGGCCGGCTACGGGGACGGGGGGCGCCGGACGTCGGCGGCCGCACGCCCGAGGACCTCGCGGACGGCCAGCACGGCGGGCCGCCGTGCACCGGCGCGGCGCGCCGAGGTGAAGATGGAGCGGCGCGGGCTCTCCCCGAGGTCCAGGAGCCGCACGGGGACGCTCCGGCCGGTCCACACGAGGTCGGGCATGAGGGCGACGGCGTTGCCCGATTCGATGAGCCGGATCTGCGCCTGGAGGTCGGCCGTCTCGTAGCGGACGTCGGGCTCGAATCCCGCGCGCCGGCACGCCTGCTCCGCCCAGTGGCGCGATGCCGCCCCCCTCGGTTCCATGACCCAGGCGGCGGTCGCGGCCTCGCCGACCGTGGTGATGCCGGCATACGGACCCGTGAGGGGGACGGCGAGGCGGATCGCGTCCTCCGTCAGGGGCACGTGATCCAGTTCCGCGTGCCGTGGGGCGGCGTGGCCCGGGTACTGCTCGGCGATCACGAGGTCGAAGTCGCGGGCGAACGTCTCGTACAGGGCCGTCTCCGGCTCGCGCTGCACCATCTCGACGCGCACGTCGGGATAGTCGCGGGTCATGGCCGTGAGGGCGCCGGGCATGAGCGCCAGCGCGGCCGACTGGAAGACCGCCACCCGGACCGTCCCGGACACCGTGGTCAGCGACGCCGCGAGGTCCGACTCGGCGCGCTCGAGGGTCTCGAGCAGTTCGGCGGTGTGCGCGACGAGCACCTCGGCCTGCGCCGTGAGGACCACACGACGGCCCGCCTTGCGGAGCAGTTCCACGCCCACCTCCTTCTCGAGCAGGGCGAGCTGCTGGGAGACGGAGGACGGGCTGTAGCTGAGGGCCTCCGCGACGTCGGCGAGGGTGCCGCGGATCTTCAGTTCGCGGAGCAGCCGCAGCCTGCGCAGGTCGAGCACGGTGCCTCCGGCTTCGGTGATGATTCGGTTCTACCGACGAGTACCGTTCGGTAATCATCGCTTCTCCTAATCGTACGGCGGCCCGATACTGGGGAGTAAATAGCTGCGCCGGCGTAAGCCGTCCGATCGAAAGCCTGTGCCATGACAACCCAGATCCCGCGCCTCGACGGCGTCGCCGCTCCGGCACCCCGGAACGCGTCGCCCGCCCGTACGGAGGAGCCCGGCGTGACCCGCCGGTTCTCCGCCGCTCCCGGCGGCACCACCGACATCCCGGCCCACCTTCCGGACGAAGCGGTCGCCCTCGTGCGCCGATGGCTCACCGAGGCGGCGAAGGTGCCGGTCGATGCGTCGGCGAAACAGCTCGCCGGAGTCCTCAAGGACCCGGACGGGCTCGCCTTCACGGTCGGCTTCGTCGACGGCGTCATCCGCCCCGAGGACCTGTCCGTTGCCGCCCGCAACCTCGCCGCGATCGCGCCGAAGGTGCCGAAGTTCCTCCCCTGGTACATGCGCTCCGCCGTCACGGTGGGCGCCGCCGTCGCGCCCGTCCTGCCGCAGGTCGTCATCCCCGTCGCCCGCCGCGTGCTGCGCGAGATGGTGGGGCACCTCATCATCGATGCCTCCGACGCCCGCCTCGGCCGCTCCATCGGCAGGATCAGGCGCGAGGGGATCCGCCTCAACGTGAATCTCCTCGGCGAGGCGGTCCTCGGGGACCATGAGGCCGAACGCCGCCTGCAGGGCACCGTCCGCCTGCTCGAGCGCCCCGACGTCGACTACGTGTCCATCAAGGTGTCCTCCACCGTGGCCCCGCACCCCGCCTGGGCCTTCGAGGAGGCCGTGCAGCACGTCGCCGAGAAGCTCGCTCCCCTGTATGCTCTGGCCGCCCGCGCGGAGCAGCCGAAGTTCATCAACCTCGACATGGAGGAGTACAAGGACCTCGACCTCACGATCGCGGTCTTCATGGAGATCCTGGACCGGCCCGAGTTCAGGCACCTCGAGGCGGGCATCGTCCTCCAGGCGTACCTGCCCGACTCCCTCGCCGCCATGATCCGCCTGCAGGAGTGGGCCGCGGCCCGCCGCGCCGCCGGGGGCGCCGGCATCAAGGTCCGCGTGGTCAAGGGCGCCAACCTGCCCATGGAGCAGGTCGAGGCATCCCTCCACGACTGGCCGCTGGCCACCTGGGGGTCCAAGCAGGACTCCGACACGCACTACAAGCGCGTGCTCAACTACGCGCTGCAGCCCGGCCGTGTCGACAACGTGCGCGTCGGCGTCGCCGGCCACAACCTGTTCGACCTCGCCTTCGCGTGGCTGCTCGCCGGCGAGCGCGGCGTCCGTGACGGCATCGAGTTCGAGATGCTCCTCGGCATGGCGCAGGGCCAGGCGGAAGCGGTCCGCCGCGACGTCGGCTCCCTCCTCCTCTACACGCCAGTGGTGCACCCGAGCGAGTTCGACGTCGCCATCGCCTACCTGATCCGGCGCCTCGAGGAGGGGGCGAGCCAGGACAACTTCATGTCCGCCGTGTTCGAGCTCTCCGAGAACGAGGCGCTGTTCGACCGCGAGAAGGGCCGATTCCTCGCCTCACTCGCGGAGCTGGACACCTCGGTCCCCGGACCGAACCGCCGGCAGGACCGCACCGTCCCCGCCGAGCCGCACCCGGGCACCGGCTTCACGAACACCCCGGACACCGATCCCTCCCTGCCCGTCAACCGCACCTGGGGGCGGGCGATCCTCGACCGCGCGGCCACCTCGGAGCTGGGCAACGACCTCGTGGCCGACACCACGCTCACCCGCGCCGAGGAGCTCGAGGACACGATCGCCGGCGCCGTCCGCGCCTCCGCCTCCTGGGGGTCCCTCGGCGGTGCGGAACGCGCCGCGATCCTGCACCGCGCGGGCGACGCCCTCGAGGCCCGGCGGGCCGAGCTCATGGAGGTCATGGCCGCCGAGACCGGCAAGACCCTCGAGCAGGCGGATCCCGAGATCTCCGAGGCCGTCGATTTCGCCCACTACTACGCCGAACGCGCCCGCGAGCTCGACGACGTCGACGGGGCCGCCTTCTCCCCCGTCCGGCTCACCGTCGTGACGCCGCCGTGGAACTTCCCGGTCGCCATCCCCGCCGGCTCCACACTGGCCGCGCTCGCCGCCGGATCCGCCGTCATCATCAAGCCCGCGTCCCAGGCGCGCCGATCCGGGTCCGTCATGATCGACGCGCTGTGGGCCGCGGGCGTGCCGCGCGAGGTGCTGCGCCTGGTGCAGGTCGAGGAGGGGGACCTCGGGCGCCAGCTCATCGCGGATCCCCGCGTGGACCGGGTCATCCTGACCGGCGGCTACGAGACGGCCGAGCTGTTCCGCTCCTTCCGCACCGACCTCCCCCTGCTCGCCGAGACCTCCGGCAAGAACGCCATCATCGTCACCCCGAGCGCGGATCTCGACCTCGCGGCGCGGGACGTGGCGCAGTCGGCCTTCGGCCACGCGGGCCAGAAGTGCTCAGCCGCCTCCCTCGTGATCCTCGTGGGCAGTGCGGCCAGGTCGCAGCGCTTCCGCAACCAGCTGCTCGACGCCGTCGCCTCGCTGTCCGTCGGATACCCGACGGACCCGGCCACGCAGATGGGTCCGGTGATCGAGCCTGCCACCGGGAAGCTGCTGGACGGCCTGACGACGCTCGGCGAGGGCGAGTCCTGGCTCCTCGAGCCCCGGCGCCTCGACGACTCGGGGCGCCTGTGGAGCCCGGGTATCCGGGCTGGCGTGAAGCGCGGATCCACCTACCACCTCACCGAGTACTTCGGACCGATCCTCGGTGTAATGACTGCCGCGACCCTCGAGGAGGCCATCGCGCTGCAGAACGACATCGACTACGGCCTCACCTCCGGCATCCACTCGCTCGACAGCCGCGAGATCGCCGCCTGGATCGACGGGGTGCAGGCGGGCAACCTCTACATCAACCGCGGCATCACCGGGGCGATCGTGCAGCGCCAGCCCTTCGGCGGCTGGAAGAAGTCGGCGGTCGGCGCCGGCACCAAGGCCGGTGGACCCAACTACCTCGTGGGCCTCGGCACCTGGTCGCCGCGGGAGGCCCGGGTCCAGGGCGGCGCCCTGCCCGTCGTCGCGCCCCTGCTGGCGGCCGCCCGGTCCGCCGGCCTGCCCGACGACGACGTGGCCCGCCTCGCCCGCGCCGCCGCCTCGGACGCTGCAGCATGGAACAGCGAGTTCGGCGAGGTGCGGGACGTCTCGGCCCTCGCCGCCGAGCGGAACCTCTTCCGCTACCTCCCCCACCCCGTGACCGTGCGCCTGGCGGAAGGGGCTCCCGTCGCCGACCTCGTCCGCGTGCTGCTCGCCGCGGGGGCCACCGGCGCGCCGGTAGCCGTCTCCTCCGCCGTCGATCTCCCGACCGGGCTGCGTGCAGCCCTCACGGAGAACGTCGAGGGTGTCACCGTCGAGGACGACGCCGCCTGGCTGGCCCGTGCGGCGACCCTGCCCCTGCGTCGCGTGCGGCTCGTCGGCGGCGGGGCCTCTGCCCTCGCCGCCGTGACGGGCGGCCGGCCCGACCTCGCGGTGTACGCGCAGCCCGTCACGGAATCGGGGAGGATCGAGCTGCTGCCGTTCCTGCAGGAGCAGGCCATCAGCATCACCGCCCACCGCTTCGGGACGCCCAACGCCCTGACCGACGCACTGATCTAGCGGCACGGCCCGCACGGCACCTCGCTCCCCCCGGGGCGAGGTGCCGTCGTTCCTGGTTCCTGGCCCGGCTGCGGCCCGTCCGCACGACGTGCCGGGCTGCGGTCCACTGCTCCCGGGTGGACCCGGGGCGGCGTCGCCCCGTGGAACAATAATCGGAAGCACCCTCCGTCACCGAGCCCGGAAGCCATCGACCATGCACCCTGCCCCCTCCGGGCGCGCCGCCGCGCTGTGGGCACGCGCCGGTGCACTGGTGCCGGGGCTGGCGGTGGTCGCCGTGGGCGTCGCCGTCGCCGTCTGGCTGGGGTCGGTGCAGTCCCTCTTCGGCTCCCTGGTCCTCGCGCTCGTCCTCGGGGTCCTGCTCGGTAATTCCGGCCGGTACACCACAGCACTCCGGCCGGGCGTGACGACGGGCACCAGGAAGCTCCTGCGCGCCGGCGTCGTGCTGCTTGGTCTTCAGCTCGCGCTGCCCGACATCGTGGAGCTCGGCCTCCCGGTCCTCGGCCTGATCGTCGCGTGCGTGACGCTGAGCTACATCGCAACGCTCCACCTCGGCCTGCGGCTGGGCCTCACGCGTGCCGGTGCCACGCTCATGGCTGCCGGCTTCTCCATCTGCGGCGCGTCCGCCATCGTCGGCCTCCAGGGCGTCGTGGACGCCGACGACGACGAGACCGCCGGCGCCGTCGCGATGGTCACGCTCTACGGCTCGCTCATGATCGTGGTGCTGCCCGTGCTCGGCGGTCTGCTCAGGCTGCCCGAGGACCGTTTCGGGCTGTGGGCCGGGCTGGCCGTCCACGAGGTCGCGCAGGTCGTCGCCGTGGCCGGTACCGCCGGGGTGACGGCGCTGGCCGTCGCCACCGTGGTCAAACTCGGTCGGGTGCTGATGCTCGCGCCGGTCGCCGCGGTGGCGTCCCTCGGGGAACGACGTCGCGCTGCCGCCCCGGCCGACGTCCATCGTCCGACCGCAGCACGGGACGCCGGCCCGGAGGGCCCGGAGAAGCCGGTTCGCCCGGAGGATTCCCGTCCACCCGTGGTGCCGCTCTTCGTGCTGGGGTTCCTGGCGATGGTGGCCGTCCGCTCGCTCGGGATCCTCCCCGATCCGGTGCTCGAGGGCAGCCGTACACTCACCACCGTCCTGCTGGCCGCGGGGATGTTCGGCCTCGGGGCCGGGATCGACGTCCGCCGCCTGGCGCGCACCGGGCGGCGCTTCGCCGTCGTGGGTGCGCTCTCGACCGTCCTGCTCGCGGGAGGCTCGCTGCTCGGGGTGCTCCTGCTGGCGTGACCTGCGGGTCAGCGCAGGCCGGTGGTGCGGCTGAGCGCGAGCCCGATCAGCTCGTCGATCAGCTCGGTGTAGCCGAGGCCCGACTTGGCCCACATCTGCGGGTACATGCTGATGGGCGTGAAGCCGGGCATGGTGTTGATCTCGTTGATGACCAGGCGGCCATCGGGGGTGTAGAAGAAGTCGACCCGTGAGAGCCCTTCGCCGCCGATCGCCTCGAACGCCTCCCCGGCGAGCAGTTGCACGCGCTCGAGGACGTCGGGGGGCAGGTCGGCGGGGCAGGAGAGCTCGGCCGCGGCGCCGTCGACGTACTTGGCCTCGAAGTCGTACCAGGCGTGGTCGCCGGGCTGGACGGCGATCTCGCCCGGCAGTGACGTGCGCGGCGCCTCCAGGCCGCGTCCCTGCAGGACGGCCACCTCGATCTCGCGGCCCTCGATCCCCGCCTCGACGACCACCTTCGGGTCGAAGACCCGGGCGGCCTCGACGGCGGCACGGAGACCTGCCGCATCGTCGACCCGGCTGATGCCCATGGACGACCCCGCGCGGGACGGCTTGACGAACAGCGGGAAGCCGAGGCCCTCGGCGCGCCCGAGGCAGGCGTCGGGGTCGAGGCGCCACTGGCGATCGGTGATCACCTCGTGGGGTCCCACCTCGAGCCCGGCGGCCGCGAAGACCACCTTCATGTAGTGCTTGTCCATGCCGACGGCGGACGCCAGCACACCGGCCCCGACGTACCGCATGTCGGCCATCTCCAGCATGCCCTGGAGGGTGCCGTCCTCACCGAACGGTCCGTGCAGCAGCGGCAGCACCACGTCGACGCCACCCAGGCTCTCGGGGACGGATCCGGGCGCCGCGAGGAGCAGCTCCTGGCCGGAACCATCGCCGGTCGCCGACCCCATGACCACGGCCTGGTCGGTCGCGGTGACCTCGGGCAGCACGTCGGAGCGCAGTGACCACGCGGACGGGTCCGCGGAGACGAGCGACCACTGGCCGGACTTCGTGATGCCCACGGGCACGACGTCGTAGCGGGACCGGTCGATCGCCTCGAGGACACCGGCGGCGGTGACGCAGCTGACGGCGTGCTCGCTCGAACGGCCCCCGAAGAGCACGAGGACGCGGGGCTTGCGGGAGGGGGCGGACGTCTCGGTGGTCACGTGGCGGGGTTGCCTTCCGGCTTGAGGTTGCGGGACAGCAGGCGCGGTCCGAGGTCGTTGACGGACAGGCGCCCCTGGAGGACGGCCACCACGCTCTCGGTGATGGGCATGTCCACGCCGAGTTTCGTGGCGGAGTCGAGGACGGCGTGGGCCGACTTGATGCCCTCCGCGGTCTGGTTCATGCGCACCGTGACCTGCTCGAGCGTGAGGCCCTGGCCCAGCAGGTGGCCTGCGGTGTGGTTGCGCGACAGGGCCGAGGAACAGGTGGCGATCAGGTCGCCCATCCCTGCGAGCCCCGCCAGCGTCTCGGGCTTGCCGCCGAGTGCCACCGCGAGGCGTGTGGTCTCGGCGAGGCCGCGGGTGATGACGGAGGCCTTCGTGTTGTCGCCCATGCGCCGGCCCTCGCAGATGCCGACGGCGAGGGCGATCACGTTCTTGACGATCCCGCCGATCTCCACGCCGATCACGTCGGTGGAGGTGTAGGGGCGGAAGTAGGAGGCCGTGCACGCCGCGGCGATCCACGTGGCGGTGTCGTGGTCCGGGCAGGCGACGACGGACGCCGTCGGCTCCTCGCGGGCGATCTCCATGGCGAGGTTGGGCCCGGACAGCACGGCGATGCGTTCCGCCGGCAGCCCGAGCTCCTCGGCGATGACCTCGCTCATGCGCGCGTCGGTGCCGACCTCGAGGCCCTTCATGAGGGAGACCACGACGGCGGTGGCCGGGATGAGCGGGCGCCAGGCCGGGAGCTGCGCCCGGAGGGTCTGGGCCGGCACGGCGATGACCACGAGGCTGCTCCCCGCCAGCACCGTTTCCACGTCCGTGGATGCGGAGACGTTCGACGGGAGCCGCGTGTCACCGAGGTACCGGGAGTTGCGGTGCTCCGCGGTGATCTCGTCGGCCACCTCGGCCCGGCGCGACCAGAGCATCACCGTCGTCTCGGCGGCGGCATCGGCGACGACCTTCGCGAACGTCGTCCCCCAACTGCCGGAGCCGAGCACGGCGATCTTCGCGGGCGGTGCCGTCCTGGAGTCCCCGGTCATGACCGTCCTCCGTGGCGCGACGCATCCGGGTCGTCATCCGCGCTCTCGCCGCGGCGGCCGAGACCCTTCTGCTGCTTCTGCGCCGGGTCCCAGCGCTCCGCGGGCGGCTGCTCGCCGCGCAGTTCGGCCAGCAGGGCCGTGATGGCATCGAGGATGCGCTCGGTGGCGGCGTCGAGCGTGGTCTTCGTCAGGGGCGCGCCGTGGAGGTCGGAGAGGTCGACGGGGTCGCCGACGAGCACGCGCGAGCGCTTGCGCGGGAAGAGGTAGAAGCGCTTGGCGTAGCGGGGGAACACCTCGTGGGCACCCCAGTGCGCGACCGGCACCACGGGAACTCCGGTCTGGAGCGCCAGGCGCGCCGCTCCCGTGTGGCCCTTCATGGGCCACATGTCGGGGTCCCTCGTGAGCGTTCCCTCGGGGTAGATGATGATGCCGCCGCCGTCGGCGAGTGCTTCGCGGGCCGCTTCGAGGGAGCGGTTGGCGCCCGCCGAGCTACGCTCCACCGGGATCTGCTGGATGGTGCGCAGGATGGACCCGATCACGGGCACCTTGAACAGCGACGCCTTCGCGAGGAAATGCGGCATGACGCCCTGGTTATACAGGAAGTGCGCCACGACGACCGGGTCGATCTCCGTGACGTGGTTCGGGCACACGATCATGCCCGTCCCGCGGGGCAGCTTCTCCTGCCCGTGCCATTCCTTGGCCATGAGCACGTTCATGGTCGGCCTCACCCAGGCGGCGAGGAACGTGAACATCGCGCGTGAGCCCCGTGACTCCCCCATCTGTCCGGGCCGCCTAGGAGAAGACCGCGGCGGGAACCGGGGCGTCCTCCGAGACGTCGAAGTCCGCACCCAGGCCCTCGAGCTTGTCCTGGAAGCGCTCGTAGCCGCGGTTGATGAGCTCGATCCCGGTGACGCGCGAGACGCCGTCGGCCGCGAGGGCCGCGATGAGGTGGCTGAAGCCGCCGCGCAGGTCGGGGATGTCGATGTCCGCGCCGCGCAGCTGCGTGGGCCCGGAGATGACGGCGGAGTGAAGGAAGTTGCGCTGCCCGAAACGGCACGGGACGCTGCCCAGGCACTCGCGGTGCAGCTGGATGTTGGCGCCCATGCGGATCAGCGCCTCCGTGAAGCCGAAGCGCTGCTCGTAGACCGTCTCGTGCACTATCGACACGCCGGACGCCTGCGTCAGGGCCACGACTAGGGGCTGCTGCCAGTCGGTCATGAAGCCGGGGTGCACGTCGGTCTCCAGCACCAGCGGCTTCAGCGCCCCTCCCGGGTGGTAGAAGCGGATGCCGTCGTCGTCCACGTCGAAGGCACCACCGATCTTCCGGTAGGTGTTGAGGAACGCGGTGAGGTCGAGCTGGCGTGCGCCCTCCACGTAGATGTCGCCCTTCGTGACCAGCGCTGCGGATGCCCAGGATGCCGTCTCGTTGCGGTCGGAGATGGCCTTGTGGTTGTACCCGGTCAGCTCCGCGACGCCCTCGATCCGGATGACGCGGTCGGTCTGCACGGTGATGATCGCGCCCATCTTCTGCAGCACGGCGATGAGGTCCATGATCTCGGGCTCGACGGCGGCACCGGAGAGTTCGGTGATGCCCTCTGCGCGGATGGCCGTGAGCAGCACCTGCTCCGTCGCGCCGACGCTCGGGTACGGAAGGGTGAGCTTCGCCCCGTGGAGGCCCTTGGGCGCGGAGATGGAGATGCCGCCGGGGCGCTTGTCGACGACGGCGCCGAAGTTGCGGAGGACCTCGAGGTGGTAGTCGATCGGGCGGTCGCCGATCTTGCAGCCGCCGAGGTCGGGGATGAAGGCCTCGCCGATGCTGTGCATGAGGGGCCCGCAGAAGAGGATGGGGATGCGCGAGTCGCCGGCGTGGGCGTCGATGTCCTTGGACATCGCCATCTTCGCGTTGACCGGGTCCATGGTGAGGTCGCCCGTCACCGGGTCCTTGGTCACCGTCACGCCGTGCAGCTGCAGGAGGCTCGTGACGACGTCGACGTCCTTGATCTCCGGGACGTTGCGCAGGATCGACGGCGTGTTGCCCAGGAGGGAGGCGACCATGGCCTTCGGCACCAGGTTCTTCGCACCGCGGACGGAGACTTTGCCGGTCAGCGGGATGCCGCCGCGGATGGTCAGAACGCTACCCATGAATACCTATTTTCCTCATACGTTTAACCCCCGCGGACTCGAAAATGCTCGTTCCAAGCATAGGAGCACCGCGCGGCAGACAGAAATACAAGGGTACGACGTGCACTCCCTGTTGCTGAGGAAGAACCGGTGCGGGTGGGTCGTCATTCCTTCCGGGCCCGGATTGGGACGTGAGACGCGTTACACCCGCGCCGCGCCCGGGTGCGCGGACCCGCGCAGGGTCAGGTGCGCGCGGGCAGCGTGGTGGGCTTCCAGGACGGCCTGCCGGCCTCGAACGCCGTGATGTGCTCCTCCTGGCGGAGGGTCAGGCCGATGTCGTCGAGGCCCTCCAGCAGGCGCCACCGCGTGTAGTCGTCGATCTGGAAGGGCGCGCTCACCGGCCCGCACTGGACACTGCGGGACACGAGGTCCACCGTCACCGTGGCGCCCGGCTCGTTCTCGAGGATCTTCCAGATGAGCTCGATGTCGTCCTGCGCCACCTGCGCCGCCACGAGTCCCTGCTTGCCCGAATTGCCGCGGAAGATGTCCGCGAACCTCGAGGACAGCACGGCCCGGAAGCCGTAGTCCTTCAGTGCCCAGACGGCGTGTTCGCGGGACGACCCGGTGCCGAAGTCGGGGCCCGCGACGAGCACGGTGCCGCGGGAGTAGGGCTCGCGGTTGAGGATGAAGTCCTCCTCCTTGCGCCAGCCGGCGAACAGCGCGTCCTCGAACCCGGTGCGCGTGATGCGCTTCAGGTACACGGCGGGGATGATCTGATCGGTGTCGATGTTGCTCTGGCGCAGCGGGACGCCGATGCCGGTGTGCGTGGTGATCTTCTCCATGGCGGGCTCCTAGGCGGCGGGGACGGTGGAGGCAGGAGCGGCGTGCGCGCCCGTGCCGGGCTGCGGGGCGAGGTCCGACGGCGAACTCAGGGTGCCGCGCACGGCGGTGGCGGCCGCGACGACGGGCGAGACGAGGTGTGTGCGCCCGCCCTTGCCCTGGCGTCCCTCGAAGTTCCGGTTCGACGTCGACGCGCACCGCTCCCCCGGAGCGAGCTGGTCGGGGTTCATGCCGAGGCACATGGAGCAGCCGGCGAACCGCCACTCGGCACCGAAGTCCTGGAACACGCGGTCCAGTCCCTCGGCCTCGGCCTGCAGGCGCACGCGCGCCGACCCCGGGACCACCATCATCCGCACGGCGGGATCCTTCTGGCGTCCCCGGATGATGTCGGCGGCGATGCGGAGGTCCTCGATGCGGCTGTTGGTGCAGGAGCCGAGGAAGACGGTGTCCACCCGGATGTCCTTCATGGGCGTGCCCGGCTCGAGGGCCATGTAGTCCAGCGCCCGGCTGCAGGCCGCCTTGTCGTTCTCGTCGTCGAAGTCGTCGGGCGAGGGCACGGCCTGGGAGAGCGAGACACCCTGGCCGGGGTTCGTGCCCCACGTGACGAACGGCTCGAGCTCGCTCGCGTCGAGGAACACCTCGGCGTCGAAGACCGCGTCGTCGTCGGTGCGCAGTTCCCGCCAGTCGGCGACAGCGGCGTCCCAGTCCGCGCCCTCGGGAGCGTGGGGGCGGCCCTTGAGGTACTCGAAGGTCGTCTCGTCCGGGGCCACCATGCCCGCGCGCGCCCCTGCCTCGATGGACATGTTGCAGATGGTCATGCGCGCTTCCATGGACAGGGCGCGGATGGCCGAGCCCCGGTACTCGAGGACGTAGCCCTGCCCGCCTCCGGTGCCGATCTTGGCGATGACCGCGAGGATGATGTCCTTGGACGTGACGCCGGGCTTCAGGGTCCCCTCGACGGTGATGCCCATGGTCCGGAACGGCTTCAGCGAGAGCGTCTGGGTGGCCATGACGTGCTCCACCTCGGAGGTCCCGATCCCCATCGCGAGCGCGCCGAAGGCCCCATGGGTCGAGGTGTGGGAGTCGCCGCAGACGACGGTCAGGCCGGGCTGTGTGAGCCCGAGCTGCGGTCCCACCACGTGGACGATGCCCTGCTCGGCGTCTCCCAGCGAGTGCAGGCGGACGCCGAACTCGCGGCAGTTGGCGCGGAGGGTCTCGATCTGCGTGCGGCTGGTGAGGTCGGCGATCGGCTTGTCGATGTCCAGCGTGGGCGTGTTGTGGTCCTCGGTGGCGATCGTCAGGTCGGGCCGGCGGAGCGGTCGCCCGGCGAGGCGGAGACCCTCGAACGCCTGCGGCGAGGTCACCTCGTGGACCAGGTGCAGGTCGATGTAGAGGAGATCGGGCTGCGCCTCCGCGCCGACGACGTCGCCCTTGCGGACCACGTGCGCGTCCCAGACCTTCTCTGCCAGTGTCTTGCCCATGGCGACCGTCCTTCTCTGTTCCGGCGGACCGGGCCCGGTGGGGCTCGGCAGGACCAATGGCTGCTACTCAACCAGCGCCCGGCGACGAGAGCCAGCCCGACGGGTTGCGTCTCAGATAATGAGACGGCAGTATCAACCTATGGACAATTCTAGCGGCGTCGGCGTGATCGACAAGGCCGCACTCGTGCTCGACGCCCTCGAGGCCGGCCCCACCACGCTGGCCCAGCTCGTCGCATCGACCGGCCTGGCGCGGCCCACGGTCCACCGCCTCGCCCTGGCCCTCGCCCATCACCGCCTCGTGGGCCGGGACATCCAGGGGCGCTTCGTCCTCGGCAGCAGGCTCGTCGAACTCGCGTCCGCGGCCGGAGAGGACCGCCTGATCGCCGCCGCGGGTCCCGTGCTCCTCGGTCTGCGTGATGCGACGGGCGAGAGCGCCCAGCTGTTCCGCCGGCAGGGCGACTGGCGCGTGTGCGTCGCCTCCGCCGAGCGGCCCGTGGGGCTGCGCGACACCATCCCCGTCGGAACCCAGCTGTCCATGAAGGCCGGTTCGGCAGCCCAGTGCCTGCTCGCGTGGGAGGACCACGACCGCCTCCTCATGGGACTGCAGAACGCGCGGTTCACCCCGACCGTCCTGGCCGGGGTGCGACGGCGCGGATGGGCGCAGAGCCTCGGTGAACGCGAGGCCGGCGTGGCGTCGGTCTCCGCGCCGGTGCGCGGCCCGTCCGGGCGCGTCATCGCGGCCGTTTCGATCTCCGGCCCGATGGAACGCCTCACCCGGCAGCCGGGCCGCATCCACGCGGAGGTCGTCTCCGACGCGGCACGCCAGCTGACGCTCGCCGTCGGATCAGCGGCCGACTGACGTGCCGGAGGACCTCTCCATCGACGCGCCGATACGCCGGTACGCCGTCTTCCTGCGCGGGGTCAATGTCAGCGGGGTGACGGTCCGGATGGCCGGACTGCGCGAGCTGCTCGCGGAGCTTCCCGTGAGCGACGTCGCGACGGTGCTCGCCAGCGGCAACGTCACGTGTTCCTCCGCCCTGGAACCCGCCGCGCTGAAGGACCGCGTCGAGGAGGCGCTGAGCGCCCGCTTCGGCTACACCGCCCGGGTGATCGTCGTCGGGGCCGCCGAGCTCGGTGCGATCAGCGGCTCCGTCCCGCCACCGCCCGACGGCGCCGGCGATGTCCACACCTACGTCACGCTGTTCACCGGGACCGCCGAACTCGCCGCATTCCTCGAGGACGCACGGAGCGCGGACCTGCACCCGGCCGTGCTCGCCGGCGGCACCGCCATCGGGTGGTTCTCCCCGAAGGGGCGGTCCACCGAGGTGCCCCTCGCCCGGCTCCTCGCCCGGGCACGGTACGCGGCGACGTCCACCACCCGGAACATCAACACCCTGGCCAAGGTCCTGCGCCTGCTCGCCTGAAGCACGGCCGGCCGGAGCCCGCTCCGGGTTGGTAGTGTTCGAGCACACACCCAGGACCAGCCGAAGGACCCGAAGGACCCTATGCGCCTCATAGCCCAGGATTGCTACCAGCTCGAACAGCAGAGGGGTTCGCACGGTTTCGTGGTGGCCGGTGCCGGTCGCACGGCGGTCGTCGACCCAGGCATGTCCTCCGGGTTCGACGGCGTGGTCGCCGAGCTCCGCGCCTCCGAGGCGACGACGGGCCCGGTCACCGACATCGTCCTCACGCACTACGACGTCGACCACGCCCAGGCGGCGCAGCGACTCCAGGAGACCCTCGGGGCGACCGTGTGGATCGGCGCCGCCGACGCCGACATCCTCCGCGGCCGCACGAGGCCGCGGACCCTGTTCCGAAGGGCGCTGCAGCGCATGGTCCGGGTGGCGCTTCCCGACGGCGCGCAGGAACTCACCGGTTCCGGCGAGATCTTCCCGGGCCTCGAGTACTTCCCGACACCCGGACACACACCCGGTCACTACGCCTACCAGTGGCGCGGGGTGCTCTTCACCGGAGATGCCGCCAGGGTCGCCGCGGACGGCATCGTCGGCGACTTCCCGGTGATCTTCATCAACGACCGGCCGAGGGCGGCGGGCAGCGTCCGGCTGCTCGCCGAGCGCATCGGCGCGGGGTCCGTGGACTGGGTCTGCTCGGGCCACAGCGACGTCGCCAGGGTCACCCGAAGCGACGCCTGACGCCGCCGCAGGTCCGGCGCGGCCGGGGCGGCCGCCGTCGGGTTCCCGCGCCGGAGCAGCCTCCTGCCGGGACGGCGGTCAGGCGACGCGCCGCGCGTCGAGGACGGCGGCACGGAACCGGTTGCACCGGTCCACCTCGTCCTCGACGGGAACGACGGCGACCCCCTCGGCGGCCTGTGCGCACGCGGCCAGGAGCCGCCGTCGTACCCGCGCCGCGCGCCTCGCAGCACCCCACCGGGCGAGCAGCGCCGCGAGGACACCGAGCAGTACGCCCGCGCCCACGCCGCCGAGGATGAGCAGGGTGGGCACGGGGAAGCCCTCCACGCGCGGGACGTCGATGGCGGGCAGCTGGAGGAAACCGAGCACGGCCAGGACGCCGAGCCAGACGAGCCCTGCGACGAGCGCGACGAGGGCGATCCACTGGAGCACACCGAAGATCCCCCACCACGCGCGCCGTCCGGTCTCGAGGTCCGCCGTCGTGACGGCGGAATCGAGCGCGTCCGTGAGGTCGTCGGCGGTACCGCGCGAGGCGTCGCGGATGGAGGTGTGCCAGGGCTCGACGACGCCGCGCGCCACCTCGTCGCCGAAGACGCGCAGCACCTGATCCACCCGCGCGCGCTGGGCCGGCTGGCTGAGGGGAAGTGATGAACGCCGCACCTCGGGCACCACGTCCTGCCGCCGCAGGTTCAGCCGCCGCAGCGGGTCGGCCCGGAATCTCCCCAGCCAGCGTGTGACGGGCCAACCCGTGACCGCGTGCGCATCGCGGCGATACGCCGATCGCACGGCGTCGACCACGACGGGAACGCCGGCCGCCGTGCCCAGCCCCTGCGCGAGCGTGGTCCTCGCCTCGTCCGACGGCGCGGCGACGGGCTGCTCAGCGATGAAGGGCAGGAGCTCGTCCGCGGCCTGCGCGGCGTCGGCCGCGATCCGCCGGGTGGCGGCGGCACGGCCTTCCGCGAGGTCTCTGACCGCCGAGGCGAGCTCCTTCACGCCTCGGCCCGTCAGCGCGGACACCGGGAACACGGCGACGCCCTGCAGACCTTCGCCCGCGAGGATGCCGGCGAGTGACGCCGTGACGTCGTCGAGGTCCTGCTCCTCGAGCCGGTCCGCCTGGTTCAGTGCCACGAGAGTCACCGCGTCGTGGTTCGCGAGGCCGCGCAGGAACCCGTGGTGGAGCGCGGCGTCGGCGTACTTCTGCGGATCGACGACCCAGAGCAGCACGTCCACCTGCCCCGTGAGCCGCTCCACGATCTCGCGGTGCGCGCCGGCCGTCGAGTCGAAGTCCGGGAGGTCGAGGAGGATCAGTCCGGCCCCGGTGCCGGATGCGGCGACAGGCGCCTCGGGCGAAACCTCGGTCCCCGTGGACACCGGCCTGCTCCGCCGCCGCCAGCTCAGCAGTCGCCTTCGGACCGCCGGAGCCTCGCCGCCGGCCGCAGCGCCGAGCGCCGGGGCGTCCGTGTCCACCTCGGGCGCTGCGTGGACCTGCGGACCCGGCGCGTCGCCGATCGGCTGTCCCGCGAGGACAGGAGCCGCAGATGGTTCCTGGCCCGTCCTGGACGGTCCGCCCACGAGCGGAGCGCCCTCGGGCAGCTCGACCCGCTGACGGACCCCGAGCCAGTCGAGCAGCTCGTGGCTCCCCTGCCGTCCCCACACCAGAGCGAGCGGCTCGGAGGTGGTGGGGCGCCGTGCCGCGACCCGCGCGGCTCCGGTGCCGCTCAGGGCGTTCACGAGGGAGGACTTGCCGCTGCCCGTGGGTCCGAAGATCCCGACGACGGTATGGTCCGCCGACAGCGACCGACGCGTCCCTGCGCGATCCAGGGTCGCGTCCAGGCGCGCCACGGCGTCCTCGGGGAGCCGGTCGCGTCCCAGCTCGTAGGCCGTCTGCAGCCGGTCGAGCGCACCCGTGACGGCCTCGGCGAGCGGCACCTCCGCCGTCGCTCCGCGGTGTCGGCTCATGCGCCGTCCTCGACCGCGGTGCGCTGCCCGGGAGGCAGTGCCGTGCGGAGCCGGCGGGCGAGGACCCGCAGCGTCTCGGCCGGCGTCTGGCGGCTCACGGGCTCCAGGCGGCGGTCGAAGGGTTCCCGTTCCCGCCGGAAGAGGCTCTCCGCGCGGGTGGACAGGTTGTCCCGTGCCGTGGCGGTGAGGCGTCGGACGGCGTCGTCGCCGAAGACCGCCTCGAGGAGTTTCTGCCCCGCGATCGCGGAGGCACCGGCGATGCCCACCTCGCCGCCGGTGAGTCCGCCCGTGGAGGCGAAGACCACGACCATCAGCGCCACGGCGATGCCGTTGACCCCGAAGGACAGCATGCGCGCCGTGAAGCGCTTGTCGGCGCCCTCGGCCTGGACGAGCTGCAGGAGGTCCTCCTGCCACGCGCGGATCTCGCGTGCCACCTCGTCCGACACCTCCTCGGCCCGCCATGGTGCCAGGTCCTCGAGCAGCACCCGGCCCGCCGCGTCGGCTCTCCAGCGCCGGCGCGTGGACTCGTCGGCGCGGGCCGCCTGTTCGACGACGACGGTCTGCAGACCGCTGCCGATCGCGTCGGCCACGGTTGCCGCCGGAGCGGGCCGGCCGGTGAAGAACGCACTGACCCGGTCGCGCGCCCTGCCGATCCTCGACTCGAGCCCGCGCATGAACTCGCCCGTGCCGACGAAGTCCTGCCAGCGGGCGAGCACCTCGCCGCGCAGCAGCCTGCCGTCCTCGGTGGCGGCGAGCACGCTCTGCAGTGCATCACGGTAGGCGCCGTCGACGGCCGCACGGAATTCGTCGCCGGCGGCCTGCTCCTGGCCGGCGGCCTCGGCGATCCCGTCGATCCGGTCCGCCAGCGCGCGCATCGCGCCCTGGACGGTACGCCGGGCGATGTCCCGGCGTCCCTCCGCGTCGGCGGCCAGTGCCTGCAGCCAGCGGGTGATCGGCTCGACGGCGGCGGCCGGCAGCATGCTTCCGGACCCGAGCGGGAGTTCCGGGATCACGAAAATGGGAGCGTGCCCGAGGTTCTCGGCGGTCAGGAGGGTCAGCAGATCACTCCTGATCTCCTCCTCCACACCGGGAGGTACGCGATCGAGGACGATCGCGACCAGGACGTCGCGCCGCCCGGCCTCGGCCAGCAGCTTCCACGGCACCGCGTCGGCGTACCTGTTCGCCGTCGTCACGAAGAGCCAGAGGTCCGCCGCCGCGAGGAGCTGGCCGGCGAGCCGCCGGTTCTCGTCGGCGATGGAGTCGACGTCGGGTGCGTCCAGGAGTGCGAGTCCCGACGGCAGCGTGGCCGTGGGGCGCAACAGCAGCGTGTCCGCGCCCTGCGCCGTCGCCGGGTGCGGGCTCCCGGGGGTCGCAGGGGGCGCCGCACCGTCGGTCGCCCGCTCGGGCTCGTCACCGGCCAGACGGACACGACCGAGGGAGGGCAGCACCCGGGCGTCGTCGAACCACGCGGCGTCGTCGGGGTGGTGGAGCAGGAGGGGCCGGCGCGTCGTGGGCCGTACGGCACCCGTGGCCGACACCGGTCGGCCCACGAGGGCGTTGACCAGGGTCGATTTCCCCGCTCCCGTCGAGCCGCCGACGACGGCCACGAGGGGCGCGTCGAGGCTGGCCAGCCGAGGCAGGATGTAGTCGTCGAGCTGTGCGCGGGCGGCGCGGGTCGCAGCGCGCGCGTCCGCTGAGGCAGGCAGGGCCAGGGGGAACGCGAGGTTCTCGAGGGCGCCGTTCACCTCCCGCAGCAGCGGCGGTAGCGCGCGGGCTTCACCGGCCGGGGAGGGTGCGCTCATGGTCCCATCATGCCAGCCGTCCCCCGCCGCCCGGGACCGCGGTGCCGGGCGAACCGACGGCGGACCGACGAGGGATCGCGACGGACCGTTAAAGCAGAACGTCCCGCACATCGTGATGATGTCCGGGACGTTCCAGTTGTGACCCCAGCGGGATTCGAACCCGCGTTACCGCCGTGAGAGGGCAGCGTACTAGGCCGCTATACGATGGGGCCAGTACTTTCCATCCTACTACTTCTTTTTCACTGCTCGTGCCACCCCGTCCGCAAGGACGGGACCGCGCTGGGGTACCAGGACTCGAACCTAGAATGTTGGTACCAGAAACCAGTGTGTTGCCAATTACACCATACCCCAATGGCACTTCCCGAAGGCCCGATCCTAGCTGGGCTCCGGCCGCGTAACCGCTCCGCGCCGAGAAATAACTTTACCGGACGGAGGGCAGGAACTGCAAAACGTCCGCCAGTCCGCCGATGCAGGGCACCTCCGGAGCGGCGGTCGGGACGCCCTCGCGGGCGGACTCCCCCGCATCCTCCGCCACGCCGCTCGAGGGCAGGCCGGCGCCGACCCCCGAGTCCGTCCCGTGCTCCCGGCCGGTCCCCGTGCGGTCGAGCCACACCCCGATCAGTCCGGCTTCCCGGGCGCCCACGGCGTCGATCAGCCGGTTGTCCCCGACGTACAGCGTGCGCGACGGCGTGGCGCCGATGAGGCGGGCTCCCTCGCGGTAGATACCCGGGTCCGGCTTCGCGACCCCCACCGTGTCGATGCCGACGAGCACCCGGATCCGCCGGAGGCCGGCCCGGTCGAGCTTCGCCCGCTGGTAGTCGTGCACGTTGTTGCTCACCGCGCCGTAGGGGATCCCCCGCGCGTCGAGCGCATCCAGCAGCGGGACGACGTCGTCGTAGGCGCGGAAGTGCTGCGGCAGCATCTGCTCGTAGGCCCGCACCCACGCCTCCGCGACGCGCCCGAGGAACGGCTCGGGGGTGAAACCGGCCCGCGCGTGGCGGACGCGGTGCACCCGCTGTTCCTCGAAGGTGAGCTCGCCGGCGAGGAACCGGTCGTAGTGCCTTTGCGGGTCGGTGGTGTACAGCGCCTTGTAGCGCACCCAGTCGTCGTCCCCGAGATGGCTGAGGGCCGGGTCCGGGATGGCCTCCAGGGTGTGCCCCATGGCCTGTTCGAGGTCCACGAGGGTGTCGTCGATGTCGAACAGCACGCCCTCGACGGCACCTCCCCGCGGGGCCGGCGGTCTCGCGTCCGGCGCGGGCACGGTTCAGCCCGCCGTCGCGCGCAGGGCCCGCAGGCGCGCCATCGAGGACTCACGTCCGAGGATCACCATCGACTCGAAGAGCGGGGGCGAGATCCTGCGCCCGGAGATCGCGGTCCGGGCGGGCCCGAACGCGAGTCTCGGCTTCAGACCGAGGGTGTCGACGAGCGCCGCCCGGAGTGCGGCCTGCAGCGACTCGGCGTCCCAGCTGTCCACCCCCTGCAGGGCCTCCAGCGTCGCGTCGAGCACCTCGCCGAGGTTCTCCGGCAGGCCCTTCCGGGCGTCGTCGGCGATATCGACCGCGTCGTCGGCCTTGAACAGGAACCCGAGCATCTCCGGGGCCTCGCCGAGCAGGGAGATGCGTTCCTGGATGAGAGGCGCGGCCTCGGCCACGATGCGCAGCTCGTCCTCGGTGGGGGCGTCGCCGATGACGCCGGCCGCGGTGAGGTACGGCAGCAGGCGGCTGCGGAAATCCGCGGGATCGAGGAGCCGCACGTGCGTGCCGTTGATCGCCTCCGCCTTCTTCAGGTCGAACCGGGCGGGGTTGGCGAGGACGTCGCGCACGTCGAACTTCCCGACGAGCTGCTCCACCGAGAAGATGTCCTCGTCCGCCGAGAGGCTCCACCCGAGCAGCGAGAGGTAGTTGAGCAGGCCCTCCCGGATGAAGCCGCGCTCCCGGTGGAGGAACAGGTTGGATTCGGGATCACGCTTGGACAGCTTCTTGTTGCCCTGGCCCATCACGTACGGCAGGTGTCCGAACAGCGGCATGTACTGAGCGACGCCGATGTCGATCAGCGCGCGGTACAGGGCCACCTGGCGCGGCGTCGAGGACAGCAGGTCCTCCCCGCGCAGCACGTGCGTGATGCCCATGAGGGCGTCGTCGACGGGGTTCACGAGCGTGTAGAGCGGCGCCCCGTTGGCGCGCACGACGGCGAAGTCCGGAACACTGCCCGCGCGGAAGGTGATGTCCCCGCGCACGAGGTCGGTGAAGGTGATGTCCTCGTCCGGCATCCTCAGGCGCAGCACGGCGGGGCGGCCCGCGGACCGGAAGGCGTCCTTCTGCTCCTCGGTCAGGGTGCGGTCGTGATTGTCGTACCCGAGCTTGGGATCACGGCCCGCCGCGCGGTGCCGTTCCTCGACCTCCTCGGGCGTGGAGAACGACTCGTAGAGGTGTCCGGCGGCGACGAGACGGTCGATGACGTCGCGGTAGAGCTCGCCGCGCTGGGACTGGCGGTAGGGCGCATGCGGCCCTCCCACCTCCACGCCCTCGTCCCAGTCGATGCCCAGCCAGGTCATCGCCTCGAGGAGCTGCTGGTAGCTCTCCTCGCTGTCACGGGCGGCGTCGGTGTCCTCGATGCGGAAGACGAGCTTCCCGCCCGTGTGGCGCGCGTACGCCCAGTTGAACAGTGCGGTCCTGATGAGCCCTACGTGCGGGGTGCCGGTCGGGGACGGGCAGAAGCGGACCCGGACGGGCGTGGCATCGGTGACGGTGGGGAGATCTGCGGCAGTAGTCATGATGCTCCCAGTCTAGGTGGGAGCATGCCGGCCGGACGTGCGCCGTCGCGCCCGGTGCGGAGGGCGCGACGGCGCGTGGCTCAGCGGCGCGCTGGGTTGGACAGGCGCCCGATGCCCTCGATGTCGACCTCGTAGCGCTGGCCGTCGGTGATCATGCCGACACCGGCGGGCGTCCCGGTGAGGATGATATCCCCGGGCAGGAGGGTGAACGCCTGCGACACGTAGGCCACGAGTTCGCGGGCGCCCCAGATCATGTCGCTCGTGGAGCCGTCCTGGCGGAGGTCGCCGTCGAGGGTCCCGCGGATGGTGAGGTTCTCGGGGTCCAGGTCCGTCTCGATCCACGGGCCGATCGGGCAGGACGTGTCGAAGCCCTTGGCGCGCGCCCACTGGTCGTCCGTCTTCTGCACGTCGCGCGCCGTCAGGTCGTTGGCGCAGGTGTAGCCGAACACCACGTCGTCGACGCGCTCGAGCGGGACGTCCTTGCAGATGCGGCCGATCACCACGGCCAGCTCGGCCTCGTAGGAGATCTGGTCCGAGAAGGACGGCAGCATGATCGGATCACCCGGACCGATCACGGACGTGTTGGGCTTGAGGAACATCAGCGGTGCGGCCGGCGTCTCGCTGCCCATCTCCTGGATGTGGTCGGCGTAGTTCCGGCCCACCCCCACCACCTTGCTGCGTGGGATGACGGGCGCCAGGAGCCGGACGTCCTCGAGCCCGTGGCGGACGCCGGTCAGCTGGACGCCGCCGTAGAACGGGTCGCCGTGGATGACGGCGACCTCCTCACTCCCGGGTGGGCCTTCCACTACGCCGAACTGTGGGTCATCATTTACGACAAAGCGTGCGATTCGCATGCCGCCCAGCCTAGCCTGAGCCGTTCCCCGGGCGCGGACAGGGTTGCTGCCTGCAGCGGCGCTTAACGACCTACCGCGGGCACCCTCCCCAGAGGGTGCCCGCGGTGTCAGCCCTGCATCACTTGCTGAGACCCCACGGCGATCCCTAACGGATCGCCGTGACCTGCCGAGTGTGCTTAACCGGGCCAGTTGTTGACGCGGTCGAGCGAGGAGACGGGCGCGACGACGCCGGCCTTCGCAGGGGCGGCGGTGGCTGCGGCAGCCCCGCCGGTGACCAGCAGGGTGGCGAGCAGGAATGCGGAGGTAAAACGCTTCATGGTGTTTGTCCTTTGGCTCAATCGACAGTCTATTGGAGTCCCGCCTCTACCACGAGCGGTTCAATAATCATCGTAAGCCACACCAGTCACTTTGGTAACACTTTTCCCAAATAATTTCAGACATTTTTATGTGGGCATGGTCGCAGCTCGGCGGAGGCCGAATAATGGGGGGCGTAGCCCGACCACGCGGAAAGCCGAAGGTGCATATGTCAGACGAGGAAGCCGCCGGCCAGCGGCTGTTGCTCGAGCTTCGGGCGCGAGATGCCTGGAACCAGCGCGATTACGAGGGCGCGCAGCGTGTTGCGGAGGAATTGGCGGCTGCCGCGCTCCAGGCTCGTGACGAACTCGGCTGGTGGCACGCTACTTTTCTCGTCTCTGAGTGTCTGCGCAAGCAGGGCAAGATGCAGGAATCGTGGGTGACGGCCGAGATGCTGGGAAAACATCCCCTGACCGAGGGGTCGAAGGCCCTGCGCGCGAAGGTCTCCACCCTTGCCTCGCTCGCCCTGCAGGGTACCGGGAACCTAGCCCTCGCTGTCGCCGCCGCCCGGCAGGGGGTGGAGGACGCGACGGGCAGCAACGAGGACGTCAGCCTCGAGATCGACGCCCGCCATGCGCTGGTGGCGGCGCTCGCCGACAGCGACCAGCTGGAGGCCGCCTGGCAGGAATGCCTCGTCCTCGTCGACCTGCTCCCCCTTCAACCGGCCAGCAAGTACGTCGGCCAGTCCTACTGGATCATCGGCAACGTGGCGTTCCTGCTCGGACGGGTCTCCGAGGGTGTGGAGTACCACCAGCTGGCGGCCGAGAACCTCTCGCCCACCAACGACCTAGACCTGTGGGCGCGTTTCAACCGTGCCTCGGCGTCGCTGCGGCTTGCCGCGGGTGCCGTCGGACCCGAGACCCTCGAGTGCATCGAACGGGCCGAGCTCGCGAGTTCGATCGTCGGCGGGACCGAAAGGGATCGTATGGAACTCAAGCTGACACGTGCTCAATGGTTGGTCCTCACAGGACAGCTCGACGCGGCCGTCGACCAGCTCACCGACATCATCCACAAGAAGCACCTGCTCGCATCGCATATGGCCGCTCAGGCCCACCTCCTGCTCGGGCAGGCACTGTCAGCGCGCGGCAGCAAAACCGAGGCCCTAGGCAATTTCAGGGTGAGCGAAGACCTGTTCCTCCAGTCCGGCGCACGCGACAGCGCATCGGCCGCGCACGCGCTGATCCGCGGCATCCAGGAAGTACCAGGCTGACAGCCCCGTGACGATGTCAAGCAGAATCCCCGACCGAGGCGGGCGTGCGATCCACCCCAGGCATCGCGTACGTTGATGAACAGGTCCCGATCGGGCTGGGCGTTTTCCCCCATTACTCCCACCCCGGTCGGGACTTCCTGCTGACCCCGGCCTCCGCTGCAGCGCCCCTCCATGCGGCGCGCGCTCACGGTCCCGGCGACGGCAGCGAGCGATGCTAATCTTTTCCCGTCACGCGGACCTTGGGCTGTGCACTCCGCGCCCGCCCGCCCGCCGCGCGACGGGCTCGCCGGCCCGGCCGGTGCGCCCTCCACCACTTTCTTCGACGGCGGCAGCCTGGGGGTAGCGCCATGACAACGGCTTCCGACCGCACAGCAGCGAGGTCTCGCCTCGGCCCCGACATGCGGGCAGCACCGCTGGACGCGCAGTCGACAGCGGCCCGGAATGTACGCTGGACCCGATGAGCTCCGATGACAAGGACCCCCGGCTCGCGATGCTCGTCGAGAGCATCGTGCGCCTCTCGCGCGGGGAACTCAGCAGCCGGATCGAGCCTTCCAGCGCACGGGACGAGGTCGACGCCGTAATCACCGGCGTGAACCTGCTCGCCGAGGAGCTCGAACAGGTCTACGAGCAGTTCGAGAAGCGCGTGGAGAGCCGCACCGCCATGCTCCGCCAGGCACACCTGGACATGATGAAGATGGCGATGTCCGACGCCCTCACAGGCCTCGCCAACCGCGTCGCCCTCATGGACGCCATCGAGGAGGCGCTCAACCAGGCGGCCCGGGGGACCCCGCCTCCCGCCCTGCTGCTCCTGGATCTCGACAGCTTCAAGAACGTCAACGACCGCTTCGGTCATGACGCCGGCGACCGCGTGCTGCAGGAGGTGGCCTCCCGTCTCAACAGCGTGGTCCGGGAGAGCGACGTCGTGGCCCGGCTCGGCGGCGACGAGTTCGCGATCCTCCTGCCCGGCGCCACCATGGACACGGCGATGCACGTCGCGCGCAGGGCCCTCGAGGTCCTCGGTGAGCACATCCGCCTCGACTCCCTGTACGTCCACGCGCGCGCGAGCATCGGCGTCCGTCTCGGTACCGCCGACCAGACGGCGGAAGAGCTCCTGCTCGACGCCGACACGGCCATGTACGCGGCCAAGCGCGAGGGGCGCAGCATCATCAAGCTCTTCGAACCGGTGATGCTCTACTCCCGGCAGCTCCGGAGCCAGATGGCCACGGAACTCCGCGGCGCCATCAGCTCCGACGAGCTCGTGCTGCACTACCAGCCGGTGGTGGAACTGGCCACCAACCGGATCCTCGGCGTCGAGGTCCTGGTGCGCTGGCAGCACCCCCTGCGGGGTCTGATCCCGCCGGACACCTTCATCCCGCTCGCGGAGGAGATCGGCGTCATCCACGACCTGGACCGCTGGGTGATGTCGACGTCCCTGCGCCAGCTCGCGCAGTGGCGCCGGGACCTCCCCCTCGACGACGACTTCCAGCTGAGGGTCAACCTGTCCGCCGTCGAGCTCAAGCAGCTCGACCTCGTGGACCACATCCGCGGCCTGCTCCGCGAGCTCGACCTCCCGGCACGCAGCCTCGTGGTGGAGATCACCGAGACGGCGATCGTTACGCGCGGCGAGGTGGAGATGTACTCGCTGCTGAGCCTGCAGCAACTGGGTGTCGGGATCGAGATCGACGACTTCGGGACGGGGTACTCGTCCATCAGCTACCTCCGCGAGCTGCCCGTCAGCATGGTGAAGGTGGACCGCTCCCTGCTCGTGGAGCTCAACACGCGGCCGGGTCAACTCGACTTCGTCGCCGCCATCCTGCAGCTCATCCGCGCTGCGGGCCTCGAGGCCGTGTTCGAGGGCATCGAGACGCGTGAGCAGGCGGCCCAGCTGCGGGAGATGGGCTGTGCGAGCGGTCAGGGCTACTACTTCAGCCGACCCATGCCGGCGGAGGAGGCGGGGGCGCTCCTCGCCACGACACGCCACCTGCGGGTCGGCGAGGGGGTCGACGGCCCCGAGCGGGCTGCTTCCCGCTGACTCTCCCGGGGACGGGGACGGCGCCCGTCCGCCCTGGGAGGGGCGGGTGGGCGCCGTCGGGCCGTGCTCAGACCAGGCGCGTCAGCCAGCCGTGCGTGTCCTCCACGGCGCCGGTCTGGATGCCCAGCAGCTGGCTCCGGATGGACATGGTGACCTCTCCCGCCGCGGAATCGGCGGCTCCGATGTACTCGTCGCCGTCACGCAGTCGGCCGATCGGCGTGATGACGGCGGCCGTGCCGCACGCGAACACCTCGGTGATGTCGCCGGCAGCGACACCGTCGCGCCACTCGTCGAGGGTGATCTTGCGCTCGACGACGTCCAGCCCGCGGTCGCGACCGAGCTGGATGATCGAGGACCGGGTGACGCCCTCGAGGATGGTGCCCGAGAGGGCCGGGGTCACGAGGGACCCGTCGCGGAAGACGAAGAACACGTTCATGCCGCCCAGTTCCTCCACGGCGTTGTCGTTGAACTGGTCGAGGAAGAGCACCTGCTTGCAGCCGTGCGCCTCGGCCTCCAGCTGGGCGGCGAGGGACGAGGCGTAGTTGCCGCCGGCCTTCGCCGCACCCGTCCCGCCGCGCCCTGCCCGGGCGTAGTTCCGGGAGACCCAGATGTCGACCGGCCTGACCTCCCCGCCGAAGTAGTTGCCTGCGGGGGACGCGATGACGCGGTAGGACACCTCGCGCGCGGGCCGCACGCCGAGGAACGCCTCGGTGGCGATCATGAACGGCCGGAGATACAGGCTCTCGCCGTCCCCCGACGGGATCCAGTCCTGGTCGGCGGCGACGAGCTGGCGCAGTGATTCGAGGAACAGCTCCTCGGGCAGCTGGGGAAGCGCGAGGCGCGCCGCGGACCGGTTGAGGCGGGCCGCGTTGGCGTCGGCACGGAACGTCCATACGGAGCCGTCGGCGTGGCGGTAGGCCTTCATGCCCTCGAAGATCTCCTGCCCGTAGTGCAGGACGGCGGCCGCGGGGTCCAGGGCGATGGGACCGTAGGGCTCGAGGCGGGCGCTGTGCCAGCCACCGACACCGGACTCGTCGACGCGGAAGTCGACGATCGCGGTGTGGTCGGTGAAGAAGTTGCCGAAGCCCGGATTCGCGAGCACCGCCTCCCGCTCCTCGACCGGTGTGCGCCGGGTCGACAGGTGCTGGGCGAACGGGGTTTCGGTGGCAGTCATGGTTCCTCCGCGCTGGAACGGACTGCACGTGCGGCGCGGCCGCCGTCGTCCGTCGGTGGTCAGTGCTGCGGCACTGGGTTAACGATGTGTAACCACCTTAGGACACGGCAGCGGCGATGGCATCGCCGACGGCGGTCGTACTGCGCGCGCCCGAGCGGGAGGCGATATCCGCTTCGACCGCCTGCTCGATCCGGGCGGCGTGCGCGTCGAGGCCCAGATGCCGGAGGAGGAGGGCCGCCGAGAGGATCGCGGCCGTCGGGTCTGCGATCTGCCGTCCCGCGATGTCGGGCGCGGACCCGTGGACGGGTTCGAACATGGAGGGAGCGGTGCGGTCCATGTTGAGGTTCGCCGATGCCGCCAGCCCGATTCCTCCCGAGATCGCCGCCGCCAGGTCGGTCACGATGTCGCCGAAGAGGTTGTCGGTGACGATCACGTCGAAGCAGGAGGGGTCGGTGACGAGGAAGATCATGGCGGCGTCGACGTGCAGGTAGTCGTGCTCCACCTCGGGGAACTCGACCGCGACGGCATCGACGATGCGCTTCCACAGGTGGCCCGCGTGGACGAGGACGTTGTGCTTGTGGACGAGGGTCACCTTGCGGCGGCGACCCTCGGCCCGCTGGAAGGCGTCGCGCACCACGCGCTCCACGCCGTGCGCCGTGTTGAGCGACACCTCGGTGGCCACCTCGTGCTGGGTGCCGCCCCGCAGTGTCCCTCCGTTGCCGGTGTAGGGGCCTTCCGTGCCCTCGCGGACGACGACGAAATCGACGTCACCGGGGTCGGCGAGAGGGCTGGGGACCCCGGGGTAGAGGCGGGTGGGCCGCAGGTTCACGTAGTGGTCGAGCGAGAACCGGAGCTTCAGGAGGAACTCGCGTTCGATGAGTCCCGACGGCACGAGGGTGTCCCCGGGCGCCGCCCCCACGGCCCCGAACAGGATGGCGTCGTGCGTGCGCAGCCGGTCGAGCGTCGCCTCGGACAGGGTCTCCCCCGTGGCGAGCCAGTGCTGGGCACCGAGCTCGTACTCGGTGAGCGCGACGTCCACGTCCGTGCCGACGGCCGCGAGCAGCACCTTGACGGCCTCTGTGGTCACCTCGGGGCCGATCCCGTCTCCGGGGATGACGGCGAGGTCGATACGGCGGGGAGCGTCGGTCGGTGCGGCGGTCATCGTCCCAGCCTAGGAAGGCGCCCGGGTGGGGTGACAATCCGTCCGCTGGGTGAGACGGGTCCACCCAGGGTCGGATGTGCGGCGTCGGCGCCCGCCCTAGAGTTGGTTGCCATGGACATCCACCTGCGGCTCGCACACTGGGTGCGCACGCATCCCGGGACGCTGGACGTCTGCCTCGCCCTGGCGATCCTCGTCTTCCTGGTCCTCCCCTTCGCCACCAGCGGCGTGCAGGGGTCCGCCGGCATCGTCGCGGTGTCGCTCGCCGTGGTGGTCCCGCTGATGTGGCGCCGGTCCCGGGTGATGCTCTCGGCCGCGATCGTCGCCGGCGTCTCGGTGCTGCAGGTCCTCCTCGGGATCGAGCCGGTCCCCGCGCAGTTCGTCATCCTGATCACCCTCTACACCCTGGCCGCCTACGGCCCGCGCTGGGCTAGCCTCGGCGGCCTTACGCTGGCTCTCCTCGGCGCGGCCGTGGGTCTGCTGCGGTTCGGTGACCTGATCGGGCTGGGCGTCAGCGCGTCCGCGCTCACCTCGGTACCGCTGTACATGATCGTGCTCTTCCTCGTGGAGGCGCTCGTCCTCCTGGCATGGACGATGGGCGACCTCGCGCGGGCCCGCCGCCGGACCTATCAGGCGCTCGAGGACAGGACGCGGCGACTCGAGGTGGAGAGGCAGCAGGAGCGCGACCTCGCCGCCGCGGACGAACGCAGCCACATCGCCCGGGAGATGCACGACATCGTGGCGCACTCCCTGTCGGTGATCATCACGCAGGCCGACGGCGCCCGGTACGCGAGCGCGCAGGCGCCGGAACTGGCCGTGCAGACGCTCGGCACCATCGCCGAGACCGGCCGGGGCTCGCTGCGCGAGATGCGGCGGCTGCTCGGGGTGCTGCGCGGCGACGAGACCGCCTCCACCCGTCCGCTACCCACCCTCGACGACGTCGACTCCCTCATCCAGTCGGTACGGCACTCGGGCGTACGCGTCGCGTGCCGCCGCATCGGCACGCCGCGCGGTCAGCTCCCCCTCGGCGCCGAGCTGACCGCCTACCGCGTGGTGCAGGAGTCCCTCACCAACGTGCTCAAGCACGCGGGTGCCCGCACGACCACCGAGGTGACCCTCGAGTACGGCGTGCGCGGGCTCGCCGTCACGGTCGACGACGACGGGCGCGGCGCGGCGCCCGACCCCGCGACGGCAGGCGCGCGCCAGGGGATCATCGGGATGACCGAGCGCGTCCGGCTCTACGACGGAACGGTGTCGGCGGCACCGCGCATGGGCGGCGGTTACCGCGTGGAGGCCTTCATCCCCTACACCCAGGCCTAGGCTGAGCCGGACAGCCGGGCAGCCGGGCGGCACGGCACGCGTGAAGAGCCGGGAGCGACACGATCCGACAGCATGCAGGACGAGACCAGGAGCGCAGGACCACCGTGGACACCACCACTACCGACGACAGCACCGACGACTACACCGACGACAGCATCAGCGACACCGCACTGATCCGCATCGCGATCGTGGACGACCAGCACCTGGTGCGCAGCGGATTCGCCATGCTCATCAACTCGCAGCCCGACCTCCAGGTGGTTAGCGAGGCGGCCAACGGCGAGGAGGCGGTCAGGGCGCTCGCCATCACGCGCGCCGACGTCGTCCTGATGGACGTGCGCATGCCCGGCATGGACGGCATCGAGGCGACGCGCCGCATCCTCGCCGGCAGGTCCGCCGCTGGGCAGGGGAAGGACGGACCGCGGATCGTGGTCCTGACGACGTTCGACCTCGACGAGTACGCGCTGTCGGCGATCAACGCCGGCGCGAGCGGGTTCCTGCTGAAGGACGCCCCGCCCGAGGAGCTGCTGGAGGCGATCCGGACGGTGCATCGGGGCGACGCCGTCATAGCGCCCTCGACCACCCGCCGACTGCTCGACCACGTGGCGCCGCTGCTGCGCAGACCCTCCCCCGTCCAGGACGCCCAGGCCGAGGCCGTGGCCCGCCTGACGCCGCGGGAGCGTGAGGTGTTCGAGCTCATCGCGCAGGGACTGTCCAACCCGGAGATCGCCGCGCACCTGTTCCTGTCCGAGGCGACCGTGAAGACGCACGTGGGCCACATCCTCGCCAAGCTCGAGGCGCGGGATCGCGTCCAGGCCGTCGTGCTGGCCTACGCGACGGGCGTCGTCCGGCCCTGACGGCCTGGGAGATCTCGCACCGGGTGCTTCCGGTCGTAGGCCGGGAGCCTCCTGCTCATCCCCCGGTATGAGAGGACGGGCCGGAACCCCGGCCCGTGCGCCGATCCCGGGACGTCCGGCGATCCGTAGCGTGGGAGCATGACAACCTCCACGAATCCCTCCGCAGTGCCGCCGGGAGCCCTCGCCGTGTCCTCCTCCCCCGCGGACGGCGCCGTCGCCGCCCGCGGCGTGTCCAAGAGCTACGGCCGCGGCGAGACCGCCGTGCACGCCCTCCGCGACGTCTCCCTCGACTTCGCCCGGGAGCACTTCACCGCGATCATGGGGCCCTCCGGATCCGGCAAGTCCACCCTCATGCACTGTCTCGCCGGACTCGACAGCGTCGACACCGGACGTCTCTGGATCGGCGGCACCGACATCACAGGACTCCCCGACGCCGACCTCACGCGACTGCGCCGCGAACGGGTCGGCTTCGTCTTCCAGGCCTTCAACCTCGTGCCGACGCTGACAGCGGAACAGAACATCACGCTGCCCGTCGCCCTGGCCGGCGGCACGGTGGACGGCGAGTGGCTGCAGCAGATCTCCTCCACCCTGGGCCTCACCGACCGGCTGTCCCACCGCCCCCATGAGCTCTCCGGCGGCCAGCAGCAGCGGGTCGCCGTCGCACGCGCCCTCCTCACCCGGCCCGACGTCATCTTCGGGGACGAACCCACCGGCAACCTCGACTCGGCGACGGGCGCCGAGGTGCTCTCCCTGCTGCGGCGCAGCTGCCGGGAGATGGGCCAGAGCATCATCATGGTCACGCACGACCCCGTGGCGGCCTCCTACGCCGACCGCATCGTGCTCATGAAGGACGGCGCGCTCGTCGGCGAACTCGAGCAGTCCGCGCCGGACGCCATCTCCAGCGCCCTCGCAACGCTGGGGGCCTGACGTGCTGCAGATAGCGCTCGCGCAGGTGCGGGTCCACGCCCGCCGCTTCCTCGCCGTCGGCCTCGCCGTGATGCTCGGCGTCGCCTTCCTCTCCGCCACCCTCATGGTCGGCGCCACCACGCAGGCCAGCCTCCAACAGAGCGTCGGTGCCGCCTACGCCACGGCCGACCTCGTGGTCACGGGGCAGGACGGCGCGGACGTCCCCGCCGACGTCGTCGACCGGCTCGCAGCCCTCCCGGACGTGGCCAACGCCTACGGCCTGGAACGCGCCTACGGCCAGCTCGCCTCCGGTTCGCAGACTTCCCTCGCCGCCTTCACCACCACCGCTCCGGCGGACCTGCGGAACGCGGAGGTGACGAGCGGCTCCTACCCGGGCACCCCGAGCGAGGTGGCGCTGGACGAGGCCTCCGCCGGACGCCTCGGCGTCTCGCCCGGGGACACCGTGGCCCTCGGTGACGGTGCCGATCCAGCCCCTGCCGCCCTGGGGGGCGCCCTGACGGTCACGGGCCTCACCGCGCCCAGCACCGACCCCGCCCTCTCGGGAGCGGTGCAGGTCATCGCGTCCGTCCCGGTGATCCGCGAACTGACCGGCGGTCCCGCCGTCCGCAACGTGCAGCTCGCCCTGACACCCGGGGCCGACGCCGCGGTGGTGCAGGACGCCGTCACAGCTGCCCTGGAGGAGCCCGGCCTCACCGTCCGCACGGCATCCGAGCAGACGCTCGCCGACGTCGCCCGGCTCTCGAACGGCAACGACATGCTCACCGGGATCCTGCTCGCCTTCGCCGCCGTGGCCGTCCTCGTCGCCGGGCTCGTCATCGCGAACACCTTCTCCGTCCTGGTCGCCCAGCGGACCCGGGAACTCGCCCTGGTGCGCTGCATCGGGGCCGAGCGGCGCCAGATCCGGACCTCGGTGCTCGTCGAGGCCGCGATCGTAGGGCTGACGGGCGCCGTCCTCGGCGTCCTGCTCGCCGTCGGCGTGATGGCCGCGCTCGTGGGCCTCGCCCGCGGGACCGACTTCGGCTCCTTCGCAGTCCTTGCCGTCCCGCCGTCGTCGATCCTCATCGGCGTCGCCGTGGGCGTGGTGATGACACTCCTCGCCGCCCTCGTCCCGGCGCGCGCCGCGACGCGCGTGGCACCGCTGGCCGCACTCCGTCCCCTCGAGCCCGTGCACACCGCCGGCAGCGGCGGGAGGATCCGGCTCGCGGCAGGCCTCGCGGCCCTCCTCCTGGGCGCCGCACTCCTCATCCTCGGCGCCGTCACCGCGGCGCTCGGCCCGGCCGTCCTGGGCGGCGCGATCTCCTTCCTCGGCGTCGTGCTCCTCGCACCGTTCTTCATCCCGGCGAGCGTCGCGGCGGTCGGGCGGCTCGCCCGCCCGCTCGGCGTGCCGGGCAGGCTCGCGGCGGTCAACGCCGTCCGCAACCCCGCCCGCACCACGGCGTCCTCGGCCGCCCTGCTGATCGGCGTGACCCTCGTGACCATGATGATGGTGGGTGCGCAGACCGCGCGCACATCCTTCGACCGCGAGCTCGACGACAACTACGCCGTGGACCTCGAAGTGAGGGTGGCCGGTTCCTCCGGCGCTGCAGAGGGCCCGGCATCGACCCGCGTGGACGTGCCCACGCTCCTGCAGGTCGACGGGGTACGGACCGCCGTCGAGCTCACCCCGGTGCTCCTCACCGGCGCGGACGACGGCGCCCAGCTCGTGTACACGGCGGACGCGGACGAGATCGCCGGGGTGCTGCGTTCCGAGGGGGCGGAGTTGCGGGACGGCATGGTCCTCGCGCCCCAGACCTGGGAGCAGGACGAGGTGACCCTCGAGGGCGGGAACGGCCCCGCCACCCTCCCCGTCACCGCGACGGACTCCGTGTTCTTCCAGCCCCTGATCACCCCGGCGACGGCCGAGCGGCTCGGCGGCACGCCCCCGGAGGCACTGCAGGCCTTTCTCGGCGGACCGGCCGGTGCGGGTCCGGCAGCCCCGGTGGCGGACGCGGACGCCTTCGCCGCCGCGGTCGGCTCCACCTTCTGGCTCAAGCTCGCCGACGGACTGGACGCGGAGGGCGTCGCCGAGGTGCAGTCGCGGATCGTCGCCGCCACGGGCATCTCCGAGTACGACGTCACCGGGCCCGCCCTCGAACGGGTGGCGTACAACGAGATCATCGATGTGATGCTGCTGATCGTGACGGCCCTGCTCGCGGTGGCCGTGCTCATCGCGCTCATCGGGGTGGCCAACACGCTGTCGCTCTCCGTGCTGGAACGGCGCCGCGAGAACTCGCTGCTCCGCGCGCTCGGCCTCACCCGGGCACAGCTGCGAGGGATGCTCGCCGTGGAGGCGGTGCTCGTCGCCGGTGTGGCGGCCCTGCTGGGGTCCGCGCTGGGTATCCTCTACGGCTGGCTCGGTGCACAGTCCGCCCTGGGCGGCATCACCCCCGTCAGCCCCGCGGTGCCCGTGGGGCAGATCGGCGCCGTCCTCCTGGTGGCCGTCACGGCAGGGCTCCTGGCCTCCGTGCTCCCGGCCCGCCGGGCGGCACGGCTCTCCCCCGTGGCCGGGCTCGCGGCCGACTGAGGCGCGGTCCGCCGCCACGGGACAGCGGCACGGGCGCGCAGCGCCTGTCCGCGGGCCTCGATGGCGACGGACCCGTCCAGGGGAACCGGAGCCGGATCCCGGCGGACTAGCACGACCGCGCCGGTCGAGGGCATCGGCGAGATGACCGCCGTGCCGCTACCGCTGCCACGCCGCGCTGCCGTAGGGTGATGTGCTGGACAATTCGACGGAAGGACAGGCCATGACGCGCGTCACGGACGGCATCCCCCTGCGCCGGCTGGACCTGGACACCCTGCTGCCCTACCTCGACCTGCATCTCGTGGGTGCGACGAACGGGGTCCGGCTGTTCAAGGCGGCTCGCGTCTCCTGGGCCGGGACCCCGCACGAGAAGGACTTCGAGCGCCTGCGGCAGGAGATCGGCGAGGAGCGCGCCTTCCTCAAGAGGCTGATCAGATCACTGGGTCACCGGCCCGGCGTCGTGAAGATGGCGACCGCGCGGGCCCTGTCAGTGGTGGCCGAGCTCGATCCCCTGAATCCCCTGCGCCGGAAGGCGACCGCGGGAGCGCAACTGGAGCTCGAGGCCCTGCAGTCGCTGCTCAAGGGCAAGGAGGCGCTGTGGTCGACGCTCCTCGCCCTGTCGGCCGAGGCGCCGGCGGACACGGGCGACGCCGTCCTCGACCGGTCGGCGCTCGAGCAGTTGCTGGACGCGTCCAGGCGTCAGCAGGACACCGTGGCACGGATCATGCGGCAGACCGCCCCGGCACGCTTCCTGCGCTACTGACGCTCTCGGACAGCAGGCCCGCCTAGCCGGCCGCCGGCTCCTCGTACTTCGGGAACACCGGCGACGGCGCGGGCAGCGCCGTGCCGGGCTCGATCCGCCCGTCCAGCGCGCTGAACAGGCGGCGCCCGTCGTCGTCCGCCGTGCCCTGGCCGAGCGCGGTGAGGATCTGCCCGGCGCCGGTCGGCATGACGGGCTGCGCGAGCACCGCCACCACCCGCAGCACCTCGAGCGTGACGTAGAGGACGGTGTTCATGCGCTCGGTGTCCGTCTTGCGGAGGACCCACGGCTGCTGGTCGGCGAAGTACGCGTTCGTGTCACCGAGCACCGCCCAGACGGCCTCGAGCGCACGGGAGAACTCCTGCCGGTCGAAGGCCGCCCGGGTCACGTCGAGCAGGGCGTGCGCCTGGTCGAGGATGCGGTGATCCGCCGGGGTGAACTCCCCCGGCTGCGGGACGGCGCCGCCGCAGTTCTTGGCGACCATCGACAGCGAGCGCTGGGCGAGGTTGCCGAAGTTGTTGGCGAGGTCCGCATTCATGCGTCCCACGACCGCCTCGTGACTGTAGGAGCCGTCCGCGCCGAACGGGACCTCCCGCAGGAGGAAGAAGCGCACCTGATCCAGGCCGTACTGCTCCACCCAGTCCGCCGGGGCCACGGTGTTGCCGAGCGACTTGGACATCTTCACGCCCTTGTTGTGCAGGAACCCGTGGATCATGATGCGCCTGGGCACCTCGAGTCCCGCGGACAGCAGGAAGGCGGGCCAGTAGATGGCGTGGAAGCGGGAGATGTCCTTGCCGATCACGTGCACGTCCGCGGGCCAGAACGTCCGGAACCGCTCGGACCCGGTATCGGGGAAGCCCACGCCCGTGAGGTAGTTGGTGAGCGCGTCCACCCACACGTACATCACATGCCTCGGGTTGCCGGGCACGGGGACGCCCCAGTCGAACGTGGTGCGGCTGATGGAGAGGTCCTCGAGCCCGCGCCGCACGAACGAGATGACCTCGTTGAACCGGGGCTGCGGCGCACCGAACTCCGGCTGCGCCTCGTAGAGGTCCAGCAGCTTCTGCTGGTAGGCGGAGAGCCGGAAGAAGTAGCTCTCCTCCTCGGTCCACGTGACCTCGGTGTCGGTCTCCTTCGCGTAGCGCACGCCGTCCTCGCGGACCTCGGTCTCGTCCTCACCCCAGAACGCCTCGTCCCGCACCGAGTACCAGCCGGCGTACTTGTCGAGGTAGATGTCGCCGTTGGCCTCCATGCGCTTCCAGATCTCGGTCGCGGCGGCGTAGTGGTCCTCGTCGGTGGTCCGGATGAACCGGTCGTAGGAGGTGCCCACGACATCGTTCATCTCCCGGAAGGCCAGGGCGTTCCGGGTCGCGAGCTCGCGGACCGGGACGCCCTCCCTGTCCGCTGCCTGCTGCATCTTCAGGCCGTGCTCGTCCGTGCCCGTGAGGTACATGACGTCGAAACCGTCGAGCCGCTTGAAGCGCGCCATGGCGTCGACGGCGATCGTCTCGTAGGCGTGCCCGATGTGCGGCTCGCCGTTCGGGTAGGAGATGGCTGTGGTGATGTAGAACGAGGGCTTTGCGTCTGCGGAGGTCACCCTATGAAATTACCCCGGTCCATGCGGATTCGCCCAAGTGCGAAGACGCGGAGGCGCTCAGGCCCGCCCGAGGGCGTCCAGCCCCAGCACGGCGTGCACGCCCCAGGTCCGGTTCGCGATCTGCGTGACCCGGAGATCGACGACGGCCCCGGCGAGGGCCAGCGCGGCCTTCCGCTCCAGCCCGTGCAGCTGCTGGATCCACGTGAGCATGGCCCCGAGGGCGTCCGCCGTGGCCCGGTTCAGGTCGGCGTCGAAGCCGAAGGTGATCCGCGCGGTCGGGGTGAGCGCGTGGATGGTGTCCAGCGGGGCGTCCCGGAGGACGTCGACGGTGATCGTCGTCGTCATGCCGCACTCGATCGCAGTGCCACCCACCTCGCCGTCGCCCTGGGCCGCGTGGCCGTCGCCGAGGTGCAGCAGCGCGCCGGGCACGGTGACCGGCAGGAAGAGCGTGGAACCGGCCGTGAGTTCGCGACAGTCGATGTTGCCGCCGCCGGCCGGGCGCGGCGGCGTCGTCGAATGCTCGCCCGGTGCGGCGGGAGGCAGACCGACCACGCCGAGGAACGGCGCGAGCCGCACCACGTGCCCGTACTGGTCGGTGCCCGTCCGCGCCTCGGCGTCCAGGTCCCACAGCAGCCAGGCGGGGTCCGTTCCCTCGAGGCCGAGCCGGCGGGCGAACGCGTCGTCGGGCCGCGCGGCCGCGGTCCATCCCCAGTCGGCCGGCTCCAGGGACTCGAAGCGGACCGCGAGCACGTCGCCGGGCTCGGTCCCTGCCACCTCGATCGGGCCCGTGAGCGCGTGGCCCTGCCGGTCCGGGAACCGGTAGGGCGTCACCGCCCCGGGCGTCGGCTGGCGCTCGAGGTGCCCGCGGGCGTCGAGGGACTCGACGATCACGCGGTCCCCGGGAACCACTCGCAGCACGGGCGCGGTGTCACGGGAGAGGACCTGGGTAGCCGTCGCCTGAACGGCGGGCAGGTGGTGCGTGGTCATGGGGGCTCCGTGTCCGGTACCGGCCGTCAGTCCTGCAGATCCACTTCGCGGGCCACGGTCGCGCCGATCTCGGCGCGGATCGCGTCGAGGACGTCCTGCGGCACCGAACTGTCGACCGTCAGGAGGGACAGCGCCTGCCCGCCCTCCTTGTTCCGTGCGACCTGCATGCCGGCGATATTGATATCCCGCTCCCCGAGCAGGCGACCGAGCGCGCCGATCACGCCGGGCCGGTCCGCGTAGAGCAGCACCAGGAGGTGGTCGCTGATGGGGATCTCGAGGTCGTAGCCGTTCACCCCGACGAGCTTCTCCACCTGCTTGGGTCCGGTCAGCGTCCCGGCGACCGAGATCCGCGAGCCGTCGGACAGCGCTCCCCGCAGGCGGAGCACGTTGCGGTACTCGTCGGACTCGGACGTGGTCACGAGACGGGACGTGACACCGCGCTGCTCGGCCAGGAGCGGCGCGTTCACGTAGGACACCTGCTCGGAGACGACGTCCGTGAAGACACCCTTGAGCGCCGCGAGTTCGAGGGCCTTGACGTCGAGCGCCGCGATCTCCCCCGCCACCTCGATGTCGATCTGCGTGAGCGAGGCGTGGGTGAGCGCCGTGAAGATCCGGCCCAGCTTCTCCATGAGCGGGATGCCCGGGCGGACGGCCGGATCGATGACGCCGCCGGCCACGTTGACCGCGTCGGGCACGAGCTCGCCGGCCAGCGCCAGCCGGACCGACTTCGCCACGGAGACGCCGGCCTTCTCCTGGGCCTCGACGGTGGACGCCCCGAGGTGCGGGGTCACCACCACGCTGTCGTGCGCGAAGAACGGCAGGTCGGTGCTCGGCTCCGCCACGAAGACGTCCACGCCGGCTCCGGCGATCTGCCCCTGCTCGAGGGCGGCCTGCAGGGCCTCCTCGTCCACGAGCCCGCCGCGCGCCACGTTGACCACGTAGGCGGTGTCCTTCATCAGGGCGAAGGCCTCGGCGCCGAGCATGCCCACGGTCTCGGGGGTCTTCGGCATGTGGATGGTCACGAAGTCCGACTCGCGCAGGAGCTCCTCGAGGGACACGAGCCGCACGTTGAGCTGGGCGGCCCGCGCGGAGGTGACGTACGGGTCGTACGCGAGGATCTGCGTGCCGAAGCCCTGCAGCCGCGCGGCGACGAGCGCACCGATGCGGCCGAGCCCGATGATGCCGATGTTCTTCTCGTAGAGCTCCGTGCCCGAGTACTTCGAGCGCTTCCATTCGCCCGCCTTCAGGGCCGCGCTGGCCTGCGGGATGTTGCGCGCCAGGCTCAGGATGTGGCCGACGGTGAGCTCGGCGGCGGAGATGATGTTCGACGTCGGCGCGTTCACGACCATCACGCCGGCCTGGGTGGCGGCCTTGATGTCGACGTTGTCGAGTCCCACGCCGGCGCGCGCGATGACCTTCAGCTTCGGGGCGGCGCGGATGGCCTCCTCGTCCATGCGGGTGGCCGAGCGGACGAGGACGGCATCGACGTCGGCGAGGGCTCCGAGGAGCTGCGCGCGGTCGGCACCGTCGGTGCTGCGGATCTCGAAGTCGGGTCCGAGGGCCTCGACGGTGGCGGGTGAGAGTTCCTCGGCGAGGAGCACGACGGGCTTGGTGGTCACGGGGATTCCTTCGGGGCGGGAGGGGCGGGATCGGGGCGCGGTCCGGGCGGACCGGCACCGGACACACGTCCGGCAGGGTACCCGCTCGTCGTCGAGCGTCGGGCGGGTGCCCTGCCGGGAGGGAGGCTAGCGCGCGACGGAGCCCTCGGTGTAGTCGTCGCTCGTCTTGATCCACGAGAAGAGCTTGCGGAGCTCGCGGCCCGTGCTCTCGATCGGGTGGTCCTCGCCCTTCTTGCGCAGAGCGGCGAACTCGGGCGCTCCGGCGTCCTGGTCGTCGATGAAGCGCTGGGCGAAGGCACCGCTCTGGATGTCCGCGAGGACGGCCTTCATGTTCTCCTTCACCTCGGGGGTGATCACGCGGGGGCCGGAGACGTAGTCGCCGTACTCCGCGGTGTCGGAGACGCTCCAGCGCTGCTTGGCGATGCCGCCCTCGACCATGAGGTCGACGATGAGCTTGAGCTCGTGCAGCACCTCGAAGTACGCGACCTCGGGCTTGTAGCCCGCCTCGGTCAGCGTCTCGAAGCCGTACTGGACCAGCTGCGAGGCGCCGCCGCACAGCACGGCCTGCTCGCCGAAGAGGTCGGTCTCGGTCTCCTCGGTGAAGGTGGTCTCGATGACGCCCGCGCGCGTGCCGCCGATGGCCTTCGCGTAGGACAGGGCGAGGTCGCGCGCCTTGCCGGAGGCATCCTGCTCGACGGCGATGAGGTCGGGGACGCCGCGGCCGGCCTCGAACTCGCGGCGCACGATGTGCCCGGGGCCCTTCGGCGCCACGAGGGCGACGTCGACGTCGGACGGGGGCTGGATGTAGCCGAAGCGGATGTTGAAGCCGTGGCCGAAGAACAGGGCGTCGCCGGCCTGCAGGTTCGGTGCGATGTCGTCCTTGTACACGTGGCGCTGCACCTGGTCGGGGGTGAGCACCATGATGAGGTCGGCCTCGGCGGTGGCCTCGGCGACCGACAGGACCCGGAGCCCCTCGGCCTCTGCCTTGGCGCGTGACGCCGATCCCTCCTTCAGCCCGACGCGCACGTCGACGCCGGAGTCCCGCAGGCTGAGGGCGTGGGCGTGGCCCTGGCTGCCGTAGCCGATGACGGCCACGGTGCGGCCCTGGATGATGGACAGATCGGCGTCGTCGTCGTAGAACATCTCGGTCACGGGTGTTTCTCCTTGTGTGGGTGGTGCTGGAATGGGGGGCGGGTGCGCTCAGGCGCTGCGCAGGGCCTGACTCGAGCCGCTCATCGACTTGGCGCCGCGGCCGATCGCGAGCGTGCCGGACTGCACGATCTCGCGGATGCCGAACGGCTCGAGGACGGACAGGAGCGCCGAGAGCTTCTCGGGGGTGCCCGTGGCCTCGATGATCAGCGAGTCGATCGCCACGTCGACCACGGACGCGCGGAAGAGGTCGGCTGCCTGGGTCACCTGCAGGCGCGTGGCGGCGTCGGCCCGCACCTTGATCAGCATGTGGTCGCGCTGCACCGACTGCTCCGTGGTCAGTTCCACGATCTTGAGCACGTTGATGAGCTTGTTGAGCTGCTTGGTGACCTGCTCGAGGAGGTCACCCTCGGCCTCGACCACGACCGTGATGCGGGACATGCCGGCGATCTCGGTGGGGCCGACGGCGAGGGAGTTGATGTTGAACGCGCGCCGGGCGAAGAGGCTGGCCACGCGGGTCAGGACGCCGGGTACGTCCTCGACGAGCACGGAGAGTGTGTGTCGTGCCATGGTCAGTCCTCCTGCTCCCACGTCGGGGTCATGTTCCGGGCGATCTGGATGAGGTCGTTGCTGACGCCCGAGGGCACCATCGGCCACACCATGGAGTCCCGGCTCACCACGAAGTCGATGACCACGGGGCGGTCGTTGATGGCCAGTGCCTGCTCGATGGTCGCGTCGATGTCCTCGTCGCGCTCGCAGCGCAGACCCACGCAGCCGTACGCGTCGGCGAGCTTCACGAAGTCGGGCACACGGACGGTGTCGTGCCCCGTGTTGAGGTCGGTGTTGGAGTAGCGGCCCTCGTAGAACAGGGTCTGCCACTGCCGCACCATGCCCAGGGAGGAGTTGTTGATGACCGCGACCTTGATGGGGATGTTGTTGATCACGCAGGTCGCGAGTTCCTGGTTGGTCATCTGGAAGCAGCCGTCGCCGTCGATCGCCCAGACCACGCGGTCCGGGGTGCCGACCTTGGCGCCCATCGCGGCGGGCACCGAGTAGCCCATGGTGCCGAGTCCGCCGGAGTTGAGCCAGGCATGCGGGCGCTCGTACTGGATGAACTGGGCCGCCCACATCTGGTGCTGCCCCACACCGGAGACGAAGACGCCCTCGGGGCCGGTCAGCTCGCCGATGCGCTTGATGACCTGCTGGGGGGCCGAGAGGCCGTCCTCCGGCTGGGTGAAGCCCACCGGGTAGGTCTCGCGCAGGTGGTCGATGGTCCTCCACCAGGCGGAGATGTCGGGGCGTTCCTGCGCCTCGAAGCTCTCGCGCACGGCGGCGGTCAGCTCCGGGATGATCTCCTTCACGGATCCGACGATGGGCACGTCCGCGGTGCGGTTCTTGGAGATCTCCGCGGGGTCGATGTCCGCGTGGATGACCTTCGCGTTCGGCGCGAAGCTGGACAGCACGCCGGTGACGCGGTCGTCGAAGCGGGCGCCGAGCGTGATGAGGAGGTCCGCCTGCTGCAGCGCGGTCACGGCGGAGACGGAGCCGTGCATGCCCGGCATGCCCACGTGCTGCCGGTGCGAGTCGGGGAAGACGCCGCGGGCCATGAGGGTGGTCACCACGGGGGCGCCGACGAGTTCGGCGAGCTCCTTCAGCTCCGCCGAGGCGTGGCCCTTCACGACGCCGCCACCCACGTAGAAGACGGGGCGCTGCGAGCCGCTGATGAGGCGGGCGGCCTCGCGGACCTGCTTCGCGTGGCCGCGCACCACGGGCCGGTAGCCGGGGATGTCGACCTTCGGCGGCCAGGAGAACGTCATCGTGGACTGCTGGGCGTCCTTGGCGACGTCGACCAGCACGGGGCCGGGACGGCCCGTGGTGGCGATGTGGAACGCCTCCGCGAGGACGCGCGGGATGTCCTGGGCGTCGGTGACGAGATAGGAATGCTTGGTGATCGGCATGGTGATGCCGACGATGTCCGCCTCCTGGAAGGCGTCCGAGCCGATGAAGGCGCTGGACACCTGGCCCGTGATGGCGACCATGGGCACCGAGTCCATGTGCGCGTCCGCGATGGCGGTCACGAGGTTGGTGGCACCGGGGCCGGACGTCACGATGCAGACGCCGGGTCGGCCCGTCACCATCGCGTACCCCTGGGCCGCGTGGCCGGCGCCCTGCTCGTGCCGCACGAGGATGTGGCGGAGCCGGGTCGAGGCGAGGAGCGGATCGTACGTGGGCAGGATCGCCCCGCCGGGGAGCCCGAAGACGTCGTCGACGCCGAGTTCCTCGAGAGAGCGCACGATGGCCGCGGAACCGAGCATCTGGACGGGTGCGACGACGTTGTTGGGTCCACGGACGGCGCTCGCCGGGATGTCCCGGACGGGTGCGGTCTCACGGGCAGGTGCTGCAGGAGGTGCTGGCCTTGCTGCCAACAGCGCCGGGCTGATGGGCGATCCCTTGGACATCTGACAACTTCCTTTGGAACGTACGCTGCACTGCTGCAGGCTGAACTTCGGATTTCCGTGGCGCTGGTTCCCTGCCGACAGGTCATGTCAACAAAAAAACCCCTCGGCCTGGTCGGGCTCTGCGAGGGGTTGCGCGTGACTGCAGTCGTCTACGGGACGGGCTTCAGGCCACGCGCTGTATAAGGACGACGACCACGGGTTCGAGCTGCATATCTGTAGTTTCCACGCCCTCGCGAAAGAGTGTCAACCGACCCCGGTCCGATCTCACATCGTGGACACCCTGTCCGGTGAGTGGACATTAACCCGATGCCGCCGAGCCGGGACGGGAGGGTACCCGCCCCGGCTCGGAAGGGGCCCTAGCCCGTGTACGCCCCCTGGGAGGCGGAGTGCACGAGCTTCGCGTATTTCGCCAGGACGCCCTTGGTGTAGCGGGCGGGCAGCGGCTCCCAGCCGACCTTCCGCTGCTCGAGCTCGGCCTCGTCGACGAGGAGGTCGAAGCTCTTCGCCGCGATGTCGACGCGGATGCGGTCGCCGTTGCGCACGAAGGCGATCGGACCGCCGTCGACCGCTTCAGGCGCCACATGGCCGATGCACAGGCCCGTGGTTCCTCCGGAGAACCGGCCGTCGGTGAGCAGGAGGACGTCCCTGCCGAGGCCGGCACCCTTGATGGCGCCGGTGATCGCGAGCATCTCGCGCATGCCGGGGCCGCCCTTGGGTCCCTCGTAGCGGATGACGATGACGTCGCCGGCCTGGATCTCTCCCGCGTCGAGCGCGTCGAGCGCACCCTGCTCGCGCTCGAACACGCGGGCGGTGCCCTCGAAGACGTCGGCATCGAAGCCGGCGCTCTTCACGACGGCGCCCTCGGGGGCGAGGGAACCGTGCAGGATGGTGATGCCGCCGGTCTTGTGCATGGGGTTGTCGAGCGCGCGGAGGATCTTGCCGTCCAGGTCCGGCGGGTCGATCTCCGCGAGGTTCTCCGCGAGGGTCTTGCCGGTCACCGTCAGGCAGTCGCCGTGCAGCAGGCCGGCGTCGAGCAGCGCCTTCATGATGACGGGCACGCCGCCCACCTTGTCGACGTCGAACATGACGTAGCGGCCGAAGGGCTTCAGGTCCCCGAGGTGCGGGATGCGGTCACCGATGCGCGTGAAGTCGTCGAGCGTGAGCTCCACCTCGGCCTCACGGGCGATGGCCAGCAGGTGGAGGACGGCGTTGGTCGAGCCGCCGAAGGCCATCGTGACCGCGATGGCGTTCTCGAACGCCTTCTTCGTCATGATGTCGCGGGCCGTGATGCCGAGGCGCAGCAGGTTGACGACGGCCTCGCCGGACTTCCGGGCATACAGGTCGCGGCGGCGGTCGGCCGACGGCGGAGCCGCGGAGCCGGGGAGCGACATGCCGAGGGCCTCCCCGATGCAGGCCATGGTGTTCGCCGTGTACATGCCGCCGCAGGCACCCTCACCGGGGCAGACGGCGCGTTCGATGCTGTCGAGGTCCTTCAGGCTCATCTTCCCGGCGGCACAGGCGCCGACGGCCTCGAAGGCGTCGATGAGGGTGACCTCCTTCTCGGTGCCGTCCTCGAGCTTCGCGAACCCCGGCATGATGGTTCCGGCGTACAGGAACACGGAGGCGAGATCGAGACGGGCGGCCGCCATGAGCATGCCCGGCAGGGACTTGTCGCAGCCGGCGAGGAGCACGGAGCCGTCGATGCGTTCGGCCTGCATCACGGTCTCGACGGAGTCGGCGATGACCTCACGGGAGACGAGCGAGAAGTGCATCCCCTCGTGGCCCATCGAGATGCCGTCCGACACCGAGATCGTGCCGAACTGCATGGGGAACCCTCCCCCGTCGCGCACGCCCTCCTTGGCTCCCTCCGCCAGGCGGTTGAGGGACAGGTTGCAGGGGGTGATCTCGTTCCAGGAGCTGGCCACGCCGACCTGCGGCTTGGCGAAGTCGTCGTCACCCATACCCACGGCACGCAGCATCCCGCGGGACGGCGCCGCATGGATGCCGTCCGTGACGACGCGGCTTCTCGGCTTGATGTCTGGCGTTGTTCCCGACGTTTTTTCAGGCGTTGTTTCCACGGTCATGCCTGAAGTCTAGGCCCGGGTAACAGGACGGTTTCGCCATGTGACCGCCCTGTTACAGGCCGGCGCATGCCTGCTGAACCCCGATCGGCCGGGCCGGCAGGCCCTTCGTGCGGAGGTGGACCCTCCGGTACAGTGTGGGTCTCACGTGCCGATCCCCCGTCCCGCCGCCCGGGCTCACCGCAGGCGGAGCGGACCCCCCCCGGGCACCCGGACCGACAGTTTCCTGCCCCCTCTCCTACCTCTACTACCGCAACGGCGTGATATGTCTCCCGATGAGCCGCACGACTCCAGCAGGCCGCTCGACGGCGGGCAGGGGCTGAAGAACGCCCTGCGCCGCGTCTTCGACGGGCAGATCCCGAACTACGGCGACTACAACCTCGTGTTCGCGGACGGTCACGCCAAGGAGGCCAAGGAAGCCCGGGCTGCGCGCCGTACCGCCACGGCCTACGTGGTCGGCTATCGCTGGAAGCCGGCCGAACTCATGATCGCGCCCGTGGATCTTGCGGCGATCACGGGAGCCGGGGTGCCCGTGGAGGTCAACATGACCAATCTCGCCCATGCCCTGCAGTGGGACGACGACGGCAGCTACGAGGTGGGTACGAGCACAGGGCGGGTCTTCCGCTTCGCCGTCGCCCCGGCTCCCGTCCTCGACATCGGGCCGGGGACGCCGCTGCGGCTCGCGCAGGACGTGGACGTCGTCGACTTCACGTCCTTCATGGACGCCTTCATCGCGATGTCCTGACCGGCACCCGGTCCTCCCCGCCGCCGGCTACGCCCAGGGGCCGCGCCGCACGAGGTTGTCGGGCTCCTCGCCGTCGCCGAGCCGCTCGATCTGCCGCCGGAGCAGCGCGAGGATGCGCGGCGGGAACGCCTCCGTGTTGCCTCCCACGTGGGGCGTGATGATGACGCCGGGAGCCCGCCACAGCGGATGGTCCGCGGGGAGCGGCTCGGGATCCACGACGTCGAGCGCCGCCTTCAGCCGTCCGGCGGTGGCCTCCCGCGTGAGCGCGTCGGTGTCGACGACGGCGCCGCGGGCGACGTTCACCACCAGGGCGCCGTCGGGCAGCGCGGCGAGCACCTCGCTGCCGATGAGCCCTCGGGTGGCGTCGGTGAGCGGGGTGATCACGACGACGACGTCGTGGTGCGGGGCCAGCTCCACGAGCTCGTCGCTGCCATGGACGTGCCCCAGCTCGTCGTCGCGCGCGGAGCTGCCCACCCGGGTCACGTCCGCCTCGAAGGTGGCAAGGCGCCGGCGGATCTCCTCCCCGATCCCGCCCACGCCGACGAGCAGCACCCGCCGGTCCGCGAGGCCCGGGTAGCGGGCGCTGTGCCAGCGGACCTCCGCCTGCTGGCGCACGGCGTCGTCGATGCCCCGCAGCGAGGCCAGGGCGAGCCCCACGGCGAGTTCGGCCGTGGCAGCGGCGTGGACGCCCGCCGCGGTGGCGATGGCGACATCGGGTCCCACGAGGTCCGCGACGCCGTCGTAGCCCGTGGACTGCGTCTGCACCAGCCGGAGGTTGGGGGCGGCGTCGAGTGCGCCGTCGAGGTGGGCGCGGCCCGTGTAGGGAAGGACGGCGGCGTCGAGCGTGGCCGGGTCGACGCCCTCGGGCGGGGCGGTGAAGTCCCAGAGCACGACGTCGACGGCCGGGGACGCATCCGCGAGCGCCTCCTGCAGGTCGGCGGAGGGGACGCTCACGGTCCGGACGATCGGGGCGGTAGCAGGGTTCGTCATGGCGCCAGCCTAGAGGGAACCGCGCGGCGCCGCCCTCCCCCTGTCCCCCGGCCCTCGGGAGCCGGAGGGGTGGACACGTCCCGCGCCCCGTCCTAGGGTCGGACCATGGCAGCCGCCCGACGGCGAACCGCCCGCCTCCTCGCACGGGCCCTCGCCCCGGCAGCCGCGATCCTGATCGCCGTTCCCGGGTGCTCCCCGGCGGCGCCCGAACCGGACCCGCTGTACGCCGGGGCATCCGCGACCCCTGCCCCACCGCCCGCAGCCTCCGCCTCCCCTGACAGCGCCGCCGCACTCCCGGGCCTCGTGCACCGCGGGGACGCGGCGACCGGGCTCGGCCTGCCGTGGTCGGTGGTGGTACTGGACGACGGCTCCCTCCTCGTGTCCGATCGCGAGACGGGTGAGATCGAGCGCGTCGGCGACGGGACCACCGACGTCATCGGCAGTGTCCCGGACGCGGCGTCCGCGTCGGGAGAGGGCGGCCTGCTCGGACTGGCCGTCAGCCGGACGGGACCAGGGGCCGGTGAGCCCGACGCCGTGTACGCCTACTACACCTCGGCGCAGGACAACCGCGTGGTGCGCCTGCCGTGGACCGACGGACGGCTCGGCATGCCGGAGCCGGTCCTGACCGGCATCCCGAAGGCGGAGATCCACAACGGCGGGCGGATAGCCGTCGGACCGGACGGCCACCTGTACATCGGCACCGGGGACGCCGGGGTCCGGGACCGTGCGCAGGACCCGGCGGATCTCGGCGGGAAGATCCTGCGGATCACGGTCGACGGCGGGATCCCCGGGGACAACCCGACGCCCGGGTCGCCGGTCTACAGCCTGGGCCACCGCAACGTGCAGGGGCTCGCCTGGGACTCCGCCGGTCGGCTGTGGGCCTCCGAGTTCGGGCCGGAGGTCGACGACGAGCTGAACCTCGTGGTGTCCGGCGGGAACTACGGGTGGCCGGAGGTCACCGGAGCGCCCGGCGACCCCCGGTACACCGACGCCCAGGTGGTGTGGCCGTCCACGGCGGCATCCTCCCCCAGCGGCATGGCGATTCTCGGCGACGTCGCCTACATCGGCGGGCTGCGGGGCCAGCGGCTCTGGCAGGTCCCGCTCGACGACGGCACGGCGGGCGAACCCGTCGGCCACTTCGACGGGCAGTTCGGGCGGCTGCGCGACGTGGCGGCCGGCCCGGACGGGTCGCTGCTCGTGGCGACCAACGAGCCCGGCGGCGCGAGGATCCTGCGGATCGACAGGGACACCGGCTGACAGCGGCTGACCTTGGGGGAGGACGGCTGGGGACCGGGTGAGGACGGCCGCGGACCGGGCGGAAGGGAGGGGTCGGGAAGGGGGCTGAGCCGCCGGTTTCATGTTTCGGCCGAACTGCTGGTAGAGTTTCATGCTGTTGCGGATGACCGGAGCGAGTGAGATCGTGAAGGAAAACGCCAGGCACCTCTAGCTCAATTGGCAGAGCAATTGACTCTTAATCAATGGGTTCCGGGTTCAAGTCCCGGGGGGTGCACCCGAGAAAGGCCCTCTCACTAGCGGAAACGCTTGGTGAGGGGGCCTTCTTCATTGC